>CADAUB010000032.1 GCA_902790965.1 uncultured Eubacteriales bacterium | reverse complement strand
CTCCAGAAGGCCGGCAAGAAATGGACTTTCGTCGACTATGGTATCGACAGCCAGGGCGTCAAAGGCTGGGGAGACTACATCACAGTACACTCTTCGGTCGCCGATGAACGTACAAAGATCAACGGTCAGTACTGGCCTAAGAACGCTACAGGCGGATACAGCGGCAGCAACACATTCATGACAGCTATCCAGCAGTCCATCAATACTTGCGCCGTCAAGATACTGCTTCAGGTCGGAGCTGATTACTCCATGGAACAGGTCAAGAAATTCGGTATTACTACACTTCAGGATGACACAAGCAATCCGGTCAATGACGAGAACCCTGCAGCTATGGCTCTTGGAGCTATGACTCAGGGCGTAAAGCCACTCGAGATGGCTCTCGCATACGCCGCCTTCCCTGGCGAGGGCAAAGTCAATACTCCGATCTGCTACTACAAGGTCGAAGACCGCGAAGGCAAAGTTATACTCGAAGGTAAATCCGAGCAATCAGAGGCTCTCAACGAAGGTGTTGCCTTCATCATGAGAAACGTGCTCCAGACTGTTATCACACGCGGTATCGCAGGCTCAGCTGCAGTAAGCGGAGCAGCTGCCGGTGGTAAGACAGGAACAACAAACGACCAGTACGATATCTGGTTCGACGGCTTCACGGCTTCATACGCCGCATCCCTTTGGATTGGAACTGACGAGAACATCTCCATGAGTTCCATGTCCGGGCCTGCTGCTGCCATGTGGGGTCACATCATGAGTCAGATCCCTAAGGCAAAAGTCGGCGAATATCCTGGACAGCCTTCTAACGTAGTTATGAAGGGTGGCCTCTATTACACAAGCGGTACTGATACAGGCCTCTCCTCCTACAAGACTAAGTCGGATAAGGATAAGGATGAAGCTAAGGCTAAGAAAAAGGCTGAAGAAGAAGCCAGAAAGAAAGCCGAAGCTGCAGAGGCAGCCCAGAAGGCCGCTGAAGATAAGAAGCAGAGTTCAGGTGGCGGCTCCAGTAGCGGTGGCGGCTCCAGTAGCGGTGGCGGCTCCAGTAGCGGTGGCGAAACCCCTGGCGGTGGCGAAACCCCTGGCGGTGGCGAAACCCCTGGCGGTGGCGAAACCCCTGGCGGTGGCGAAACCCCTGGCGGTGGCGATACTGGCGGTAATACCGGTGGCGATACCAGCGGAGGAAATGGTTAGATTGTCACTCTATAGCAAATGTGATGTTTTATTCGGGGCAGCGCAAAAGCGCTGTCCCCTTTTCATAATATACGACAAGCTCATATCCCCCTTCCATGATTGTAAACCCCAATAAAATCAATGTCTTCGTCAAAAATATGTCGATTATGTGAAGGCGTTTTCATATTGACTTCACAATGCGCTGGGACGTATAATGATTGGGTGAATATATAAACGCACGCGTTTATTTAGGAGGTATGTTATGAATAATCAAAACAAAGGAAGTTTCAATACCAATTTTGGATTCCTGATGGCCTCTCTCGGGTCAGCGGTAGGACTTGGTAACCTTTGGCAGTTCCCATACAAGATGGGTACAGGCGGAGGCTTTACTTTCCTTCTCATCTACATGATCCTTCTTGTGATCGTTGGATACCCGCTGGTTCTTTCTGAGATCGCTATCGGCCGTAAATCACAGAAGGCTGCAATCGAAGCATATAAGGATATCCATCCTAAATTTAAATTCAATGGTATCCTTCAGACTATCGTGCCTTTCTTCCTGATTGCGTTCTACTGCACATTTGGCGGTTACGTTTTGAAGTACTTCTTCAAGTCACTGGGCATGTTTGCAGGCAAAACATTTGAGCCTGGCCCGGCATTTGATGAAACACTTTTGAATGCTTCTTCCCTGATTTGGGTCATCATCTTCCTGGCATTGACCGTTATTATCGTTCTTGCCGGAGTTGCCGAGGGAATCGAGAGATTCTGCAAGTTTGCTATGCCAGCTCTCTTTGTTATCCTCGTTATTATGGCAATCAGATCCTGCACACTTGATGGTGCCGGCGAAGGTCTGAAGTTCTTGTTCAGGCCTAATCTTGATGCTATGAGAAGTCCTGAAGGAGATCTCAGCCTGTGGGGTACATATGTCGACGATGAGGGCAAAGTTGCCGCTTACGGATTCTTAAACGTACTCAAATTAGCTGGCTCTCAGATGTTCTTCTCTCTCTCTCTTGCTTCAGGATGCCTGATCGCTTATGGTTCATATCTTGACAAGAAAGAGCATCTTGAAAAAGACGCAACTATCATTACTATCGGCGATACACTTGCTGCTCTTCTCGCTGGTCTTGCTATCATGCCGGCTTGCGCAGCTTATGGAATCCCATTCGCAAAAAGCGCCGGTCTCGCATTCGTAGCTATGCCGACAGTATTCAACAATATGCCTGGCGGAGCTTTCTTCGCGATGCTCTTCTGGCTGCTGTTCTTCTTCGCTTGTCTGACATCTTCGATCGGTATGATGGAGGGCGGTATCTCCGCTATCCTCGACAGCCGCATCAAAGCCGGTAAGTCAGCCAACAGATTTGGCGTTACTATGATAATGGCAGCATGGGCACTCATCGGAAACACAATGACTACTCTTGATGGTCTTGGTGCTAGGCCAACATTCGCTTGGTTCCACATCCTTGGACAGGCTGAAGTTCTCTCAGTTTGGGACGCTATCGCTGAAGGTATCCTGATGCCTGTATCCGGTCTGATCATGGCTATACTTATTGGTTGGGTCGTTCCTCACTATATCGATGATGAGGTCGAACTCAACGGAACATTCAAGAGCAAAGGTTTCTTCAACTTCTGCATCAAATGGATAGGCCCTATCGCGATGGCTCTTATCATCATCGCTCAGCTGCAGGATATCTTCCACATCGGAATGTAATCTCAAGCTCAAAGCTTTAACTCAAACACTCAAAGCCCGGCTTCGAAAAAGCCGGGCTTTTCTAATAAGTCACTCCCCACTCTAATCGTGTGGTATAATTCAACCAGAAATAACTAAGAATCAATTATCAATTGAAACGGTGTGTAACGATGAAAATGATCTCAGATATATTTCCAATACTTGGCGAGCCTAACATAGTCGCTTTGCTTGTCCGCACTGTATTGGTCATAATATGCGCCGGCGTGATCGGATATGACAGAGACGCTCACGGCTCCCCTGCCGGTTTCCGTACTCACATCCTGGTATGCATGGGCGCTATGATCGCCATGTCTACCGGGCAGTTCGCAGCACTCAACTTTACGACCGATGTGACGCGTATTGGAGCGCAAGTGGTATCAGGTATCGGTTTCCTTGGTGCGGGCTCTATAATCGTAAATAAACGCCGAATAACGGGACTTACTACAGCGGCCGGTCTATGGGCTTCCGCATGTATCGGCCTTGCGATCGGTATCGGGTTCTATGAAGGAGCTATCGTAGGAACTGTCGCTGTTTGGTTCACCGAAAGAGTGCTAAGAGGTGTCTCACAGCGTATTCGCGAAAGTCACGATATGCAAGACGCTCACCGATCAGAAACTCAGGATGATAACATAGCAGAATAGCATCAAAAAGGACCGGAAAACCGGTCCTTTAGTTTGCATGTAATACTATTTCTGTTTTTTCTTTTCTAGGCTTCAGCCCAGTACTCTGTAACGTCGAGCACCACCTCGCCATCGATCTGCACAGCGCATGGCTCCGAGAATCTGACGTGTATCTTCTTCCCCTCTATTATCTTTACCATATCCGTAAGCGCTACGTGCTTGCCTTCGAATATCTTAGGGAAATTCATAAGCGATTTTAGCTTGGATTTGCTCGTATATACTACAACAGTAAGCTTATCTGAAAATCTGTCCTGCCCCGGAGCGAGCATCATGCCTCCGCCGCAGTATCTTCCCTTCATCGCAGGAGCGAGCCACACGTTATCGTATTCGTACTCTTTCCCATCTGCTTCTATCCATGCATGACGAGGCTTGAAAGCGTATAGCAGACCTTTGATAGCGATCTTGGTATAGTCGATCTCTTTATTAGGCTTTCTGGCCTTGATCCTGTCGGCTTCCTCGCAGCAATAACCGTCGATACCAAAGCTCATATTATTGATATATCTGTATTTCTTTCCTTTCACTGTCGCAGTCGGAAGGTTTTTGATATATGGATTTAGCAGTATCTCCTTACCCGGCTTCTCCTCTATATCGTTCAGGAAATCATTTCCTGTGCCGCCTCCGTAGATATATACGTTGTTCTTGATCGAATCCGGATCAACATGATTGATCAGATAATTGATAGTGCCATCTCCTCCGATCAGAACTACCTCGTCATCCTCTTTAAGATTGGCGAAAAAGTCAGCATAGTCGAGGCCGGTAGCGTCTATCAGCTCTACCCCTTTTACTTCAGTTGCAATACCGTTGTTAGCATGTGGGTTCTGGATATAGTATTTCATAGCGCGCCTCCCTTTCAGTAAAAGTCCCAATTATTTTTTTCAATCGCTTAGTCTGAAATATCTATGTCAGCAACGATAGCCAGCTCGTACTCCGGATATATTGCCTTTATCTCCTCGCATATTATCTCTACGCCCTCTGCCTGCGGCATATCAAAACTCATAACTACGTCGAAGCGTATGATCTTCTTTGGCTCGTCCAGATAAAAACCATGCATCTGAAGCGCCCAGTCGTGAGCCAACACTTTTTCTTCGATTGTCCTTCTGATCTTGTCAGCTTTCTCATCGGAGTTGTGTGAGTACACGCCAATACCGGTAAGAATGACGCCAGTCTCTCTGTAGACTCTGTCAGTAAGCTTGCGCGTAAGGATATCCACCTTATCTACGGTCATGTCATCAGGTAATTCCAGATGGATGGAAGCATAGCCCCTGCCCGGGCCGTAATCATGGACAAAGAGATCGTAAGCACCAAGTACGTTTGGCTCTTCCGTAACTATCTCTTTTATCTTTTTTGCTACCTCGACATCAGCCCTCTTTCCGAGGATATCCGCTATGGTGTCACTGATCATCTCATAGCCGGCTTTGATGATAAATCCGGAGATTATAACGCCCATATACGCCTCAAGGGAGACGCCCTTGAATGTATAGATGAGAGCTGTGGCAAGTACAGCGGCCGAAAGCGCTGCATCGGAAATAGCATCGGTACCGGATGCAATCAAGGCGCCAGAGTTGGTCTCCTTTCCTTTCGCTTTCACGTATCTTCCAAGCAATATTTTCACGACAACCGCTACCGCGATTATGATCAATGCTACTGTAGAATACTGAGGTGTCTCAGGATGGATTATCTTCTTGACCGATTCTATAAGCGAAGTGATACCTGCATAAAGAACGATCACCGCTACAACGAGTGCTGAAAGATATTCGATCCTGCCATGACCAAGAGGATGATCCTTATCTGGCCTTTTATTAGCCAGCTTAGTGCCAAAGATGGTGACAACGGATGAAAGTACATCTGTCAGGTTGTTTACGGCATCAAGCACTATAGCTATAGAGTTTGACGCAAGGCCGACTATCGCCTTGAAAATGGCAAGCAATATGTTAGTGATGATCCCAACGTAACTGGTACGTATGATAGTCTTTTCTCTTTTTTTCTGTTCTTCCATTAATAGTTCTTCTCCACATAGATTATAAGGTAGCCTTTTGCTCCCTTGTTTTAATGATAAAATCAATCGTTTTGCGCGTCAACAGATTACTGCAACACATCATATTGATTGTATTAGATCAATTCCGCTTTGATATCCGAAATTGCCACCAACGCGGCTTCTCCGCTAATAGACATCCTGCCATTGCCAAGCATTTCGCAGTAGAGATGCCCACCTCGCTTCGATGCCTGGTAAGCATGTATGCCCATCTTACCCAATACTGTTGACCAGTAATCAGCGATCTGGCAATGGGCTGATCCACACACAGGGTCCTCAGCAATAGCGAGCTTTGGAGCAAAACTGCGGGAAACGCAGTCAGACTCTCTGCCTAATGCTGTGGCATTTTGAAGGCGTCCTTCTATCTTCATGAGCATAGCCTGATCGGGATCCATCTCCCGTACTTGCTCTTCTTTTTCAAAGACACATACCAAATCAAGGCCAAGGACAGCCTTAACAGGACGAACTCCGAAAGCACGCTCCATATCGTCGGTCACAGGGATTTCCTTAAGATCATATGTCGGGAAGTCCATCTCATATAGATTGTCCTTCCTTGTTACAGTAAGAGTGCCACTGAGAGTATTGAACTGCACCACTTTGCTTTCAGGCTCGTAGTAGTTCAGTATAACGTAGGCCGAAGCCAGCGTAGCGTGACCGCAAAGTTCCACCTCTGTTCCCGGAGTGAACCAGCGAAGATGGTAACCCTTATCCTCTTTGACAATAAAAGCGGTCTCTGAAAGGTTGTTCTCCATCGCGAGTTTCATCATCGATTCTTCTGAAGGCCATTCCTCCATTACACAAACAGCTGCCGGATTGCCTGAAAATGGCTCACTTGTAAATGCGTCAACAATATATTGTTTCAAATTATTCCTCCTCTACCGAAAAATAGACTCATATCCCGTTAGTTGTCGATATATGTGTTATGGTTTATTGTGAAAACTCCCCGCCTTTTTGGCGAGGAGCTGCGTATTATATCGCACCACAGTGACCTGAGCATAGTCAATTGACCGTCACTTTGCAGTTCTTCCAGACACCGTTGATCGTCTGGACGTAGATCACTGCTTATAAACCTGAGCTTGACGGCGTGGCTAGTGGCAAGTTTCTTTTTCTTCTTGACCTTGGTGACGGTGCCTTTTATCGTAGCTCTGCCATCAATATTGATAATGATCTCTTCTTCCCCATCATTTCAAACCTCTCTTACATCGGAATGATCTGTATTACACAAATACATACTCGCTCATTCTTCGGAAGGCCTCCTCCAGGCGAACACGTGGTGACGCCAGATTAAGACGAATATGGCAAGGGCCTTCAAAAAGTCTTCCGTCTTGCCAGCCAACGCCTACATCCCAGCCGGCCTTTATGACCTCATCGATCGTTCTACCGCTGCACTTGCAGTACTCGGAGCAATCCATAAACAACATGTATGTTCCTTCAGACATCTCACAATTCACACCATCGAAATTTGTGTTGATATATTCATGAGCAAAATGCGCATTATCTTCGAGAACCAGAAGCAGCTCGTCAGTCCACTGCCTACCCTCTTCGCTGTAGGCCCCAATAAGAGCATGCATTGAGAGCACATTCATCTCGTTATAGTGTGTTTGGTCTCCATATGTCGCTATTTTCTCGCGCAAGTCATCATTGTAGATAATGTGATAACTTCCAACAAGGCCCGCCAGATTGAAGGTCTTACTTGGCGCGTAGGCTGCTGCCACATGGTCGAAAGCCCACTTGTTCACGCATTGTGTCGGGATATGCTTATGTCCCTCAAATACCAGATCCGCCCATATCTCATCACTTAGAACAGTGATATTGTTTTGCTCAAATACCTGCATCGCCTTCTCAAGTTCAGGCATTGTCCATACGCGACCGCTAGGATTATGTGGTGAACAGAAAATAGCGGTACCAATATTGTATTCCTTGATTTTTCGGTCCATGTCCTCATAGTCCATGCGCCAGACTCCGTTTTCGTCATGGTAAAGCGGACTATATACGGAATGTCTTCCCGATCCTTCCACATCGGCTTTGAAGCCAACATATACAGGAGTGTGAAGCAATATGTTATCCCCGGGTTTTGTGAGGACTTCCACCGCACTCGTCAGGAATCCATGCACACCGTTTTCATATCCGATATGCTCTCTTGTAAGTTCCTGGTGATATCCAGTACTTTGACGCCAGTTTATGATGGAATCGTAATACTCATCAGAATAATTGTAATAACCAAACAATGGATGCTTAGCTCTCTCAATGATCCTATCTGTTACCGCCGGGCAGGTGGGAAAATTCATGTCTGCGACCCAAAGGGGTATAAAATCAAACCCTTCCTTTGGTAGATCGGGTTCCATTCCCCACTTATATTCCCCAACTGAATCATAAGCTGAAGCGTCCTTACCTTTTCTGTCGATGATACTTGTAAAATCGTATTTCATTGGCCTTTTCGTGACATCAATACTATACATTCGACTGTGTTTTGTTTGAGCAACCGAATTTGATTACCCTCAGAGCCTTCGTAGAACACCAGAAATCCTAAACCTAGCTGCTGGTCTGATTACCCTACCCACTTTGATTGCCTTCAATCATTTTCTTCACAGCTCGGTCGAAATCTGATTCAATCGGCTGTGTTCTATTGAATATTTCATATTCTGCGTTTGCTTTATCGAGTGCCTGCTTGTGAGATATCCTCCCATTATCCTTCAGTATCCTATACTGACGAAATTCAAGGAATGCATTTACGCTCTTCTCGAACTCTTCCATGGTAAAGACATTCTCACGCTCAATCAGATCCTCGATATAATCAAAGTAGCCCGCAACCGCTCGCTCAAGCTGGCGAATCTGCTTTTCATCCAGATAATTTTTCGCTACGGAAACATCCGACTTAAGAATCCTCCCATCCGGCGCGTTCTTCCATGTTGTTAATCCCATATGTTCTTTTGTATGATCCGCTGATTGATATACAATTTCTGCAGCGGTATGGTTTGTAATCGCATAGTGGAACCGGTTCTGAATCGTTGCATAGAAATGGTATGCAATTTCCGAGTCCTGTGTGTAATCAATACTGCACTCAGCAAATATATCTGTGATCTGCTGCCATATACGCCGTTCACTGGCCCGGATTGAGCGAACTCTCTCAAGAAGTTCCCTGAAATAGTCCTTACCAAAAGCAGTCTTCCCCTGTTTTAATCTGTCATCATCCAGTACAAATCCTTTGATCATATATTCCTTCAAAGTCTTCGTCGCCCAGATTCTGAACCGAGTTGCCTTCCGGGAGTTAACACGATATCCAACCGAAATGATTGCATCAAGATTGTAATACATTGCCTCACCTGTCTGCGTTCTGCCAGGCATGGCTCCATGAGGACTGGTTATTTCCATTTTGGAAACAACCACTTTTTCATCCAATTCACCTTCTTCAAAAATCTTTTTCAGATGCTTGCTAACAGCCGGAACCTTTACACCAAATAATTCGGCCATTGCTTTCTGCGTAATCCAAATACTCTCATCCTTTATGTACGCATCAACAGAAACATCTCCTTCATCAGAATGATAAAGAACCATTTCCATCTGTTTATCGAAATCTGTCATCTATGTAGTCCTCCAAAATAATGATTGCTGGCCGCATTGCTCATTATTTCACATTCTGAAGCATGGAAATATATGCCAGCAGGCGTTTTTTTTGCTCGTCAGAAAATCCCTGACATCCTTCAATAATCTGAGTTTCAAAGCTCCCAGCATCCATACAGATATCCACCCCTGTCGATGAGCCTTTTGTTGTACCAATGAGCAATTCCTCCGGTGTTATATGAAGAGCCTCGCAGATAACCATAATCTTATCCGCACCCGGATTTGTTCCACGCCGCTGCCAGTCGAAAATCGTATGTCTGGAAATACCTGTCATACGTGATAAATCAGGCATAGTTATATTTTTTTCTTTCATTATGGCGAATAATCTTTCGCTGATTGTCATCTTCCATTATCTCCTTGCAGGTATATGCCAACGTTTGTATATGCCTACTATAACATACTACTTGTTTCACTGCAACAGTATAATCGAAAAAGTCACCAGAGCTTGTATCTCCGATGACCTTACATTATATGAGTGCTTGCTTTTCTGTCCTTCATTTCATTAGATTATTCATATCTGCACATCTTCTCTATCCGGCAATCTCTTCAGATATAAACAATAACCGATTGCGATCACAATGGTTGCTGCCATATAGATCCATGCTATTGTCATACTGGCGTCTTCCGCAGCGAATTTGGAAAAAGCATCTACAAGACTGTGTGCGATGATGCATGGAATGAGACTCCCGCTCTTATAAAACACCATAGTAAAAATGAATCCCCATGCTATAGCGAAGAAAACCTGAATCACGGTTTCAAGGTTTGCCTGTCCAGCGAAAAGATTTACGATATGCCCGATTCCGAATGTTACCGCAGAGATAATGACCGATACCACAATACCATCCTTAGGAATTAACGCCTTGAAAAGGAATCCTCTGAAGATCACTTCCTCTATATACCCGATAAGCAGCATGGACAGCACGGCAAATACCTGTGCCATGCCACTATATGCCATTCCAAAGCCACCCCATAGGTTTCCCGTCACCAATATCCACACAGGTATGAAGAACAGAAAACGTTTATTATTCTTCGGCCATCTATCAAGTCCATATTTTTCTTCCAGATGATGTCTTTTGACGAATACAGTTATTCCCACTGCAATTAAGAATAATGCCAGCAACATCCAGATACTCTCATCTCCGAAATTTCCTCGGATAGGAATCGACACAAAACAGTAAAGCAGTATCCAAAGTACCGCGAAGAGTATTTCATTCTTTTCATATAGTTTCAGCATTTTATCTCCTTTTCCGGGATGCGAGCATCCCGAAGAAGACATTTTCAAGCATCTTCTTACTCTGCTCTTCATCATATTCCATAGAATTATTTGCCAACAGGCTGGCAAGCCCGTGTACCACACAGAAAAAAGTCAGAAACATCTCTCTGGCATCTTCTTCATTACAACCTAATCCCTCGGCCATTACATTCATTATATCCGACAGTTCAGGATTCCCCATAAGCGAAGAAACATCCATTCCACCAAACTTATCTGTCTGAAACAGGAAACGGAACAGATTTTTTTCCTCATTTCCAAATCGGACATAATTAAGTCCGAGCGCAAGTATCGGATTTTCATCATCTTCCTTTGGCATGATGCAGGATGTATGAAAGTTATCGGCGATCTCATATGCCGTTTCCCGTATCTCATCTACCGTTTTGTAGTTATAAAGAACCGGCTGGGTGGAGCAGCCCAGATATTCAGAGATCGTTCTGGCATTCAAATTCTCATGGCCATTCGCCCTGACCACCTCAAAGGAAGCATCCGCAACCATCTTTTTTGTTATCTTAACCTTTGGCGGCATTTCATATCTCCTTTATATAATTCATGTTATATAATGTGAATTATAATTTATCATATCCTTTCTGTCAACAGGGTATTTCTGAATACTTTCGTCTTCAAAGAAACAGAGAAGAGCCACAGATGCGTGATTGCATCAGCAGCTCTTCATAAATATGGTTACATAAATCGAGGATCCTTTAGTCTCACTCATTACTGCCGAATTCTTATCCTATGATGATTATTCTTCCTGTCCTTTCCTGGAATCCTTGATACGGTAATAATCGGTGAGATCCACATCAATTCTGATCTTAGCATCCGGTTTTCGGTTGCTCAATTGTAACAGTGCTATACATTCAATATGTTTTGTCATTGGAAAATTGTCATATGCTTTTATCTGCTTTATCTCGTATCCGTTTGAGCGGAAGCTGTCGAGATTGATGCAGAGCGTCTTCGGATTGCAACTGACATATACGATCTCTTCGATGCCATATCTGCAGAGCATGGCGACCGCTTTGTCGTGGATGCCTACGCGCGGCGGATCCACTACGATCACATCTGGCTTTTCCGGTATCTCGTCGAGCTTTTCCTTTACGTCTCCGCAGATGTAATGGCAATTTGCTATGCCATTGAGCTCAGTGTTGGATCTTGCCGCGATTATCGAATCCTCGACTATATCGATCCCGTATACGTTTTTGGCCTTGGATGCCATCAGCTGAGAGATAGTGCCCGTGCCACAGTATAGATCATAAACTGTCTTACCGCTCACATCAGGCACCACTTCGAGGACATCGCTGTAAAGCCTTTCGACGGCGTCGATGTTGGTCTGGAAGAACGCGAACGCCTTCACCTTGAAGTCAAGCCCGAGTATCTTCTCGTTATAGTAGTCACGACCCCAGAGTATTTTGTGGCCCTCATCGATCACGGCATCAGCCAGGGCGTCGTTGAAGGTGCGCAGTATACCGACAATCTTCTGGTCGCCTGGCATATCCAGCGACAGTAGCATATCCGTAAAGCCCTGCTCATCGAAATAAGCGCCGTCACCATTTACGCTGCCATCACTTGCCGTAACGATATTGACGAGTATCTCACCCGTCCTTACTCCGCATCTTACGACAAGATTCCTGAGAAGCCCTGTATGGAGTTTGCGGTGATAGGGTCTGTACCCCTTAGAACGGCAAAATTCGAGCACAGCGCGAAGAATAATATTGAACTGACCTGGAACCAGCTGGCATTCGTCTGTCGTGATTATGGACATCCAGCGGCCTTTGTAGTGCATGCCGAGTTCGAGCTCACCGCCCTTTTCGAGATCACCGAAGGTATATTCCATCTTGTTGCGGTAGCCACCTGTGCAAATGGCCGGCTCCATGCCAAGATAGACCGATTCATCGATTTCGTGCTTGGCGAGAAGCTTGCGCACGGCCTTATCCTTTTGCCTGTACTGCTCCTCATATGAGATGCCCTGATATATGCAACCACCGCAATGCTCAGCTGCCGGGCAGAGCTTGTCTGTATTAAGAATTCTAGTTTCGTTTATGTCCATTATTAATTGTATTTGATCAGAATTGGAAAGATAGAATGGTAAGAGTCGCGTATATCGCAGCCATACCGAGAAGCACCAGTGCCTGCTTGCCCCTGTGCTCTGTCATAAGACCGACCAGTTCTCTGACAGATGCGTTAGGCCAGAAATACCATTTGGTGTCAGCGCCCATGCCCTCAGCCTGAAGCTTTACGCGCTTAGCGTATAGACCGCTTCTGAATACGTGGTAATTGGTGGTCGAGAACGCTACTTTGGTATCCGCTATGCTCTTCCCCATTTCTTCAAGCTTTGCCTTGGAGAACTTCATATTCTCGAAGGTATCAGTCGATTTGTCTTCCTGTATTATACGTCTCTCAGAAATGCCCTGATCGACCAGGTAGCGCTTCATGCTTTCGCTTTCGGAGATCACCTCATTTGGGCCCTGCCCGCCTGATGTTATGAAAAGCGGCGCATGCCCCGACTCAGTGAACTGTTTTCTGCTGAACTCGATCGCCTTGTCGATCCTGCCTCTTAGAAGCGGAGTCGGCGTGCCATCCCCGTTGATGCCGCAGCCGAGTATGATCACGTATTCCTTGTCATATGCGGGCCTGTGTTTCGCCGCGATTATATTTGCGACTATAGCGCCTATCAGCATGCATTCGCAATAAAGATAAAGCGTTGAAAACATCTGCGATGCCAGCTCCATCCTGAATACCTCCGCAGCGCTTCCCGACATATACCGGCTCGAAAAGAATATGATCAAAGGGCCGGCTATCATACACACCGAGAGTATGATTCCCAGGAAGTTGACCGGGCGCCTACCCTCATGACGTATAAGCGAAATATTCGATATGCATAGCGCGGCCGAGAACACCAATATGAACGGGAACGTCACGTATATGAACATGCGCGCTGTATCCAGCAGATTGTATAAAATCGCGCTTAGGCCGTATGTTTCAGGATCCTTACTGATAAGCGTCAGAAGGCTCATGTTTGAAACTGAAACAAACAGCACGAACAAGGCGAAGCCCATATAGTATATGGTGTTATACGAGTATATGTTGTAGCGTAGCTGCCTGAGGAACGCGTATAGCAGCATCAGAATGGAACTCGCGAAATACACAGCCAGAACGATGCAGACTGTATACGCGCTCCTGCTGTTATTTTGCACCATCGCAATCATTATTATCAGGAGCACTATCCCCGTGAGTACCGCTATGTCCCAGACTTTAGGCTTCTTCATCATAATATCTTGAATAGAAATCCTTTTTATATTCCATGAAACGATCCTCTTCTATCGACTTTCGGATATTTTCGGAAAGCCTTGAAAGGAATCTCAGGTTGTGCTCGGAAAGCAGCATATGTGACATAGTCTCTCCTGCCTTAAAGAGGTGTCTTAAATATGCCCTGCTGTAATGTCTGCATGTGTAGCAGTCGATGACTGGTCATGGCCATTCCGTGTCTCGCTATCCTGGTAGGTTCAACGCAGTCGAACATATCCACTCCGTGCTCAACAGCCTCGAATATATAGTCAGGCGTTCCTATACCCATTACATATCTTGGCTTGTCCTCAGGTAAAAGATCTGGCGCGTATTCGAGTACGCCAACGAAGTCTTCCTTAGGCTCTCCGACTGAGATGCCTCCAATTGCATAGCCCGGAAGATCGAATTTCACTATTTCCCTGGCGCTCTCTTCACGAAGGTCTTTATAGAAACCACCCTGCATAATGCCAAAGAGAGCCTGCGTATCAGGATTTTTGTGTGCTTCTATGCAGCGCTCGAGCCACCTTGTTGTGCGCGCCTGGGATTTTTCGATATATTCTCTCGATGCATCCTTTGGAGCGCACTCGTCAAAGGCCATTATGATATCCGATCCGAGATCGTTCTGCACCTCCATTGACTTTTCAGGAGAAAGCATGTGCCTGCTCCCGTCGATATGTGACGCAAATTTGACACCTTCCTCGGTTATCTCTCTCATAGCGCCGAGACTAAACACCTGATACCCACCGCTGTCGGTAAGTATTGGTTTGTCCCAATTCATAAACCTGTGAAGCCCGCCGGCTTCTCTTACGATATCGCTACCCGGCCTAAGCATCAGGTGATATGTATTGGCAAGGATTATCTGAGCGCCGGTGTCTTTAACGCTCTCGGGTTTCATGGCCTTGACTGTCGCCTGAGTGCCGACTGGCATGAATACAGGCGTCTCAATAACACCATGAGGCGTTGTGATGCGCCCTCTCCTCGCCTTAGTACTTGCTTCCTTATGTAATATTTCAAATTGAAGTGCTTTACTCAATATTATTTCCTTCCTATGTTATTTGATAAGCATAGCATCGCCATAGCTGAAGAATCTGTATCCTTCCTTTACGGCTTCCTCATATGCCTTAAGTATCTCTTCTCTGTCGTAGAGCGCCGATACGAGCATTATCAGCGTGGATTTAGGCAGGTGGAAGTTGGTGATAAGAGCGTCTACGATCTTGAACTCGTATCCCGGATATATGAATATGCCGGTCGATGTTTCTCCTGCTCTTACGCGGAAGAACTTGCCCTTGCTCTCGCCCGTAAAAGGTTGCATAGGCATGCCTGCCATGCTCTCAAGCGTGCGCGTAGAAGTGGTGCCGACCGAGATTATGCGGCCGCCTTCTGTGATCGTGTCATTGATGATCTGAGCGTTTTCTTCGTCAATTGAGCACTCTTCGAAGTGCATCTTATGTTCCTCGATAACGTCCACCTTGACCGGCCTGAAAGTTCCGATGCCTACATGGAGCGTTACATACGCTATCTTTACGCCTTTATCCTTGGCCTTTTGGAGGAGCTCCTCAGTAAAATGAAGGCCTGCTGTAGGAGCTGCCACTGACCCATCTATTCTGCTATAGACAGTCTGGTACATCTCCTTATCGCTCTCCTCGGCTTCCCTTGTTATATACGGAGGAAGCGGCATTGAGCCTATCTCTTCGAGACGCTCCATGAATATACCTTCGTACTCGAATTCGACCAGCCTTGTGCCGTTTTCTTCGTCGTGGATACCGAGGATATGGGCTTTGAAATCATCAGTGAAGATAACCGTATTGCCTTCATGAAGGCGCTTTCCTGGCCTCACCATGCACTCCCATTTGTCCCCTTCGATACGCTTGATCAGAAGAAGTTCTATATGGGCTCCGGTGCCTTCCTTTGTCCCGTACATCCTGGCAGGTATGACTCTTGAATCATTGAGCACCAGGCAGTCTCCGGGATCTAAGTATTCGAGGATATCATAAAAATGACGGTGCTCGATCGTCTTTTTCTCTCTGTCAAGCACCATCAGTCTGCAACTGTCCCGCTGCTCGAGCGGGGTCTGCGCTATAAGTTCTTCAGGTAAGTTATAATCAAAATCTTCTATTCTCAATAGTATTACTCCAAATCCATTCGTAGTTGTTCTGACTCTGGTTCCTGATAATAGGACATCAGATTCATGTGTTCGTAGGCCGCTTTGGATGCGACTCTTCCCTTTTGTGTCCTGTAAAGGAGGCCAGCCTGTATGAGATAAGGCTCATTGGCATCCTCTATGGTGACTCTTTCCTCTCCGATAGCAGAGGCTATGGTCTCGATGCCCACAGGGCCTCCGTTGAAGCCCTTGATGATAGTCTCGAGTATATCCCTGTCGAGCTTTTCAAGGCCAAGCTCGTCTACACCGAGAGCCTCGAGTGCTTTCATGGTAATATCTATATCCACATTGCCGTCTGCGATGACAGACGAGAAATCCCTCACTCTCTTTAGCAGCCTGTTGCCTATACGAGGAGTGCCTCTTGAGCGCCTCGCTATCTCAGCAAGCGATTCATCATCGATCGATGTATCGAGGACATTGGCAGTGCGCCTCAGTATCTCCTTTATCTCTTCAGGTGTGTAAAACTCGAACTTCTCAACAATGCCAAATCTGTCGCGAAGCGGGCCTGAAAGGCTGCCTGCGCGTGTTGTAGCGCCAATAAGCGTAAACTTGGCGATGTCTATTCTGAGAGATCTAGCAGCAGGGCCTTTACCGATGATGATATCCAGAACGTAATCTTCCATTGCGGAGTAAAGGACCTCCTCGACAGAGCGATTTAGTCTGTGGATCTCATCGATGAACAGCACATCGTTGTCGTTTAGATTCGTAAGGATCGCGGCAAGATCGCCGGCGCGCCCTATGGCCGGGCCTGAGGTGACCTTTATATCAACTCCGAGCTCGTTTGCGATAATGCCGGCAAGTGTTGTTTTGCCAAGCCCCGGAGGACCATAAAAAAGCACGTGATCGAGAGGCTCTCCTCTCATCTTGGCTGCTTCTATGTATATGGACAGATTGTCCTTAGTGGAAGTCTGCCCGCAATACTCGCTCAAATACTGTGGCCTTAGCGTCATTTCGCCTGCCAGTTCTGATGGGACCGCTTTTGTCTGTGTTACTCTTTCGTCCATTTGATTATGTTCTATCCTGTCGTTATATTTTGCTAGTTAGATCAAAGAAGGAATTTCAGCGCTTTCTTGACGTATTCTTCAGCGCTGAGGCCTTCATCAGGCACTGCGCCTACAGCGCTCTCCGCTTCCTTCTTGCTGTAGCCGAGAGTTGTAAGAGCTACTATAGCCTCGCCTCTTTCCCCGCTTCCAGGTATAGCTGATGGAGCGATGCCCGACGCGAGTTCTTCTCCCTCCATAGGAAGGGCTGTCACCTTGTCCTTGAGCTCGAGTATGACCCTCTCGGCTGTCTTTTTACCTACGCCCTGAGCCATCGCGATGGACGAAGCGTCTCCTCCTGAAATAACGCCCTTTATCTGATTAGGCGTGCCGAGGCTCATGATGGCAAGGCCTGCCTTTGGCCCTACTCCCTTTACAGTTATGAGCTGTTCGAAAAGCACGAGGCTCTCGCTGTCAGCAAAACCAAACAGCGACATACCGTCTTCTTTGACCTGCATGTACGTGTACATGCTTATCTCGTCGCCTTCGCGTGCTGTAAGCAGGCTACTCGTGTCTGAAACATAGACCCTGAAGCCTATGCCAGCAGGCGTCTTTACGACGATCGCGCCGCCTTCATAATATAGATATTCGCCTTGTAAAAACCTTATCATCGGATCTTATATCCCTTTCGTTTATATGCGTGGTCTGCAGCCACCTGCGTGGTGAGCGTGACATATGGCGGCAGCGAGAGCGTCAGCTGTATCATCGGGCTTTGGCACCTTGCTAAGACCTAATATCATCTTTACCATCGCCTGCACCTGTTTTTTATCTGCTCTTCCGTAGCCTGTAAGCGCCGACTTTATCTGAAGCGGCGTGTACTCGGATATCTTGATGCCGGCTTTTGCACACGCCAGAAGCGCTGTCCCTCTGGCCTCGCCAACCATTATAGCAGTAGTCGCATTTGTATTGTAAAAGAGTTCCTCGATAGAGGCTTCCTCAGGCTTATACTCATCGATTATCGCACTAAGCTCATCGTAGAGTGTCATTAGCCTCTCTTCATTTGGAGTGTGTGCCTCGGTCGTTATCGAGCCATATGCTATCGGAGTGAACTTGCTCCCTTTATATTCGACGATCCCGTAGCCCATTATGGCGTAGCCCGGGTCTATTCCAATTATTCTCATCTATTCCTGCCTTAACTTTTGGATTTCTCTGCTTCTCCAATGAGTTCGCGTGCCGCCTGGAGAGCATTTTCGCTATCTGCCGATCCGCTGAACAGCGTTGCTATCATGGCTGTCTTACCATCTCGATCAAGATGCTCGATATTCGTAAACGATTTGTCGGAATCTATCGATTTGCTGATAAGAAAGTTATCGTCACCATACGCCGCTATCTGTGGAAGATGCGTTACGGAGATGATCTGCCTGTGATCTGATATCTCGCTGAGCTTTTTACCAACTACCAGGGCTGTGTGGCCGCTGATTCCCGTGTCTATCTCATCGAATATCATGGTCTCTACGCTATCTGATTCCCCGATGATGCGCTTGAATGCGAGCATTATCCTTGATATCTCACCTCCGGATGCGATCTTGGTAAGTGGCATCAGAGGATCGCCCGGGTTGGTCGAAATAAGAAACTCCACCCTGTCGAAACCGAGCGGGCCTATATCGCCTTGTCTCTGTATATCTATGCTGAATTCTGAATTAGCGAATTCGAGATCGCGTAATTCCTTTGTTACTGCCGAGCTGAGCCTTGCAGCGATTATATGTCTTATCTCGCTTACATGTTCTGCCTGATCTTCGAGCTCAGTCCTTTTTTTATGGGCTGCGTCAGCAAGCCTAGCCTTTTCATGATCGAAGTTTTGTATCATATCAAGCTTTATTGAAAGCTCGTTCTGGTATTCGATTATCTCTTCTATATTCTTGTTGTACTTTCTCTTGGCGTCCTCTATGACTGAGAGCCTTTCTGAAACTGCATCGAGATCGGCCTCTGAAAAGCTGAGCCCGGACATGATATCTCTCAGCGCTGATGAAACATCTTCGAGTGAATAGTAGGCGTCTGATGCCTGTGAAGACAGGCCTTTTATCTGATCGCTGTATTCCTCGACCGCTGAGAGCTCACTTGTCACATGGCCGAGAGCGCCGAGCACAGAGCCGTTGTTATCGTATTCCGAGCCGCATAGTGCGTCATAAGATGACCTTACAGCCTGGAATATCTTCTCGCTGTTTTTCATCAGAGCAAGCCTTTCTCTCAGCTCTTCGTCTTCGCCCAGAGCAAGATGGAGCCCCTCGATGTACTTGTATTCAAAATCGTAATAGTCTTTCTGTCGAACAGCCTCGGCTTCGGCCCTTAAGAGATCGTCGTACTCTTTCTGAGCTGCTTTGTATGCGTCATAAAACTGTCTCAGCGTCTCGAGCTCACCCGAAATGGCCTCGGCGTGGAAGCGATCTGTTATATGTATGTGATTCTCCTGATCGAGTATCTGCTGGTTGTCGTACTGGCCATGGATATCCACCCAGTCTGCGCAAAAGGCTCTGATCTGACCGAGAGTCACCATCTCACCATTCAGCTTGGATACGGACTTACCGCTCGAGAGGATCTCCCTTGACAGGATCACATCTTCGCCAGCTTTTGTCCCGGCGATCTGGATGAACGCTCTATCGGCACCGGTCCTTACCATCGAGGTATCTGCCCTGTCTCCAAGCACCGTGCTGATAGCGGTGACGAGCACCGATTTACCTGCACCGGTCTCTCCTGTTATCACGTTAAAACCGCTGCCAAGATCAAATGACAGGTGTTCTATGGTTGCAAAGTTGTCTATTATTATGCGATCGATCATGCTTATCTTGTTATATTCGCTTATCAGTCGACAGAGTTCATTAAATTATCGAATTCAGTAGTGACTCCTGGAACATTGTCTTCGTGATCAACTATAACGAGCAGAGTGTTGTCGCCGCTTATCGAGCCCACAACATGCTCGAGGCTGAGGCAGTCTATGGCCTCGCCCGCCGCTCCGGAGCAACCTGACAGAGTCTTTACTACTATCAGATTCTGAGCCACTTCATACGAAAGCACAGTCTCTCTGAAGATCTTTTTGAACCTCTCTGAGATCGGACGGTCATCGTAATTACCGGCCATATATCTGTGCCTGCCGTCTCGTGTCTGACCCTTGATCAATTGTAATTCTCTGATATCCCTGGATACCGTAGCCTGTGTAACGCTGTAGCCGGCATCTCTCAAAAGATCGAGCAACTGATCCTGTGTCTCGACTTCATTCGTCTTGATGATCTCGAGTATCTTATTCTGTCTTGAAAGTCTCATAATCAACCTCTTTAGCGACCAGGGCAAGCCGATAAGGCAAACAACTCCAGGGCGGTATCTTTATCGATGTCACCCCGCTTGATGTCTCTGTCAGCATTGTACAGGTCTTTCAATATTGTTTTTATCTTTGTCAGTGAATACTTGTTGGCAGCATTGTATGCCCTTTTGAAGCGGAATTCGTTTGCTCCGGTCTTTTTGGCCATCTGAGCTATGCTCAGGCCCTCTTTTGAGAGTTCGAGTGCGTCATACATTATCTCGAACTGCTTGGTCAAAAGTGCCAGTACGGCCATCGCTCCATCTTGATCGCGTATGATGGCCTCAGCTATGGCGAGGGCTCTTCCTCTGTCGCCGGATGTGAGAGCATCGACAAGATTGAACACGAACTTATCGCTGTCTCCTGTGAGGATGTCCTCAATGAGGCCGGCGGATATCTCATCTTCGCTCGCTGCTTTTACGATCTTGGATATGTCCTTATCAAGCTCTGCGAGATCATAGGCACTGTCCCTATTGTAGTAGCCGGTGACATCTATGAGATGCTCAAGTTCTCTTCGCGCGATCATCTTGGATGCAGAATGCACCCTTTTGGTAATGAACGCTTTTAGATCAGCCCTCTCTAGCCTCGCGAATTCATATGAGGAGCAGGCTTTTATCATCTGCTTGCCAAACGCTGTAATGTCTCCCGAGCGCTGCGCGTCCAGAATAAAGATCAGTATCGATGATTCCTGCGGAGACTTAACAAACTCCTTGAGTTCGTCTTGTCCTACATCAGCGACTTTTCTGAACAGAGGCAGATAGTTGTTTACTATAACCACTCTCTTATCTGAGAACATCGAGTAGGCCCTTGCCTGTCCCATGATGTCGTAGGCGCTGACAGTTTCTCCGTCTAGCGTGATGACATCGAGATCGCGGCTGTCTTCGGGTACATTATCATTGACCACCAGGTCTCTCGCCCAGTTCATCAGATAGTCTTCGGCACCGTAGAAAAACAGCGTGTCTCCTGTGATTCCTTTTTTATAATCGTTTGCAAAATCCTTATATGACATACCACGTTTATTCTACCACATTTTGTAATGTATCTACGATAATCTTATTGCTCCGAATATCTATTCCGACAGTTCCGTTTATGTCTGTTCTGTATGTGCGGATGCCTCTCTTCTTTAGTTGTTCAAGTGTCTGATCATGAGGATGCCCATACAGGTTGTTCTGTCCCACGGATATGACTGCGACCAGAGGCTTGGCAGCATCGAGAAAGGCCTCCGATGAACTCGACTTGCTACCGTGATGCGCCACCTTGAGCACATCGCAGCGAAGCGTATCCAGGGAGTTGTTATGCCTGTAATAGTCGATCATTTCGAGTTCGTCCTCTTCCAGAAGATCGCCAGTCACCATTATTCTGACTCCTTTGTAATGGACCATATACACCATGTTGTGCTCGTTCTCATCGTCTGCAGACAAACTGATATCTGACTCCCTTACAGGCCAGATCACTGAAACGTATACATCATCGGCCATTCTGACCTTTGATTTGATATTCAAGAGGAATATCTTGCTTTGGTCGAGATCTACTTCGGCGCCTCTATAATCGGATGGGATCCCAAAAGCCCCTACCGGATACACCTTAGCGAGCTCGCATATACCTCTGAAGTGGTCGGTGTGAAGGTGCGTGACAAGTGCTGCGTCAACATCGCTCGCCCCGCTCTTGAGAAGATAAGGCATGAGCACTTTTTCTCCTACGTTATACATTTCGCTCCCGCCTCCATCGATCAGTATATCCTGGTCTCCGACTCGCACATGAGTGCAGTCGCCCTGCCCCACATAAGGAAACAGCACCTCATCATCGGACAGCCTGTCGAAAAGGCATGATGAAAGCATCAGTATAGGAAGCGATATGAGAACAAAGGCTTTTGAGATGCTTTTGCGTTCCTTTCGTATGAGCTTGATCCTCATCCATTCCGAGGATGCGCCAAATACTATGGCATAAAACGCTATTATCGCAATGGAGCTAAGGCCGGCCACACTCATACTGAATCCGCCATCAAAGCTAAGCATGTGATTGACCCTGATGACTGCATCGGCAATAAGTTCAGCGAGCTTTATTCCGGGTGCAGGCACCATGCCAAAGACGAATTGGATCATTAGAAGCACGATCATTAGAAGCACTATGCATATAGGCACAAGGACCGAGGCAAGCAATACTATTGGCACATTTATAAGAAGCGAAAGCGGATTTGCCCTGCAAAACGTATACGCGGTGATTGGTACTATCCCCACCTGCACGGCCGTCATCATGCCGAGAGTCTCACCCAGCTTCATAGAGATGGGCTTTGTCAGTATGGCTATAGATGCCATAGTCAGCATGGACATCTGAAAGCCGACTTCGAAGAGCTGAAATGGGTCAAATGTGAGTATGAGAAAGGCGGCCAAGCTTATAGAAGTGAGTAGATCTGCCTTCCTCCTGAAATGTATCGCCAGAAGGCTCACGCACATCACTATGCAGGCTCTGACCGTTGGAGTGCTCCACATAGTCATCTCTCCATACAGAATCAGTATCGCTATTATCAGGGCCGCAGCCGGCTTTGTCCTTTTCCGACCTGTAAGGAGTCTAAGAAGTGAGTATAGGAATCCCACGTGAAGCCCGCTTACAGCAAGAATATGTCCCGTCTGATTGCCATTGAATTCTTCTTTCAGAGAATCATCTATACCCGTTTTGTCGCCAAAGACCACCCCTTTGATGAACGCGCCTGTATCTTCATCAAAATGCCTGACAAAATCCTCCCTGGCATCATATAGGACATTACCTTCGCCTGGCGTCTCTTTCGCGTATGCTTCATCGGATGGGCTGCCTCCAAACGCAAAGTGGATCACGAACAGCATAAAACCCATGAGCAGGAAAAGTATCAATGCCCGTCTCTCGTTCACAGCCATATCCGAAAACAGGACCGCCAGAGCGCAGGCGATCATAAAACAGGCCGCTTCGACAGGCCTTATTTTTTCCAACATAAAATAGCCGGCAGCAATACCGGCTATGTACATAACTGTAAATGCAACAAGTTTGCGTCTAAGCATCGCAGGTATCCCCTGCGACTATTGTATACAGATCAGGTTCTCAAAGTTGCACACACTTTGCCATGCAAATTTTGCAGGATAACGGTCAAATTTTGATCGTTACTGCACTATCGCTTCTATCTCTTTTGTCCTGTCCGCTGCTTTGAATACTGCTGAGCCGGCCACTATGATGTCGACACCGGCTTCCTTTACGATATGCGCATTGGAAGAACCTACTCCACCATCGACCTCTATCATGTAATCGAGGCCCAGTTCTTCGCGCTTTGCCTTGTAGTATGCAATCTTAGGCACAGAATTATCCATGAACTTCTGCCCGCCGAATCCAGGCTCTACCGACATCACAAGTATCATATCTATATCTTGCAGATATGCGTCGAGTACCGATGGGTCGGTGCCCGGCTTTATGGATACGCCTGCCTTTGCCCCGGCTTCCTTTATATGCTTGATAGTTGCTGCGAGATCATCACAGGCCTCATAGTGGACAGTAATATATTCCGTGTTGTCGGTGATGAAATCCTCAAGATATTTATCAGGATTATATATCATGAGATGTACATCGTAAGGAACTGTAGCGATGCTGTTAAGGCTCTTCATCACGGACGCGCCAAAGCTGATATTCGGCACAAAGTGACCGTCCATCACATCGATATGGAGATAGTCGATGCCCCTTGAACATACGTCCTTAACATCTTCGCCAAGCCTTGCGAAGTCAGCAGCTAATATTGATGGTGCTATTTTTGCCATTTCTTTACCTCTTCCGTCATTATCAGATATGAGTCATATCTGCTTTTAGCTATTTTACCCTCTTTCAGCGCGTCTTTCACCGCGCAATAAGGTTCGTTTATGTGAAGGCAGTCAGCATATTTGCATTCTGCCTGCAGATCTCTGAATTCCGGGAACAGATCTCTCACCCTGTATATATCATATTCGGGCATGTCGAGTGAAGTGAATCCCGGTGTATCGTAGAGCATGGTGCCACCGCCAAGTGGGAATATCTCCACGTGCCTGGTGGTATGACGGCCTCTTCCTGTCTTGCCGCTAATCTCTCCCGTCTCGGCCTCGATCGCCTTTTCGAAAGCTTTGAGTTCATCGCTTTCTGAGGCCTTGAGTATATGGTTGGTGATCGTCGATTTTCCAACTCCTGATGGGCCTGCTAGGGCGACTCTCCTGCCTTTTATGAGTTCGAGAAGCTCTGCTGTGCCCTCGCCTGTGATGCCGTTTACAAGCACGGTCGGATAAATGTCCTTGTAAGCTGAGTGTGCTTTTTGAAGCTCTTCGTCACCGGCAAGATCTGTCTTCGAGATGCATATTACCGGCTCTATGCCCGCCATAAGCGCACCGGCGATCAGCTTATCTATGACCGGATAATTCACGTCCGGCTGTTTCAAAGAAAACACGACCACCAGCGTATCCAGATTGGATACGGGTGGCCGGTTAAGAAAATTCTTGCGCTCTATCACGCGGTGGATGACGCAATCGCCATCCATATCGCTTTGGTCTATGTCAAAATCGACTATGTCGCCTACATAGATCAGTTTTTTGTTTCTCTTAAGATTCCCTCTCGCTTTACCCATGACGACATTCTCGCCGTCGTGCACGAAATAGAATCCGCCTATGCCCTTAACTACAGTGCCCTTCATCCGTTACGATCGCTCTTTCAGAAAGACTACTGTTCTGTTTCCTCTTCATCAGTGGAGTCGTGATCGCTTGGCTCCTCTGGCTTAGGCTCTGGGCCCGAGCTTACCTGAAGGTCGATCGCAGTGCCCTTGTCGAGCTGCGAATTCGCCTGGTAGTTCTGGTAGATTACATATCCCTTGCCGATATCTTCATCCCAGTCATATGAGATGTTTCCTACCTTGAAGCCGGCCTTCTTAATGGCCTTCTGAGCTTCTTCGAGGCTCATCCTTGTGACAGAAGGAACCGTGCCCTTTTCAACTCCCTTGCCGTCGGAGACCTTTATGTTGATCTTGCTCTCCTTGTCGAGAGTCGAACCAGCAACAGGATCCTGCTCGAGTACTGTTCCTGCCTTTTCAGGCGAAGTGATAGTTTTGGTGGTGCCAAGCACATAGCCGTGGCTTTCGAGATAAGCCGCTACTTCGTCCTCTTGCATACCGACCACGTTAGGAACGAGGCCCTCTTTGCTGCCCTTTGACAGATTGATCGTGATAGTGCCTTCCTTAGGAGTCTCTACTCCAGGCTCTGGATCCTGCAGGCATACCCTGCCCTCAGCATACTCTGAGGAATAGACGTCCTTGCCCTGCTTGATCTTGAAGCCTTCTTCTTCGGCTTTTGCAGTAGCCTCTTCGAGTGTCATGTCCAGAAGATCTGGCGCCTGCTTTGTCGGAGAGAACACTCCGCTCTGCCACGCAATGACACCGCCGCCGATCAGGCACAGCGCTGCAATGATCGCTGCGATGATAATAGCTCTCTTTTTGTTCTTCTTCTTTCTGTTCTTTTCTCTTGCTTCGACTTCTTCCTCGACGTCTCTTTCGAAATCACGTCTTCTCTTATTGCTCTTTTCCTCAGTAGTCTTGCTGAAGATAAGATTCTCGGAAGCTACGTTCGTGACAAAAGAAATATTATCAAGTTCCTGGATAAGCTCGTCAGCGTTGGCATAACGGTTTGTCTGGAACTTGCTTGTAGCCTTCATTACGCATCTGTCGAGTGCAGGCGGGATGCCCGGCTCGAGTTCGATAGGCGGAACGATCTCCTCGTTGATATGCTTGAGCGCTACTGTAACAGGGTTGTCTCCGTCGAATGGGACCTTGCCTGTGAGCATCTCATACATAACAATACCGAGCGAATAGATATCGGAACGCTCGTCTACGTAATTCCCCCTCGCCTGTTCTGGTGAGAAGTAGTGGACGGAACCGACGATCTTGCTGCCCGTAGAAAGAGTGGCGTCATTGACAGCCCTAGCGATACCAAAGTCTGCGAGTTTTACAACTCCGTCGTTGGTGATCATAATGTTGTGAGGCTTGACGTCTCTATGGATGATCTTATTCTTATGAGCGACTCTTAGCGCTGCGGCTACCTGCTTGGAGATATCGATCACCTTGCGGTAATCCATTGGCGCTTCTTCTTCGATGATCTTGTTGAGAGTCTTGCCCTCGATGAGTTCCATTACGATGTAGTTGATGTTGCCTTCGCGGCCTACATCGTAAACGCCTACGATATTTGGATGCGAAAGACCGGCTGCGGCCTGAGATTCTCTTTTGAAATTCTCAACAAAAGTCGCATCCTTTGTAAATTCAGGTCTTAATATTTTGACGGCGATGTATCGGTTAAGGAGTTTGTCCTTGCCCTTATATACTACTGCCATACCGCCGTCACCGATCTTCTCAAGAAGTTCATATCGGCCGGATAGTACTCTGCTCGCCATAAACTAATCCTCCAAGTCCACACAAATGACGGAGATATTATCGTTACCGCCATTTTCATTTGCCATCGCAACCAGTTTCTCAGCGCATCTTTCCATATCGTCTGTAGCTGTCAGCACTTTGAGCATAGTCTCGTCGTCGACTTCGTCGTACAGACCGTCGCTGCAAAGGAGTACTCTGTCGCCCTCTTCCAATGGTACGCTGAAGCAATCAGGCTCGTTGTTGGCGTTAGCGCCGATCGCTCTGGTGATTACGTTCTTACGAGCGTGTAGGTGAGCCTCGTCCTTGGTGATAGCCCCCATTTTGACGAGGTCGTTTACATAAGTATGATCATCTGTGATCTGCTGGATCATATCGCCATGCGCGAGATAGACTCTGCTGTCTCCGACATTGGCGACATACATCTCTTTTTCTCTGATATATGCGAAGGCCAGCGTAGTTGCCATTCCGGCGTACTGAGGCTTGACCTCCGAAAGTTTGATGATGAATTGGTTGACATATGTCACTGCCGCCCTGAAATATCTGAAGATCTCTTCGCGTGAGCCGAGCCATTCAGGCGGATTGTGCCTTATGAATTTCTCTAGCGCGTCAAGCGCCGACTGGCTGGCTATCTCGCCAGAGCGGTTTCCGCCTACTCCATCCGCGATCATGAAGAAGTTAAGGTCATCGCAAGTCCTTACGGAGTCCTCGTTGGTTGGTCTTCTTCTTCCTCTGTCTGTCAAATTAGCAGTTCTCATATTGTCAAACTCTCCATCCGGTTCTTTTTCTTAACAGGTTTTCTCTATAAGATCGTAGAAAAATCCTACTTCGCCATTATATGGCATAATAGTCTGCATTTCAATTGATACAGCTGATCCCGAAGCACGACTTAACATATCTTTAGCAAGCTCTTCGTTCTCATTTTTGTTAAGCGTGCAGGTGGAATATATCATGCGGCCACCCGGTTTGAGATAGCGAAATGCGTTCCAGGCGATCTTCTTCTGAAGCTCGATAAGTTCACCGTATTTCGACGGGTCGGTTTTCAGCCTGATCTCAGGCTTGCTCGCTATCACTCCAAGCCCTGAGCAAGGGACATCGGCCAGAACATAGTCAAAAGCCCCTTCGAACGACTCATTATACACCGAAGCATCGGCTTGTAAAGTGTCGATAATGGTGGCCCCGGTCCTTGCGGCATAGGCTTTTATAAGATCGAGCCTGTGATGATGGATATCGCAGGCTGTGATGCTTCCTTCGTTGCCCATGATCTCAGCCATATAAGTGCTCTTGCCGCCAGGAGCTGCGCATATATCGAGCACCTTGGAGCCAGGTGCCGGGTCAAGCGCCTTGACAGCGATCATAGAAGACAGGCTCTGTATGCTGCAAAGCCCGTTCTTGTAAATGTCGCTGGAAGCTATCCCGCTTCCCGAAGCCAGTATAGCAGCATCGTTAAGAGGCGATGCCTCGGCACTAAAGCCCTCTTTCTTAAGCTTCTCGATAAGGCTGTCTCTGTCTATTTTGAGGGTGTTGGTACGCAGATACAGATTTGGAGGCTCGTTCAAGGACTCAGCTATGCGAAGTGCATCCGGCCCGTATTGTGCTCTTAATAGATCGAATACTTCCTTCGGAAAAGCATAGGCTATGTCAGGCCTTAGCGATTCCTTGTTGTACATACTACCGCGCCTTCTGAGATAGCCTCTCAGCACGCCGTTAATGAATCTCTCGCTTCCCCTGGCGAGGCCTTTAGCGAGATTTACCGTCTCGTTCACAGCGGCATATTCAGGTATGCTGTACATCTCGTCTACTGCGTACAGCCCCATACGCAGTATGATAAGAAGCCTCGGCTTTACGCTATCAATGCCTCTTTCTACCAGTCTGTCGATTATATAATCGAGCCTGATCGTATCTCTCAGCACGCCCTTTGTAAACGTGCGAACGAAGCTCTCCCGCGTTCCTTTGTGGTGCGAAACAGCTTCGTTTATTGCTATATTGGAATATGCCCCGTCTAAATATACGCTCTTGAGCGCCTCAAATGCAGCAAGCCAGTCCTGATCCATACGCGACTAATTTCTCCTGCTTCCGCCGGCTAGCACGAGCACTCTGAGCAAGCTTGCTACCGCTGTTGCGAGCGCTGCTATGTATGTCATGGCCGCGGCTCTGAGCACTGTTCTTGAGCCTACGTAGTCCTCTTCGTTGACGAGGTTGAGCTCTCTCATATTGGCCAGGGCTCTGTTGGACGCATTGAATTCCACCGGAAGAGTGATCAGGTGGAACAGAATTACGAACATGAAGCAGAACACGCCGATAGTGAACATCAGCCCGCCATAAGGAGACATCGAAGAAGCGATGAGTCCGAAGAATATGAGTGGCCAGCTTACCATCTGAGTCAGGTTTACCAGAGGAACGATGCCGTTTCTAAGTGCGAGTGGCGCGTAGTGTGTGGCGTCCTGGATCGCATGCCCTACTTCGTGGCAAGCGATGCAGACCGACGCGACCGAATTGGAGCCGTATACCTCTCTGGACAGGCTTAGGCTTCTGGTTTTTGGATCATAAAAGTTGGTAAGCGAATTACCACCATTGATCACATTGATAGCGACATCGGATAATCCGTTGGCATCCATCATGATCCTTGCTGCCTCTGCACCTGTGATACCTCTGCTGCAAGGCACCTGTGAATAATGTCTGTAAGCATTGTTTATCCTGGCCTGGCATAAGAATGTGAATATCATTGCCGGGATAAGGACAAACCAGGAATAATCGTAGTAGAAGTACATTTATTTATCCTCCTCTGCACAGAACCTGTCTCCGGGCGTCAGTTTATGACCTCTCATAAAGTCGCCCGCGCCCATTCTTTTCTTTCCCTGAAGCTGCTGCTCCAGAACTTTAAGGCTGCCCTCCTGGCAGCTGATCGTGTAATCGTGTTTATCTACTGCGCTGACTGTACCGGGCGCATAAGTGCTTGACTCGCCCGGGATGGCTTCAGCCTTGTAGAGCTTGAGCTGGAGCCCGCCGTCTATGTAAGTATAGCATGACGGCCAGTCAGCGTATGCCCTTATCTTTCTTTCTATCTGCACTGCGCTCTCGTTGAAATCAGTATATCCGTCTGATTTTTTTATTAGATGCGAGTACGTCGCCTCATCTTCATTCTGGCCAGTATAAGCAGCGCTGCCGTTTTCGATCTGAGGGATAGTCATCGCCAGAAGATCGGCCCCGGCCTCAGCCAGAAGATCGGCGACCTCTATGATGTCCTTTCCCCTTATGTCCACTTTGACCTTGGAGATCATATCGCCTGTGTCGAGGCCCTCATCCATGCGCATTATAGTGACGCCCGTCTCATCGAGGCCTTCGAGTATGGCCGACTGCATAGGAGACGCCCCTCTAAGCTTTGGCAGAAGCGAGCCATGGACATTGACGCATCCAAGGCGCGGTATATCCAGCACTTCCTTTGGAAGTATCTGCCCAAAGGCGGCCACAACTATCATATCGGGCGCGATCTCTTTGAGCCCTGATACGAACTCCGCGTCATCTTTGATCCTATGAGGCTGGGCTACCTCAAGCCCGTGCTCAAGAGCCATCTCCTTTACCGGAGACAGGATCATCTTGTTGCGGTTGCCGCGTCTGTCAGGCTGCGTCACCACCAGAGGTATCTCATAGCCTTCGTCTATTACCTTTTTTAGCGAGTACGCCGCGAATGACGGCGTCCCCATAAAAACTATTTTCATTCTGTATCCTATACCACGTGCCTTAAATGGAGGTTAAATTCTGCCTTCCCAGATTTCTTCGAGAGTGAGCTCGTGGTCTTCGTCATCTGCGTACTTCTCTCTGAGTTCTTCGAGCCTATCCGTATACTCATCCGCTGTCATAAGAGCCTTGGCGATGTCAGGATATACGATGCCGTCGAGGTGATCGTATTCGTGGCAGAACACTGTGGCCTCGAAATCCTCGAATTCGTATTCATGCTCTTTGCCGTCGAGATCCTGAGCTTTGATCTTTATCTTTTGCGGCCTGTCGACAAGGCCCATATAGCCCGGTACGGAAAGGCATCCCTCAGACGACAGCTGTGTGCCCTCTCTATAAGTGATCTCAGGATTGATCATGTAGTAGATCTTGTCCCTGATCTCAGGGTCGTCGGATTCGACGTGAGGCATCGCGATGAAGAATCTTTTCATGATGCCTATCTGAGGAGCAGCTATGCCAACTCCATCAGCATCTTTCATTGTCTCGATCATATCCTCACACGCCTGTTTGATACGAGGTGTTATCTCTCTTACCGGTTTGCATTTTTTCGCGAGTATCTCATCGCCTCTTGTAGTTATGTTTCTTAATGCCATTTCAGTCCTTTATTAGTTACACAGTTCCATACGGATTTACGTCTATTTCTATGAAGACCGGAGCCTTCTGTTCTATCAGTTTGTCGCGGTAAGCCATGTATTCGGCCACATAGCCGGCCCGGCTTCCCTGAGGAGCCTTGATCACGAAGCCCGCGCGTGCTTTTCCGTCAGTCCTTGTCTCCTCTTGTCTCACCCTGAGTATGCTCGCTCCCTCAGGCGCGTCCTTTAACGCCAGCAGCCTGTTTCTAAAAGCCTCGGCATACGAAGTTGAAGTCTTTTCGCTTTCAGAATTGAACACCACGGAAATTATATCAGAGTACGGAGGGTAATTCATAATACTTCTGTGAACGAGCTCCGATTCGTAAAATTCCTCGTAATCGCCCTCTGCAGCCTCCCTTATGATATCGCTGTCAGGCTCATAGGTCTGGATTATCACGCGGCTTTCTCCGCCTGTTCGGCCCGCTCTTCCGGCTACCTGTGTTATCAGTTGGTAAGTCTTCTCAGGCGACCTGTAATCGGGTATGTTGAGACTAACATCAGCGTTGATTATACCAACAAGACCCACATTCTTAAAGTCCAGTCCCTTCGCAAGCAGCTGAGTGCCTACGAGGATGTCGGTCTTCCCAGCCTGAAAGTCCTCTATCACCTTGCCAGAGTCGGCATTTGATGATGCGGTGTCTATGTCGAAGCGAGCGATACCGGCCTTAGGCCAAATTGCTCTTGCTTCCTCTTCCACCTTCTCGGTGCCGGCACCCACGTACTTGATGAACTTTGAGCCGCAATCAGGGCAGTTCAGCGGGACAGGGAACTTCCGGCCGCAGTAATGGCACATGGCGGCGTTCTCTTTCTTGTGATAAGTGAGCGTGATGCCGCAATCAGGACATGTCATCCTGTAACCGCAGTCGGGGCAAAGTATCTGGGTTGAGTAGCCCCTTCTGTTCAGGAACAGTATCACCTGCTCTTTTCTTGCAAGAGTACGGTCTATGCCTGAGGCGAGATTTCTCGAAAGCACGCTCTGGTTGCCGCTTCTTATCTCTTTTCTCATATCGGTGATCTCGAGGCGCGGCATCTCGCTGCCACCGATCCTGTTTTTCATCTCGATCAGCTCGTAAGTGCCTGTTTTGGCCCTGTAATATGAGACAACAGAAGGCGTAGCGCTTCCGAGCACAAGGCACGCGCCCGTAAGGCTTGCCCGTTTGTAGGCGATATCCACTGTATCGTACTTAGGATTGTGGTCGGACTTGTATGTACTCTCGTGTTCTTCGTCAATTACGATAACGCCGATATTGTCAAGTGGAGCAAACACCGATGTCCGTGCCCCGATCACTATCTTAGCCTCTCCCCGCCTTATCCTGAGCCACTCTGAAAGCCTCTCCGATTTCTTGAGGCGGCTGTGAAGTGTCGCTACCATGCTGCTTCCGAATCTCGCCCTGAATCTGTCAGCGACCTGCGAAGCCAAGGCTATCTCGGGAAGCAGTATTATAGCGGTTTTACCAAGCTTTAGCGCCTCTTCAGTCGCCTTCATGTACACTTCGGTCTTACCGCTGTTCGTCACTCCCTTGATTAGAAAAGCCTTGCTCTTGCCGCTGTCTATCGCCTCGCAAATGCGTGACGCAGCGTCCGCTTGCTCCTTGGTAAGCTCGTAAGGCGCAGCAGTAGGCTCATCAGGCGCCGTATCGCCGGCCTTCTTCTCTCGCTTGCCTTCTATCCCAAACATCTTTATAGCGTCGATGTACTTCACTCCATAGCGCTTTCTCATCCACATCGCCGTTTCGATCATCTCGGCGTTTATCGACCTTGCCGTATCGTGCTCGGTGATCTCCTTCACCTTGGAGAGATCGAAGTTTGGGGTGACACCCGTCCCTACGCAATAAGCGTCGACAGACTTTTTTCTTCCAGCGAAAGGAACGGTCAGCCTGGAGCCGACCGTAACTTCATCCGGCGCGCTATATGTATAACGCGTATCGGTATATATGCTTTTGTTGTCAATTATTACATCGATGTATTGCATCAAAGCAGGAAAATGTTGTTCTTAGCGCACTCTTCGATCATATCCTCAGGCCATACGGATACCTGTACCTCTCCGATATGCGCTTTCTTGAGGAAGTACATGCAGAGTCTGCTCTGTCCGATTCCGCCGCCAATGGTAAGTGGAAGTCTGTCGTTGATGACATCCTGGTGGAATTTGAGTTCCTTGCGCTCTTCCTTGCCGGCGATCTCAAGCTGGCGAAGCATAGACTCAGAGTCGACTCTGATGCCCATCGAGCTGATCTCAAATGCGTCCTCAAGAACAGGGTTCCAAAGTATGATATCTCCGTTGAGTTCCCAGTCGTCGTAGTCAGGAGCTCTTCCGTCGTGTGGCTCACCCGATTTGAGCTTGCCGCCGATCTTCTTTATGAATATGGCGCCGTATTCCTCGGCAGCGATCTTTTCTCTTTCCTTCGATGTCTTGTCAGGATAGAGATCTTCGAGTTCCTGCGAGTCGATGAATTTGATCTTCTTTGGCATCTCTATCGAAAGATCAGGATAGTGATCCCATACGTATTCTTCGAGATCGAGGAGGCATCTGTAGATGTTCCTTACGGTATGCTCGAGGAATTCTTCGTTTCTCTGGTCTTTGGTGATCACCTTTTCCCAGTCCCACTGATCGACATAGATCGAGTGGAGGTTGTCGAGTTCCTCATCGCGCCTTATGGCGTTCATGTCGGTATAAAGGCCTCTTCCCGGTCTAGCTTTATACCTTCCGAGAGCGTTCCTTTTCCATTTAGCAAGTGACTGTACTACTTCTACTTCTCTCTCGTCAAGATCCTTGATCGTAAAGTTGACCCTTCTTTCAACGCCGTTAAGTTCGTCATTGAGGCCTGACTCAGGAAATACGAAAAGCGGCGCGCTGACTCTTCCGAGATTCAGTGCATACGCAAGCTCCTTCTGGAAATGGTCCTTGATACGTTTGATCGCCCTCTGTGTCTCTGTAGGGTCCAGTAGAGGGTAATAACCCTTTGGTACATACAACTTGCTCATGATATGTTCCTCCTTAATAAATAAGAATCAGTATAACCTCTTTTCTTATTTATTGAAATTATAATTTTTATATGATTATCATCTATTCTCTGTGATTATCTGTCGGATAAGCTGAAACGATAACATTGTTCACTGAATATCTGACGCTTGTACGCTGGCCGTTTCTTATGAATGCGGCATTGATACGATCCGCAACGATAGCGCAATCCTCGTAAGTGATATTGATCAGAAGTATCAGGAACTGCCCCTTTCCGTATCTCGTGACCGTATCGGTACGTCTTACCGCGGTGACTATCGTGTTTTTCAGTCTTTCCGCGAGTTCTTCAAGCCTCGCGCCTTCCCTCATCGGATTGCCTTTGCTGTCGAGTATGGTGCAGAGCATCAGATATATCTTTTCACCGGCTCTTTCCATCATTCTCTCTGTCATCCGGTATATCTCCTGGAAAGCAGGAAGCGATGTATAGTAACCGCTGTTGTCCAGCGGATGATCGTTTCCGATCTTGTGCTGTATCTCTTCGAGCGACTCATTTCCAACAACGAGCTTGAGCCCGAGTCTGTTAACGAATTCTCTCACGTAAGTGTTGGCTCTTCCACCGTATTCCTTGGTATAAGCATCCACGGTCTGTCTGTAGAAACTCTCAGTTTCGTCAAACTTACCGAGACCCGAAAGAGCCTCGAGAGTCACGAGTTCCCACTCGGAGAACGGATCCACCTTTGTGGCGTACTTGCCGAGATCGTACATTCGCTTGTACTCGTGCTCATCTCTCAGCACTGCCGCAAGCTCGGATACGCAGTCGGCGAACATCTCTCTGTATTTCTCACTCTCCTGCACGATCCACACAGCGGAGTCGTTGCCGTAGAGGAATCTGCCCTTGTACTTATAGCTGGCGATATTGAGAGCGTTCTTGCGCTTCTCATCGTCTTCCTCCTCCATAGCGAGGTCGAAGGCTTCCTCAAATTCAGCGGCATCCAATTTTACAGGGATATCATCCGTCCAGTAGTAAATGCCTTTGTGCTTGACTACATACTGGCTGTCCGGAAGGCCAAGTTCTTTAAGTTTTTTGCGCAGATTGTAGATTATATTTCTTATCGAGTGCGAGATATCGTCTACATCGCGGTCGCCAAACAAAACTGTTTTTGCGAGATCTCTCGATACTCCCTGTTTGCGGTAGTGTAGAAGCAGCTGAAGGAATTGTACCATCTGCTGTCCGCTCAGATTACCAATGGAAAGCTCCTCACCGTTATATCGCATGGAGAAGCCGCCAAACATTGAGACAATAAGAGTGTTGAGTTCTTCAACAGGCATTTGTTATCTCCTTTCCTTTATCTATACCCCTACCTTCTTGACCATGAATTCGTAATTGTTGCAAGAAGTAAGCAATGTATCTTTAGTGATCCTGCCTTTCTGATAGAGATCGAAGAGGCTCGTATCCATCGTTACCATTCCGTCTGCCGAGGCCGCCTGCATCGCGGATTCGAGCTGATGCAGCTTGCCCTCTCTTATCATGTTGTGGATAGCAGGCGATGACTTCATCACCTCAAATACAGGGATAAGAGTGCCGTCTACGGATGTTACAAGCTGTTGACACACGACGCCTTTTATAAGCTGAGCCAGCTGGCTTCTCACCTGCACCTGCTGATTGGCAGGGAAAACATCCACTATCCTGTTGATCGTGTTGTCAGCGCTCGATGTATGAAGCGTGCTGAAAAGCAGTACTCCCGTTTCAGCGGCCGTGATGGCTGAAGATATCGTATCGAAATCTCTCATCTCGCCGAGGAGTATGACATCAGGGCTCTCTCTAAGAGCGGATCTCAGCGACTCGAGGTATCCCGGTGTATCGATGAAGATCTCCCTCTGAGAGACTATGCTGCGATTGTGGGAATGGAGATACTCTATCGGATCCTCCATTGTTATTATGTGAGCTTCTCTCGTTCTGTTGATGCGGTCGATCATGCACGCGAGAGTCGTGGATTTACCGGAACCTGCAGCGCCTGTGACAAGCACCAGTCCTGTGCGATTATCCGCGAGAGACAGCACGCTTTCAGGTATACCAAGTGCCTCGGGATCAGGGATGCCGAATCTAATAACTCTTATGACCGCGGCGAGTGAGCCCCTCTGCCTGAATATATTGACCCTGAATCTACCGAGGTCTCTTACCGAGAACGAAAAGTCATCGTCAAACGCGTTATCCAGATTGGTCTTCTCTCGTTTCGCGGCCTCATAAATCTCATCGATCACGGCATTGATGGCATCGGGCTTCATGATCCCGCTGTCGTCTCTGTCCTGCACTCCCTTGATCTTATATGTGATCGGAATGCCCGCGATGATGAATACATCAGAAGCACCCTTGAGTGTCGCAGCTGTCAGTATATCGTGAAGTGTCATAGCTTTAATCCTTTCAGTTGATCTATCCCAATATCCTTATCAGAATCCCTGCCAGATCTCTGACGTAGGATCCTTTGAGTTCCAGAGCTTGCTGAGCTTCCACTTACGAAGCTCGTAATTGCCTTCTGCGTCAGGAGTGCTTATCTCGACAGTTATGCTGTATCCGTTCAATTCTTCGTAGAAGCTGAGGCCGCCATCGGTCACCGTTACCGAATCGCCGGGAGCGTATGCCCCGCCGCCTGCGTAAGCCTCCGCAGCTTCGCTTATGAAGTGCTCTCCGTCGGATTCCAGCTGATATCTCGTCTGAGTGATGGAGGCGAATCTTCCGGCCATAGTCCTGTCGGCGTTCGAGGTGGCCAGGGTCAGAAGCGCCATAGTCGTGATCACCATCACCACTACCGCGAGGAATATGGCTATAGGCCCGAGTCTTGTTTTATGGTTCATGACTCTCCTCCTTCCCCGCCTTGGCCGGAAGCCTCGAAGTAAGTTCCGGACGTGAGCGTATACAGCGGCTCGCCAAGTTTGATGCTATCTATCTCGCCGAGCTTATCAGGGCTTACCGTGCCCTGCTCGAATATATCGATCACATCCTGAGCGTATGTGCCTTTATCTGCCCTGTCATTATCTGAGCCGTCGGGATATTCTCTTGTTACCCTTATAAGATACTTCTCCGCTTTGGATGAAGGATCATATCTTTCTATCGAGCACAGTGCGTATACTGTGGTGCCATCAGCCTCACTGCCTTCCTTCGATACTGCCGCATGGCTGTCGCAGTTGTCCATGCCTGCTATAGCGTCGAGCAGCTTGTCGTTATCCGACGCGGCCGAAGCTGTCTCTGCAGCGCTCTCCGCCAGGATCACGGCCTCTGTAAGCTGCTTCGCCTGCAGGCTGTGAGCTCTGCTCATCACGAAAACAGAGGAGATCACCGTGATCACCGCTATCAGCAATATGAAGAGCCCCAGTAGCTCGACTGTGAATGCTGTGTCCCTTCTGTTTCTCATTTACGTCTCCCGGTATTGACCGCGGACGAACCGCTGTCTGTTCTTATAGTGAGGATGCCCTCATCGTCGATCACGAATTCAAGAGAATCCGTCTTGCCTATCTCGAGCGCAACATCGGGATTGTTGCCCGCATCGGGCTCGGTGTATTCCTCCATCAGTCTGCCAGAGTCGAGATAAAATCTCTGCTCGTAGCCATCGCCGCTGATCACGAGGCACTGAGTGCCCGAAATGTCTTTGACGCTAATGTCCGATGACCCGCTGTCTCTCACGCTGTTTACCACATACGAAAGCACAGCTCTTGTGTTTCCGCTGGCATCCTGTATCTCAGCCGAATGCTGATATCCCCTTGCGGCGAAAACCACAAGGCAAAGGATGACCGCGAAGAGCACCGTGGTCGTCAGGACGATTATTATATCTCTTAGTGTTTTTACGCGTTGCGACATATTACTTGTCCTTAAGATATATGACTTTTACCTCTGGCGGCAGATTCTCTGCATAAGGGATATAGACTATGCGGTAGTCTTCCGTATTCACCGCCAGGCCGTAATTCTCTTTCAGATAATCGAGGCTTTCAGGATATGCTCCTTCTATCACGTAGCACTGAAGAGCCCTCGACATTATCGTGTCTTTGATGGACTCGGTCTGATCGGCCATGCTGCTCCTCGAACTGATCCCAGCCCATATCAAGACCGCGGCGATCAGTATGACCGCTGCAAGTATTACCGTTGCCAGGAATCTGTGCTTAGATATAAGTCTCATATGCTCTGCCTTGTTCTAAAAATGCTAACCTATGGAATTCATGATGCCGATAAGCGGTACCATCAGACTTATGAGCATGATGCCTATGAAGATCATAAGCACGCCTGTCAGAAGTGGCTCCGCTGTATTGGCGATGAGTCCTGTATTCTTGTCTATGCTGTCCCTGAGATTGGTCATGATCTTCTGCATTATCTCATCGAGCATGCCCGATCTTTCAGCAGGGATCAGCATCCTGTTGTTGGTAGGATCGTAGAGCTTCTCCTCATAGGCTGTCTGCGAGAAACTCATTCCGCCGGCCATTTTATCAGCGCAGCGCTGCAATTTCTCTTTTAAGGCCTTGCCTTCGACCACAGGTATGCTCTTTGTCAGCGCCTGATCCTGATGCTCACCGCTTGAGAGGAACATCTCAAAGCACGATGTGAATCTGTAAAGATCGAGGTCATCGAATAGTTCTCTGAAGAGAGCTGACTTCGAAAGAGTATTCCTTACCGTTTCCTTGTTGCCGTTTTTCCACATGTATATGCCCGCAAGCATCAGTATCACAAGGATGATCATGATCACGAGCAGCACCTTGCAGAGAGTGAACGGTACGTTAATGTAGCTGTACGCTGACGACGCGAGTCCACCGGTCAGGTTGTTGTAGACACCATAGAACGCCGGGAATACAAGCGCAAGCATAAGCGCGAGCACGGCTATCACCATGAACAGAAGAATGACCGGATATCTTACCGCCGATTTCAGAGTGTTCTTCAGGCTGTTTTCGGTCCTGTAATATCCCGAAAGATGGAACAGTGTGTTCTCGAGTTTTCCTGTATACTCTGACGAGCTGATCATGTCTACAGCATAATCAGGAAATGCCCCTGTCTCCTTCATGGCATCGCCCAGCGGGCTGCCCATCGCGAGCTGGTCGCTCAGAGTTGTAAGCGCCGCAAAAAGATTGCGCTCTTCAGGGTCTGGCCATATTCTCGAAAAATGATCCCAGTTCCGTATAGCTGATAAGGGATTTCTTGTTGTTAGTTTCCCGACTCATTGATTACGGCTCCTTTCGTATCAATACTGATATACATCCAGATAATTTGATCCGTCACCTATATATTTACTGTCTGCTCCGTTCGCTGAGAACGTGAGATCCAAGCGGTTCCATTGATCCTGACTTACTTCGAATTCTACTGCTACCCATCCGGATTCCTCAGTGTAGAACATGTTCCACGCGTGATAGAGATCTCCGGAATCGCCGACATATCCGAATATGATCTTCGTCGGTATGCCCTGGCTTCTTAGCATCGATGCCGCAAGTGACGCGTAGTCGAAGCATATGCCCTTGCCCGTCTTCAAAGTTTCATCGGGCACCGGTATGTAGCCCGGCTGCACTTCGGCGGCTTTCTTTTTATCGTAGGTAACGTTCTTGCAAACGTATGAGTATACATTCGTAATAAAACTGTTGGCGTCTGATGACGACGCGGCGAGCTCTGCAGCCTTGGCGACACACTCTGATGACTTGTCGTAGTCGGCGTACTGGCTAGGACGCAGGAACGGATCGAACTCGTCGTCCATATTCACTTCGGCGTAAGTCACATACAGTTCGCTGTACTTGGTGTCTACGATGTTTTTCATCACCTTGATGGTGTATGAGCCGTTGCCGAGCTGGAACGGATATATCTGTTCCTTGTTGGTCACGACATCGTAGGTGTATGTCTCATCGCCTTTAAATACCTGTAGTTTGATCTTAGCGTCGGCTGTGCAGTAGACGGCGAAGTATCCGTCGTCGCAGTGTGAAAGATCAACCATTACTTCCGAATTGCCCTCGGCTGAGCCTTCATCGAACGCTGAATCCCTGAAATCCGGCACCTCGTATACGGAGCCATCGTCAGCAGGCTGCGTATCGGCCGCGGCAGGAGAGCCCCCGCCTCCGCAGGAAGCGAGAAGCAACGACAACACAAGGATCAAACACACCAAAACAGCGGATCTTTGACCTCGTGATCGTACGATATTAAGGACTGCTCTTCTATTTCTGCCTGTCATTCTGTGCATACCTTGCAAAGTCACATCCGCAGAAATTCTGTCTATACAATCCGTATTTCTTCGATAATTCCACACTTCTGCCGAATCCGTTTTTCTTTTTGAAATCTATATCCAGAAACTTCACGCCTGTCTCCTCCTGGAGCATCAGGCCGAGCTCTTTGATCTTGTCATAATTCTTATGAGGGCTAACCGACATGGTAGTCGTGAAATATTCCATCTCCATCTCAGCCGCTTTTCTCGCAGTTTCAGCGAGCCTCATGGCGAAACAAAGATCGCAGCGCTTTCCACCCTCGGGCTCATCCGCGAGAGCTGTCGCCTTGTCGAGGTATTTTTCCCTGTCGTAGGCGCCTTCCAGATAGCCCACTGTAAAGCTTTCTTTGTGATCCTCGTTGAATGCGTTTAGGAACTGGAGCAGCGTATCGCGCCTCAGGTAATATTCTTCTCTGTCCGTGATGTTTGGATTATAATAGTACACGGTCACGGCGTAGTCGGGCGCGAGCCTCTCTACGCATGAAGTAGAACAAGGACCACAGCACGCGTGAAGAAGCACGCTAGGCTTTTCGGGCATAAGAGCAATGCCCGCGATCTCGCTTCCGTAGATGAGACTTCCTTCACTATTCACGAAAGGTATACAGCCATCGGCTTTTTTCATGCTATGCTCCTTAAAAGAAAACTTATCAAATTATTTTAGCACAAAGCGGGAATCCTTTACAGATGCAAGGCGGCGAAAGATACAATTCAATCGGCAATTATTTAAAAAAAGAGTTCGGTCGTAAGATGGTCAAACTGTCTATCGACGCCGGCTTTATATGTCCAAACCGAGACGGCAGCCTCGCCTACGGTGGCTGCGCATTTTGCAGTGAAGGTGGCTCGGGCGAGCTTGCTTCCCATATGCAGGGGGCCTCATCAAACATACACGGGTCGATCAGCGAACAGATAGACAAGCTTTCTGAGAAATGGCCCGATGCCGGATACATCGCGTATTTTCAGTCGTTCACAAACACCTACGCCCCAGTGGAAAAGCTTAGGGCTCTCTATTACGAGGCCCTCTCCGACCCTAGGATCGAAGGCATAGCGATCGCCACCAGACCCGACTGCCTCGGAGAAGATGTGCTCGATCTTCTTGAAGAAATAAACAAAGAGCACTTCCTCTGGGTAGAGCTCGGCCTTCAGAGCATACACGATGGCACTCTCAAGGCTATGAACACCTGCTACACCGCTTCCGATTATGACGAAGCCGTAGATCAGCTCCTCTCGCGCGGCATCAAAGTGGTGACGCATCTCATACTGGGGCTTCCGGGCGAGACCGAAGAAATGATGCTCGATTCCGTAAGGCATGTCTCCGCGAAGCCGGTGTTTGGGCTCAAGCTGCATCTTATGAACATAGTAAAGACATCGAGGCTTTACACCTCGATGCCAGATTACATACCATTTGACTCCATGGAGGATTATGTGGATCTCGTAGTAAGATGCCTCGAGATGATCCCGGGAGACATCACGATCCACCGCATCACTGGCGATGTGCCGAGAAAGATACTCGTATCGCCGGAATGGAGCTACAAAAAGAGGAGCATACTGAACGCGATCAACAGAGCTCTGAAAGACAGAGACACATATCAGGGGAAAAAAGTGAACTGAGGATGACCGCAGTTCATTTTTGTTATGGTAGTTATTCAGCTTTTGTGGAAGCCTCTACGGAAGTTTTGTTGAGCTCGGCATACCGTCATAGATCGGGATCTCGAACACGAGGCTGTGTCCTGTGATGCCATAGCTGGTATATGAGTTCTTGGTGGATATCGCCTCGCTGTAAGGAGCCTGGATATTTGTCATGTACTGGTGAGTACCGATCTTGGAAGCTCCGTTCCTGGCGTTGAATCTCTGATAGTAAGTCGTGTACTGCCCCTGGTTGATATAGTACTTCGCCAGCGATGCTGCTCCTCCGTTGATGGCTTTTTCTGGAGTGTTCCACCCCTGGGCCTTCGCGTATACCAGTCCGTTATAGAGAGGATCTGTTCCGCCATACGCTCCTATATTGAACGGGTTGTACACCTTTCCAAGAGACGATTGGCCGTTTACGGCTGCTCCTCCTGAACCGGTCTCCTGCCTTGCTCTCGAAGCCAGGAACACAGGGCTGGTGTTGTTATTTGCACCCGCCTTTACGAAGAGGTTCGCTGTGAAGCCATACTGTGGCAGCTTGCAGCCACTCAGGATCTTATTCACTACAGCCGTAGTCTGATACGACGGCTTGTACGAAAGGTCCTCAAACATATAGATGCTCGTCTCGTTGAGGAAGTTCCTAGGGTCCATGTAGTATGCGACTACAGTGCTCTTGGCATTGTACCAACCAGGTTCTGGCTGGCTGGATCCGTTTCTATAGGAACTAGGCGCACTCTTATGAATGAGTGATACGCCCTTCCTGGTCTGCGACGCAAGAGCTGCCGACCAGCTGATGCCCGTCTTATATCCCACAAAGCCCCAGTTAGGATGAGCTTTGTGCAGCGTTCTTAGTTTCATCTTATATGCTTCAGGGAAGCCCTGCGATGTCATGTAAGCCTCAAACTGTGCATCTGTCATATTAGTCCCCGGTGTGCTTACATATGTGCCCGAAGCATAGGAACTAGTGGCAGCGCCTGTAAGCTTGATGTGCTTTGAACAAACGTAATAGTATTTGGATCCGGATTTGACCTTATACCATTTCTTGCTGGAGCCCTTTGTTGATGAGACAGGGTTAGCAACAAGGCACACGGTAACGGTATTGCCTTTCTTATACGACCCCACCTTTTTCATCTTGGTCCCTGCGCCCTTACGGTAATTGACTTTGCTCTTGACCGTGCCGGTTATAGAACCATATGTGATGTCATTTATGAGATCAGCCCTTATATAGCCCTTCTTACCGTTGGCACTTACGTAATACCATTTGTACTTCTTGGAAGTGCTCGTCTTTTTCTTGAAAACTTCCTTGTATATCGTCACTTCAGTGTTGTCCTGGAGAGTCGCGATCTTCTTTGAACTTGTAGAAGACGACTTCCTGAGAATAACGCCCGACGATGAATTGACGTGGCCCCTCGCGCTAGGCACGGAAGCTGCGTAAGTCGATGCTGTCGCGATAAGCAGCATCAGCACAAACAAAAGCAGTATCACTATAGGGTTTGTTTTGACGATTCTGAA
>CADAUB010000031.1 GCA_902790965.1 uncultured Eubacteriales bacterium | reverse complement strand
CTTTGAAAATGGTTTACAAATAGCATTATAGCATATTACGAGGGATTATCGGTGAGGTATGTATGGTATAATGTTTTCATTGTTAGTAACGGCTTTCGAGACTTGTCCTGACGATTGACGAGCAAAGCGAAGTCAGAGTCATGGAAAGTCCTATGCCAGGATTGCCCGAAGTGAAACGAGGATGCAATCTACGGCTGCCGTAATGATGAAAACATTGATCTACGGAGGCTGAGCTCCTACGATAGAATGTTTTCATTGTTAATAAGTATATAAATGCGGGAGGTAAGAATAGTGAAAATCGTAATGGGCAGTGATCACGCTGGATATGAACTGAAAGAAGCGATCAAGGAAAAACTTCAGAATGAAGGACATGAGATAACAGACGTAGGATGCTACTCCACAGAGTCAGTAGACTATCCTAAATATGGCCACGCTGTAGGAAAAGCTGTAGCCAGCGGAGAGACTGAGCGCGGTATCGCCATCTGCGGCACAGGTATCGGAATCAGCATCGCGGCGAACAAGGTGCCTGGCGTAAGAGCGGGCCTCGTAACTTCAGTATGGCAGGCTGAGATGACAAAGGCTCACAACGATGCCAACGTCCTTTGCATGGGCGGCAGAGTAGTGGACAAGGAACTCGCTTTCGAAATGGTAGACGCATGGATGAACACCGAGTTCATGGGCGACAAGCATCTTCGCAGGATCAACGAGCTTGAGGATCTGGATTTCTAGCAGAGCAGACACTGCGTGCAAACAAACTTAAAAAATAAGAAAGGACCTATATCCATATGAGATACAGGATCAACAAGACAAACTACTGTGACTTCGACACGTACGAGATAAACAAGCTGGCTCCGAGAAGCTACTTCATCCCTTATCCTGACAGACAGTCGGCTGATGCCGTGACTCCGGCCGAGAAGCGCTACAATTCGCCAAAGGTAAGATGCCTGAATGGCGAATGGGACTTCAAATTCTATCCGAGGCCTGCGCTGATGCCGGAAATTCTGGACACCGATGCGCTGGATTTCGACAAGCTCGACGTGCCTTCGTGCTGGCAGTTCCGTGGCTACGATAAGCCTTTCTACGTAAACATAAGGTATCAGTTCCCGTATGATCCTCCGAAGATCCCTGAAGAGGATCCGATAGGCAGAGTTTTCAGCTTGCAGGGCGCTGACTACGGCATCGGGCCTAAGTGGAGGACTCCGAAGGAAGAGTACAACTTCGTCGGTGTCTACAGGACCATCTTCAATACCGGTGAAGACTACGAGGGCAAGAGATATGTCCTTTCGTTCCTCGGCGTTTCGAGCTGCGCGGATGTTTACGTCAACGAGCATTTTGTAGGCTATACAGAGGGCTCGCACAACACAGCTGAGTTCGACGTTACTCCGTATCTTCACGATATATTCAACGAACTGGTCGTGGTAGTGCATAGATGGTGCAACGGCAGCTATCTCGAAGACCAGGATATGTTCAGGAACAACGGTATCTTCCGCGATGTACTGCTTCGCGTGGAGGACAAAAACGACTTTGTAGATGTCGACTTCCACACGAGAAAGGTAGGCCACACATATAGCGCTACAGCGAAGGCTGAGCTACGCGAGGATGCCGAGGTGACTTTCACCCTTGAAGGTCCTGGCATCAGGGAGACGAAAACTATAAAATCCGTCGCAAAAAAGGCTGAGTACGTTTTCAGGAATCTTGAGCCATCGGAATGGTGCGACGCCAACCCGGCCCTCTACAACATGTATTACGAGATCGAGGGCAGCTGCGTAAAGCAGAGGGTAGGCTTCAAGTCAGTGATCATTAGGGGAGACCAGTTCCTCGTAAACGACAGGAAAGTCAAATTCCACGGTGTTAACCACCATGATACATCTCCTACGAATGGCTATTACATGACGCCTGAAGAGATAGAGCGTGATATGAAGCTCTGCAAGGAGTACAACATAGATACGGTGAGGACTTCTCACTATCCGCCGGATCCATATCTCCTCGAGATGTGCGATGAGCTCGGCATCTTCGTAGTAGACGAAGCAGACATAGAGACGCACGGCACTTACGTTATGAAGCTTCCGCCAAGCTACAACCGCATCAGCGATGATCCTGCATGGGAAGATCGCTACGTTGACCGCGCGGCAAGGCTTTATCAGAGGGATAAGATGCATCCGTCTATCGTGATGTGGAGCCTTGGCAACGAGGCAGGCGGCACACATAACACCGACAAGGAATACAATTACCTGAAGCAGTTCTCGACTCTGCCGGTGCACTATGAGAGCGCGATACATACCAAGAAGAAAGCCTATGATGTGGCGAGCGAGATGTATCCGTCCCAGGAACAGGTACACGAGATAGGCGAGAAGACATACAAAGTGAAGCAGCTCATCGACAGACCATACTTCCTCTGCGAGTACGCTCATGCCATGGGTGTCGGCCCGGGCGGTATGGAGGAGTACTGGAAGGAGATCTATTCGCACGACAATCTGATCGGCGGCTGCGTATGGGAGATGGTAGATCACGCTGTGCTCCACGAGGATGGCAGCTATACATACGGCGGCGATCATGGCGAATGGGAACACGACGGCAATTTCTGTGTGGATGGAATGTTCTATCCTGACCGCGAGCCTTCGACCGGCGCCAAGATAGTGAAGTACGTCTACAGACCGATCAGGGTCACATGGCTCGGTGGCGATGAGTTCGAGCTGTTCGACACAAAGGGCTTCACTCCGGGGTTCATGTACGAACTAAAATGTGTCTGGAACGACGGCGCAGAGGTGTCGGTGATCCCATACTGCGAACCGCTGGAGAAGATAAAGGTGCAGGTAGAGACCGCGTCGCATCTCAAGGCTGCCGCGGAAGCGGGTACAGACTGCACACTTACGATCACCACTATCGAGAAGGCGACAGGCAGGATAGCCGCGGTCGACCAGATAGTTCTGGCCGAAAAGATAGAAAAAGCTCCGGCAAAGGCTTACCCGACTTCGGGACACATAAGCCTGAAGGGCAGCAAGCTATCCATTGAGATCGGGGGCAAGTCCATAAGCGCCTCAGACCCGTATACCATTCTGTTCAGAGCGCCTGTAGACAACGACTTCGTGAACTTCGGTCTCAAGGACATAACGAAGGATTTCGTGGATCAAAAGGAAGAGATCGTTTCCATCGAAGAGTCTGGAAACAGCGTCACGGTGACATCAAAGATAAAGTGCAAGGGCGGCGAATTCGAGTGCACCGACACTTACACAGTGACAGATGAAGAGGGCAAGTCTGTTCTCGTAAGAAGCAAGCTCCACTGTGTGAAGGGCAAAGGCGATCTTCCTAGATTTGGCAAGGCCTTCCGCTTTGACCAGAGCTTCGACGACGTGACATACTACGGCAGATCCGGCGAGTCTTACGCGGATATGAAGGATCAGTTCCCGATCGCGGAAGTCAGCTGCAAAGTGGCGGACATGACTGAGCCGAATATCAAGCCACAGGAGAGTGGAAGCCGATTCGATACGAGATGGGCGGCCGTGTCCGACGGCAATACTGAGGTCAAATTCATCGCTGTAGACAAGGCCTTCGAGCTGGAAATCAAGCCTTACAGCGACGTAGAACTTCTGCCGATGAAGCACCGAGAGGATGAGAAGCGTACAGGCACATATGTGACCATATCCGCGTTCCAGCAGGGGATCGGTACGGGCATATGCGGTCCTGAGACATTCGATGAACTCAAACATAGCGTGAAAGAGGATCAAGAATTGTCATTCATCATCCGCGTCGAATAAGTATAAGTTAAGGGCATCGATTACGGTGCCCTATTTCTTTTGAACAATGTTTTTTGGTATATTGGATTTGGACAGGATATCGTAAATTGGCTGCTTTGCAGCAGGAGGGAATGCTATGGCAAAGGTTAAATGTCTGGTATGCGGCGCAGTATTCGAAGAAGGCGCTGAGGCATGTCCGGTATGCGGCGTAGGCGAAGAGAACTTCCAGCCGTATGAAGCAGTAGGTACAACTTTCAACAAGGATACCGACGAAAAGTTCGTTATCATCGGAGGCGGCCCAGCCGCCAAAAGCGCGGCTGAGGCGATCCGCGAGAGAAACCTCACCGCAATGATCACCATAGTGACTCAGGAATCGTATCTTCCATACAACAGGCCGATGCTCACAAAGGCTATCATCGAGGATTTCGGCTACAATGGACTCGCGATCGAGGGCGATGAGTGGTATACGAAGAACAACATCTTCTTTATGGCTGACACAGAAGTCATAAAGATAGATACCGATGCCAAAATGGTAAGGGTACGGCTCCGCGACGGCAGTTTTGGCGGAGTGGTCTATGACAAACTCATTTACGCACTTGGCGCGTTCTGCTTCGTGCCACCTATAAAAGGCGCAGATCAGGATCACGTGGTATCCGTAAGAAGCATCAAGGACACAGAACATGTGAGGAGGATCATCGAGGAGCGCAAGGCGACAAAGGCGGTGTGCATTGGCGGCGGTGTCATGGGACTCGAAGGAGCCTGGGGCCTTAAGGCCGGCGGTCTGGATGTGACAGTATTGGAGACAGCTCCGGGCCTGCTTCCAAAGCAGCTCGACGACCCGGCTTCGGCAAAGCTCGAAGAGATATGCAACTCCAAGGGAGTACACATTGTGACGGGCGCTAAGATCAGCGAGATAACCGAGGATGCGGTAGTGCTCGAGGATGGCACTCAGTATGAGGCTCAGCTCGTGATCATGTCGACCGGCATGAGGCCACACACCAAGGTGGCTGAGGAAAGCGGCATAGAAGTAGACAAGTGGGTCGTAGCCGACAGCAAGATGCAGACGAATGTCAAAGACGTATTCGCATGTGGCGACTGCTGCGTCATAAACGGTCAGCCTCAGGCTTTCTGGGTGCAGGCGGTGGAGACAGGCCGTATCGCCGGCGCCAACGCTGCAGGAGAAGGGATAGAGTATGAGGCTATTGGAAGCTCGATGGTGATCGATGCCTTCGATACAGGCATATTCGCACTTGGAAGCAACGGTAAAGACCCTGATAAGGAATTCCGCGCCGTGGACAAAAGCGAAGGCGATAATTACGAGAAGTACTATTTCTTTGAGGACAAGCTGGCGGGCGTCATACTTGTCGGAGATATCTCAAAGATGGGCGAGTTGACGCAGAAGGTAGCAGATAAGGCAAGTTATGGGGAAATGTTTGGCTAATAGCAAACCCATAACTCATATTGAACGTCTCTGTCACATACACTGATGCTCTCCTAATAGGCATAAAAAGAAGGCCTGCGCTTAGCGCAGGCCATTATATTAGAGTGCGTTACAGTTTGCACTTAGCTACATACTTGACGTCTGCAGGGAGTCCAAGATCACGGTCTGTGACAGGAGCGAAGCTCCACTTTGGAGTGGTGTCTCTTGTTGCCCATACAACGGAGATGAAGTTAAACATAGCAATGCCGTAGTTGAGGTGTCTGTCTGCCTCCTTGGTAACGTTATCAGGAATACCTACCAGCACGATCTGATCGGTATCGACGATAACTCTGTATGGCTGAAGGTTGAGGAAGGACTGCGAATGAGCCATAGCTCTGAGTCCGTCTTCGAGCTCACGATAGAAGCGTGTAGGATCGATGTCCTGTCCATACTTAGTGCCAAATGTAAGATCATCAAGAGAGATCTTTTCTACCGGCTTTTCTTTGCTCTTTTTATCTCTATAGCCAAATGCTACGACGCAAGCGACTACCATGTCGGTTTCCTTGCCGAGGACTTCCTTAACGGCCTCAGCATTATTAACTGTCTGCCAGCAAGCAGCGAGTCCGAGCTCAGTCATCTTGAGAGTCAGAGCCTCAGCGATGAAGCCGGCGTTCTCGAGATAGCGACCCTTCTCTTCGGAGTAAACTACCATGTACGCAGGAGCCTTGATGCAGTGACCGTTATAGCCAACATAATCGCCCAGTTTCTCACAAACTGATCCATCAAAGAACTTGATAAAAGTCTTGATGTGCTCGGTCAGATTACGTGTTCTGTCATCGTAATATGTTAGAAGCTTATATAAAAGATCTTCACCGACAGGTTTTTTTGCAAAGTTTCTGCATGAGTGTCGGTTTGCTACTATTTGTTCGTAATATTGCATGATTTTACCTTCTTGCTTTAACCTTTGATGTTCAGAAAAATCTTACCTTAAAAATATTAACATGGGAGTAATCCGTTTTCAATATAGCTCATAACAACTCATCAAGAATCATCGCAATAATCGATGCAAGTCGCTACTCAGGAGGCTTGGGTGCGGAGATGATCATGTGAACATAACACGAATGAAATATATAAAATAACAATATTTGCATATACGTAATAGTATTTTTATCAGGGGCTGTTGTGATAAAATACTCTAGTCAATTTAGAGAATGTAATTGCTGATCGGAAGGAGACATTTATGCTCAGTTATTATGATGAACTGGTTGAAATCGTAAAGTCGCACCCTGAAACAAAGAGGATCGTACTTTGCTGCGCTCACGACGAGCATTCACTCGATGCTGTTTACGAAGCTTACAAAGAGGGTCTCGTGCAGCCTGTATTCGTGGGTAAAGAAGAAGAGATCAAAAAGATCTGCGCCGAGGAAGGCTTTGATTTCGGTGACGTAACGATCTACAACGAAGAAGACGATGTAGAGGCAGCTAAGAAGGCAGTAGAGCTTATCCGCGAGGGCAAGGGCGACTTCCTTATGAAAGGAAAGATGCAGACTTCCGATCTTCTCAGACAGGTAGTTAACAAAGAGACAGGCCTCCAGGTAGGAAAGATCATGTCCCACTTCGGACTTTTCCAGGTGCCAAATTATCATAAACTTTGCGTTCTTACTGATGGTGGCATGAATGTACAGCCTGATCTCGAGACAAAAGTAAAGATCATCAACAACGCTGTAGAGGTGCTCCACACTCTCGGATATGAAAATCCTAAGGTAGGCGTTCTTTGCGGATCTGAAGTCCCTAACAAGAAGGCAGTTGAGTCGATGGACGCTGTAGCTCTCAAAGAAATGTGGGAGAAGGGCGAGATCACAGGCTGCACACTCGAAGGCCCTATCAGCTATGACATCGCTTTCGATAAAGAGATCGCAGACTTCAAGGGCTTCGAGAGCCCGGTCGCTGGCGATGTCGACTGCATCATCATGCCTAGCATGGTAACAGGTAACTGCGTGGGTAAGGCCTGGACAGTAAGCAGCGATGGCCGCATGACAGGCATCATCGTAGGCGCTAAGGTGCCAGTAGTACTCACATCGAGAGGCTCCGGCGCAGACGAGAAATTCTACTCGATAGTGCTCGCGGCTGCCGCAACTATGTAATAACACCGAACATTATCGCCACCAACGCTTGTGCTTAGAGTTGTTGGTATTCTCGTACGGTCAGATATAATATCGCATTAATGATGCCGGCTGAGGCCTATGCCCCGCCGGCATTTTTGGTAGAAGGCCCGCTGTGTGCTGCTGATAGCACAGGTAAAACACGGTGAGATCAAGGGCGGAAACGCGGCCAAAATCATGGCCAAAAATATGGCGGAAAATACGCCTAAAAAACGGTTAAAAAAGGATTGAAATCACCTAAAAATCTATTAGAATAAATGCTTAGTAGAGGACAGTTTACAAAGAAGAACACACATAGGTTCTCACCTATAAAGCATACACATAAGAGACGATCATTTAGTTTATAAAGAGGGAAAAATTCAGTGGGAAACAGATGGAATAGATATCCGAGGCCTCAGCTCAAAAGAGAGAAGTGGCTGAGCCTCGATGGTGAATGGAAATTCAAAACACAGAAGATAAATGAGCCAGACGATCCGGGCAAGTGGGAGACAATAAACGTGCCTTATTGTCCTGAAAGCGAGCTCAGTGGTATAGGCCGCAGGATATCCGCGAACGACACAATGGTCTATGAGCGTGAACTTAGCGTGCCTGAAGACTGGAAGGGCAGCAGGGTGATCCTTCACTTCGGTGCTGTAGATCAGACCTGCAAAGTATTCGTAAACGGCGAAGAGGTGACTTCTCACGAGGGAGGTTACCTGCCTTTCAGCGTCGACATCACAGACAAGCTTTCAGGCGAAGCTACGGATACCATCAGGGTAGAGGCTCATGACAGCCTCGATCACAAGTATCCTTGGGGCAAGCAAAAAGCGGATAACGGCGGCATGTGGTATACGCCTGTGTCAGGTATCTGGCAGAGCGTGTGGGCGGAGCCGGTCCCGGAAGATCACGTGACTCATCTCAAAATAGATACTGGCCGCGACTGGGCAGAGATAAGAGCATACGGAGTGGAGTCGGGGACCATCGAGATAATGGGTGAGAAGTATCAGCTCATCAAGGACGACGCAGCGTATGAAAAGCGCGCCTCCATCCGTATAGACATCCACTATCCTCATCTCTGGATGCCTGAAGATCCATATCTCTATGACTTCACCATAGAGAGCGGCGACGATAAGGTCGAGTCATACTTCGCGCTCCGCACTCTTTCTATCAAGGAAGCTAACGGAGTCCCAAGGCTATGCCTAAATGATGAGCCATATTTCTTCAACGGAGTGCTCGATCAGGGCTACTGGCAGAGCGGTATCTACACGCCACCGACAGATGAGGCATTCGAAGCGGACATCATGGCCATGAAGAGCTTTGGCTTCAACACACTTCGTAAACACATCAAGGTGGAGCCTGAACTCTTCTATTACGACTGCGACAGGCTGGGCATGGTCGTATTCCAGGACATGGTCAACAACTTTGACTACTCGTTCTTCAAGGATTCGGCGCTCCCGACTATAGGGCTCAAGAACAAAGACGACAGGGGCATCCATAAAGATGCTGCCAGCAGAAAGCTGTTTACCGAGACGATGGAAGGCATCGTGAAGCAACTGTACAACCACCCGTCGATCTGCTACTGGACTATATTCAACGAGGGCTGGGGACAGTTCAGCGCTGATGAAATGTACGAGCAGCTGAGATACCTCGATCCTGTCAGGTTCATAGACAGCACTTCGGGCTGGTTCCATCAGTCGAAGAGCGATGTAGACAGCCACCACGTCTACTTCAAGAAGATAGATCTTTCGGTTGGAAGCAAACCGCTCGTGCTCTCCGAGTTTGGCGGCTATACCTGCAGGGTGGAAGGCCACTGCTTCAATGAGAACACTTACGGATACAAGAAGTTTGGAAACAGAGCAGAACTTCTGGCCGGCCTCAGAGACCTTTATGATAACGAGATAGAGCCTCTGATGAAGGCGGGGCTTTCCGCGGCTATATACACTCAGCTGTCCGATGTTGAAGAGGAGACCAACGGCCTTCTCACTTACGACAGGGAAGTTCAGAAATTCGAGTCATATGTCGGCACAGGACGCATCGAGATCATCGGCAACCATACCGACCACCAGGGTGGCATGGTGATCGCGGCGCCGGCCCCACATAAGATAAAAGCATTCGTAGCGGACAACGGATCGGATATGATCCGCGTTGTGTCCGACGGGCACAAGCCTTTCGAGGTGAGTCTCGTCGACAGGACTCACTACGAGAAAGGCACTGCCGCGTCACTTGTGACAGGCATGCTCGACGGCTTCGCAGATCTCTTTGGCGCGTTTGACGCGGCAGGCAGGGGCTTCGATGTGCATATGAAGTCCGAGGTGCCCGTCGGCAGCGGCCTCAGCTCGTCCGCAGCCTTCGAGATACTCGTCGCGCGCATCATAAACGACAGATTCTTCGCTAATCAGGCGAACGCTGTTGAGCTCGCGAAGATAGGCATGTTCGCCGAGCGCGACTATTACGGAAAGCCATGCGGGCTTCTCGATCAGCTGGCCATAGCTCTCGGAAGGCCGGCGCTGATAGATTTCAGAAATGAAGAGCCGGATATAGAGTTTGTCGATCTCGATCTTGAGAAGGCCGGCTACACTCTCGAAGTGGTGCCGACCGAGTCCGATCACGCAGAGCTAGACGACGATTACGCATCCATCCCTGACGATATGTTCGCGGTCGCCAAGGCTCTCGGAGTAGAGAGGCTGAGCGATCTCAACGAGGAACAGTTCAAGAGAAAGCGTAAAGATCTTGCCAAACTGGTAGAAAAGGGCGAGCTCAAACAGCTCCAGGTAGACAGGGCACAGCACTTCTTCGACGAGAACGAGAGAGTGCTCGCTGCAGCAACAGCCCTCGAAGTAGGCAATATCGAGAAGTTCATCAACTGCATCAACGAATCGGGACTCAGCTCCGAGACTCTTCTCAAAAACGTAGTCCCGCCTACGATGAAGGAGAACGGACTATCGAGAGCTCTCAAAGAGTACAAGGCTAAGACGGATACCGCAGCTGTACGTCTGATTGGCGGCGGCTTCGGCGGCAGCATCCTCGTAATAAAAAGAAAGTAATCTTCGTTTGAGCGATCCCGCCACCTACGCTGATGCCTTAGAGACGGGGATTCCTGCTTCATGGATAAAAGTAAAATGGTACGTCATATGGGTCATATAGACACCATATGACGTATTTTTCATTCCTTATATTCTGCACTATATTCTGCACTGGATAGCCTGACTGGCAGTTATGGGGAAACTGGGGCAAAACGCATGAAACCATATAACTCCAAAGGCGCCGCGCCCGCAAATGGAAAGAAGAGTTATATGGAAACTGGGGCAAAACGCATGAAACCATATAACTCCAAAGGCGCCGCGCCCGCAAATGGTAAAGAAGAGTTATATGGAAACCGCCCCTAAACGCACAAAACCATATAACTCAGGAGCTGTAGCGGCCGCCTGCAACATGATGAGTTATGGGGGAATGGGGAAAAATGGTCAAAACCCCATAACTCCCAAAAATAAATAAAAGATGCCGATCCATTTGCGGATCGGCATCTAGCGTTATTGAATGAATTCTGCGATTACAGTACGCGGCTCTTGATAACGCAGTCGCAGCTGAATGGCTCTGTGCCAGCAGCAACGTCAGCGATGAAGTAACCGAAGTCGTTTCTCTTCGATCCTGCGAATCCGAGAAGCTTGTCGCCATAGAAGCCTTTGATCTTCTCGCTTACAGTGTCAGCATCCTTGTCGCACTTAATGAGGAAGCAGTGTCTGTCGGAGCCGGCAGCTCTTTCCATTGTGACTCTGCCGAGGAAGTTGACCGAGTTGACGAGGTTACCGTTTTCGAGGTAATCCATCAGCTGCTCTGTAGCCATGATAGCGCAGTTCTCTTCAGCCTCTGCTGTGGAAGCTCCAAGATGTGGTGTAGCAACGATGCCTTTCTTGCCGATGTATTCTGGCTCGAGAAGGTCTGTCATGTACTTTCTCATCTTGCCGGACTCGAGAGCCTCAACTACATCATCTACGACGATGAGATCAGGCCTTGCGTAGTTCATGAAGATAACTCCGTCTTTCATCTTAGCGATGAGGTCTTTGTTGACCATTCCCTTTGTAGTAGGAAGGGAAGGAACGTGGATAGTGATGAAATCGCACTCAGGAACCATTTCCTCTGCGCTGTCGTAAAGCTTTACGTCAGCTGTCAGGCAAGGATGTGGTACGAATGCTTCATATCCGACTACCTTCATTCCGAGAGCCTCTGCCGCGTTAGCGATCTTAGCTCCGATAGCTCCGAGACCGATGACTCCGAGAGTCTTTCCAGCGATCTCTGTGCCTGCGAACTGCTTCTTACCCTTTTCAACGTTAGATGCTACATCACCTTCGAGTGTCTGTCCCCATGAGATACCTTCGTAGATGTTACGAGCACCCATGATCATTCCAGCAACAGCGAGTTCCTTAACAGCGTTGGAGTTAGCACCAGGAGTGTTGAATACTACGATGCCTTTCTCAGCGCACTTGTCGAGCGGGATGTTGTTTACGCCCGCGCCTGCTCTTCCGATGGCCAGGAGATCATCTGAGAAATCCATGTCGTGCATCTTGAAAGATCTTACGATGATTCCATTTGCCTTATCGACGTCTTCTACGAGCTCAAAGTTGTCTGTGAGCTTCGAAAGACCCTTTTCGGAAATGTTGTTAAGAGTACCGATCAAATACTTAGCCATTATATCCTCCGTTTAAAAAAATATTTGAATAATTATCGATAATTATCGACTCCGCGCTGTGTAACGCGAAGCCCTCCGGCACAATTATACAATGTAAAATTGGGCCTTTCAACAATTGCCAACACCTTTTCTCTGAAGTATAATATACGCGGTGAGAGAGGCTCACCTGAAAGTAATGTTCAGCAGTAACAAATACAAATATCTACACGGAGGTATATATCAAATGGCTGACGATTATCGCGTATATAATTTCTCTGCAGGTCCATCGGTCCTTCCTGAGGAAGTTCTGAAGAAATGCGCAGCTGAGATGCTCAACTATAACGGAACAGGCGAGTCTGTAATGGAGATGAGCCACAGATCCCCTGAATTCCAGCAGATCATCGACGACGCTGAGGCTAACCTCAGAAAACTCATGAACATTCCTGATGACTACTATGTAATGTTCCTTCAGGGCGGCGGCACACTTCAGTTCTCGATGGTCCCGATCAACCTGATGACAGGTACCCACAAGGCTGACTACATCGTTGCCGGTCAGTGGGGCAAAAAAGCTTATCAGGAAGCTTGCAAGTTCGGCGATGTTCGCTGCGTAGCTTCCTCCGAGGAGTCCGTATATACATACATTCCTAAAGTATCCAAGGAAGACATCAGAGACGATGTAGACTACGTTTACATCTGCTTCAACAACACAGTATTCGGAACTCACTACAACGAGATCCCTGATTTCGGAGATCATCTGCTCGTAGCCGACATGTCATCCTGCATCCTCTCAGAGGAAATCGATGTCACAAAGTTCGGTCTCATCTACGCTGGCGCTCAGAAGAACGTAGCTCCTGCCGGCGTAACTATCGTTATCGTTAGAAAGGACCTCGTAGGCAAGGCTCCAGAGAACACACCTATCTATCTCGACTATAAGACACACGCCGAGAAGGGTTCGATGTACAACACACCTCCTTGCTACTCCATCTACGTTGCAGGCGAAGTATTCAAGTATCTCCTCGCTAACGGCGGCGTAAAGGCAATGCACGAAAAGGACGTTCGCAAGGCTAAGAAGCTCTATGATTACCTCGATCAGTCCGAGATGTTCAAGCCTACAGTTGCCAAGGAAGACAGATCTCTCATGAACGTAACATTCGTTACAGGCGATGCTGAGCTCGACAAGAAGTTCATCGCAGGCGCTAAGGAGAGAGGCATGATCAACCTCAAGGGTCACAGAAATGCCGGCGGAATGAGAGCTTCGATCTACAACGCTTTCCCTGAGGAAGGAGTAGACAAACTCATCGAGTACATGAAGGAGTTCGAGGCAGAGAATAAATAGTCTGGAGGCAGCTCCTACGATAGAAGTTGAATGACTGATAAAAGGAATTCAAACATCTCAATAATCAAAAGACAGATGGCAGGCATCATATCGGCAGTACTGATACTGGTGACTGCCATCAGTTTTGTAGTGCCTTGTTACGTATCGGCGGCAAATGACGATAAGGAGAAGGACGCGAAGGAGAGCAAGCAGACCGAGGTGGCAATGCCAGAGGTAAGCAGCTCTTCGTATATCGTCATGTCCGGATCGACCAGCGAGGTGGTGCTCAGCAAGCACGAGACCCGCAAGATGCAGCCGGGATGTATCACCATGCTCATGACGGCGATGGTGGTCATCGACAATATGTACAATGACGAAGAACTCAACAACTCCGTCACGATAGACAAAGATCTGGCTAAGTACGGAGATACTTTCAAGGAAGGAGAGGAGGTCACCATAGGAGATCTCCTTACCGCCATGCTCGTGGGAAGCGATCCTCAGGCAGCTGAGGCACTTGCGCTGTACAGCGCTTCCTCGAGAGAGATATTCATCAACGAGATGAATTCGAAATGCATGCAGCTTAGGATCATGGACACTCAGTTCGACAATCCAAGCGGCAGCTTCAGCCAGGGCCAGTACGCGACCGCATGGGACCTTGCCGTGATCACTCAGGCTGCGATCAGATACCAGAAGATCAAAGATGCTCTGGCCATGCAGAATGCTGTGGTGACCGCAAGGACAAAGGACAAGGAGAGGGAGATAGAGATCGCAAGCAGTGATCCTCTGATATCCGCTGACCCTAAAACGGGATACGAGTATATTAACGGCGGCATATCAGGCAGTATGAGCGAGCCAAAGGCCGCGTCGCAGTTTGCGTCGGTAGTGACAAAGGACGATATGCAGCTGGTATGCATACTTATGGATTCGGATCAGAAGGCTATGGCTGCCGAGGCGAAGGGGCTCTTCGAATACGCCGACACCAAGGTCACAAAAAATGTGATCGTAAAGGGCGATAAGAAGGTAGGCCACGTCAGGATCAAAGGCGGCTCCTCCACAAGAGTCGCTGCATATACCGAGCACAGAGGCTTTGCGTACGTGCCTCCGGAGGGAAGCGAGGAACTGATCCAGACCCAGGTAGTTATGTTTGACGGCCTGGAGGCCCCGATGAAAGAGGGCGACAAAGTAGGTGAATTCAGGATATACGTGGCAGACGAGCTTAAGGGTACAGTCGACCTTATAATCAAAAAAGACGTGCCAAAGGGCTGGGCTCCGTCCAGGATATACATTTCTAATCTGGCCACAGTGATACTTTGCACCGTATTCGGACTCGCGCTGCTCCTCGCGATAAGGATCACAACAGTCAAAAAGCAGCGCGCCAGAAGGCGCGAAGCTATGCGCAGGCAGAGAATAAGGGCGCTCGCGAGAAAGCAGATGGAGATCGACGAAGACAGAATGAGGCGCAACTGGACCGCGACCGGATATGACAATATGCCTCCGCGCACGACAGATATCCGCCGCGAGCAGATCGAGAAGGAAATAAGGGAGCGCAAGAGAAAACAAAAGGAGCAACACAGACACCAGAGGTAAGATCCCGGGGCATATGTTCATAATAGAGGACGAACTGAAAAAGCTCCCGACTACACCGGGAGTATATATGCATAAGGACAGCCTCGGCGAGGTCATATACGTGGGCAAGGCGATAAACCTCAGAAACCGCGTCAGAAGTTACTTCAGAAAGACTTCGCAGGCAGATCCTAAAGTGAGAGCGATGGTCCCTAACATAGCTGAGTTCGAATACATCAGCTGTGCTACGGAGATGGAAGCTCTCCTTTTGGAATGCAATCTTATAAAAAAATATATGCCGAGGTACAACATCCTCCTCAAGGATGACAAGTCCTATCCGTACATCGAGGTGACGACGTCCGAGAGATTTCCAAGGGTCATCAGCACCAGAAGGATGGAGCGCGACGGCAACCGCTACTTCGGCCCGTACTCAGACGCGGGAGCTGTAAGGCGCATACTCGGTATGGTAGACGAGACCTATCAGCTGAAGAAGTGCCGCCAGCAGGAATTCCGTAAGGGCGTGAGGCCGTGCCTCAATTACTTCATTGGTAAGTGCCCGGGCATCTGCGTAGGCGAGGCCGATGAGGAGAAGTACCAGAGGGATATAGAGGAGATAACCGACCTTCTGAGCGGCAAGGATTCCCACATAATCGCGAGGCTCAAAGAGGAAATGGAGCAGGCGTCGGATGAGCTCAGATACGAAGATGCGGCGAAATACAGAGACTATATAAAGTCCATAAAGTCCATCGGAGAGACGCAGAGAGCGACGATGGTGAGGGACAGAGACGCAGACGTTCTGATCCCGATCATCACAGACAGGACAGGAGTCATCGCGCAGTACAAGGTAAGAGACGGCAAGATGACAGGGCGCGAGATCACATATATGAGAAGCGGCTACACAGGGGCGAACGAAGCGTCGGAGATGCTTTCATCTTTCATAACCCTATACTATCCTGAGCTATCGGTGCTTCCAAGAGAGCTCATACTTCCGCGTCACATAGGCGATGAACAGCTGCTTGAGGATTTCCTCGACAGCGTGAACGCCGGGAATGCCGAAGCGAAGTCGGATGTCATGCACAAGACCCACATAGTGGTGCCTGAAAGAGGTGAGAAGAGGGCGATACTCAAGATGGCTCATGACGACGCCATAAAGCTCGCCGGCACGCTCGACGAAAAGGCCGAGCGCGAAGAGGAGAGAAAGGATGCTCTCAAGAAGGAGATCGCATCGCTCATAGAGTACGCTTCATCGATAAGCGGCAGCGCGCCGCTACTTATAGCCGATGACGATGACAGGGAATACCGCATCGAGGCATACGATATCTCCAATTTCAACGGACTGGATACGGTAGGCGGCATGGTGGTATACGAGGGCCGCAAACCGATACGAAGCGACTACAGGAAATTCAAGGTAAGGACTGCCGAGGGCGACGACTACGGAAGCCTGAGGGAAGTCATATACCGCAGGCTCAAGAGGGCGAGAAAGGGAGACCCGGGGTTCAGCACATATCCGGATATCATGTTCATAGACGGAGGACTCGGGCAAGTACACGCGGTGAAGGCCGTCGTCGATGCGTTCCGCATCGCGATCCCTGTCGTAGGGCTCGCGAAAGACGATGCCCACCGTACGCGCGCCATCGTCTTTGACGACGGCCACGAGATCGACCTCAAGGGCAACAGGCTTCTCTTCAGCTATTGCGGCAACATACAGGAAGAAGTGCACCGCTTTGCCATCACGTACATGTCGGGCGTAAAGGGCAAGAAGATGATCAAATCCGCCCTGGAAGACATCCCTGGCATAGGGCCTAAGCGCCGCGTCGCGCTTCTGAGCAAATTCGGCAGCATCAAAGCGATCAAAGAGGCTAGCTACGATGAACTCATGGAAGTAGAAGGCATGAACGCCGCTGCGGCAGAGAGCATTCTTGAATACTTTGCGGAATAATGGTATATTGAGAATGTCTTAAGAAAAAGGAAGGAGTACTCACTATGGCAGAGGATACAAAAAACATCAACATCGAAGAAGAAGAAGATATCATCACTTTGGAATTTGATGACGACAGCGCTGTTGATTGTTACATAATGGGCACATTCGAGGTAGGCGATAAAGAGTACATCGCTCTTGCTCCGGAAGATGGCACAGACGACGTATACATCTACGGCTACAAGCAGATCGGCGAAGACGAGTTTGAGCTTCTCGACATCGAGAGCGAAGAGGAATTCGACGCTGCAGCTGCTGAGTTTGACGCCATTATGGCCGAGGAAGAAGAATAAGAATTTATTCTCGACAAGTTAATTTCAATAGTGTATACTGTATGGCGTGCTGAAAAGCATGCCATTCATTTGCGGATGTGGCGGAATTGGCAGACGCGCACGGTTCAGGTCCGTGTGAGTAACATCGTGTAGGTTCGAATCCTATCATCCGCACCAACAATAGGCAGCCGAAAGGCTGCCATAATATTCGGGGCGTTAGCGCAGCTGGGAGCGCGTCTGACTGGCAGTCAGGAGGTCACGAGTTCGAGCCTCGTACGCTCCACCATGAAACCCTTGGAAATCCAAGGGTTTTTACTTTTCATAGGTGGTTAGATGTGGTTAGATAGTGGTTAGATTTGCACATTTAGTGCATTTTTTGATGCTTTCTTACGCCATAGCCTGTGAAATAAGCTCATAGCGTTCGTCATCTCTGGAAAGATCATAGCAGTAACAGTTCTGAGTAGTGCGAAGATCCTTATGTCCGAGCTGTGCCTGGATAGTCAGATCACTGATGTTCGAAGCATGCATCATAGATGCGCATGTCCTGCGGGTCGAGTGCAGACTTCTTCTCGGAATACACAGCTCATCGCAGTAATTGTTGATCATTTTGCCAAGGGCAGAGTAGAAACTCTGGTATCTGCCGTCGATAACAAATATGTCACCATTTTCCGGCAGCTCGAGTCTCTTACGTTCAGCACGAACCAGCTCGATTATCTCAAGCGCGGAAGGGACTACATAGACATTACGCCATCCTTCAGCGTCCTTGAGTCTCTCGACTATTTCTCCTGCACCATGGCTGAATGCTCTCGACAGAGTCAGGTTCCTGCCATTC
>CADAUB010000030.1 GCA_902790965.1 uncultured Eubacteriales bacterium | reverse complement strand
GCGTTCTTTCGCTCTCTTTCTGCGGATCATTACAGCCGATACCAGACCGGCTACAGCCGCAAGCAATATGGTGATGTATACCGCGAGCAGGTTATCATCGCCCGTATTCGCGCCCTTCGATCCCGCGGCCTTCCACTGTGCCACGAAGGTGTGATCTCCGGTCACCTTGTATTTCGCTTTGGCTTTGTATTTTGAGCCCTTCCAATAGGCGAACTCGTAGCCCGGTTTAGACGGAGCTCCCAGAAGCTTTATCTTCTTGCCGTCTTCATATTGCCTGGTGATCGTACCAGTCTTGCCCTTATAGTTACCGCCGTTGAGGTCGTAGGTGATCGTGTACAGCTCTGCCAGCACTTTGAAGCTGACAGGCGCCGACTCATCGACGATGTTCTTGCCGTCTCCGACAACCACGAGCTTTCCGGTACCCTTCTTGGTATTGTTGCTGTACTTGACAGTGAAAGAGCCCTCAGGCAGCTCTATTCCTCTGACAGTCACCTTGACCTTAGGCTCAGCCTTGCCATCCTTGATCCTCGCCGGATCCTCGAGCACCTCTACGACCGCTTCCTTGAGGGACAGCGGCTCTATTGTGAAGGTGATAGTCTGATCGGTCTCAGTCTTTATCTGCTCCTTCTCATACAAGGCTGTTTCAGTTTTGATGTATTCGGCAATATCTTCGCCTTCTTCCAGCGTTACCTTCTCATACTTGCCCGCCTCATTCTTCTTGTAGTAGTCCTTATCTGCCTTGGCCTTGGTGTCCTTCGTCGGCGTGTACTGGTCGTAGACCCACATGAATCCATCTTTGATCTTGGCTTTGACGGTATACGTCCCTGCCTCGGTAGCTACCGCGTTTCCGTTTTCGTCGATCTTCACGCCGTCGCTTACAGCTTCGAGTTCATAGAAATCGCTGCCGTTTATGCCCACCTGCTCTTCCATATTGTATAGGAGACCAGGATCCTCAGGACGTTCCACCTCGTTAGTAAACGAATATTCATAGGCAGCCACCATGCTGTCGTACATATCGTCTTTGACAGCATAGGCCTGAAGCATGATCTTGCCGTCCTTGGCATTTTCACGCCTTATCTCTATCTCGCTGCCGTCATATGTGAACCTCTCGGAATCCGGATCCGATGGATCATCTCCGTTGAGAGTATAGTAAATAGTCGCTCCTTCAGTGTCAGTCTGAAGGGTCACATATTGATCCGCAAGATAAGTCCCGCTCTCGACAGAAGCGGTCGGTGAGGAAACTGCGTCTGCCGCGTTGACAGAAACTGTCGTTGAAACTTCAAGAGATACATTGTTTCTGTTATCTACGCCAGGTGGAAGCTTGACCGTTCCCTTGGCTTCCCATGTCGATGCCTCAAGGCCTCCTCCATCGGTCTTCTGGATCGATTTCCATTCGACTTCAGCATCAAGCTCCATACCGTTGTCGGTAAGTATCTTGACCGTGGATGGAAGCGCATTCTGAACGCCTTCGGTGTTTGCCTGATCATGGCTGAGCCCGCTGATAGGATCAAGCGGCTTCACCTCTGCAAGATTGTAAACAGTCGGCTTGAACTTGATGTATACGGTATTGTTCGCCGTATCAGCAGAACTGCCTGTAATGAGGTCATCATCCGCTTCGTCCTTTGCCGACGCGTTTATCTTAAGTTCGTCTGCGTATTCAAAGTCGGTGCCGAACTTGACGGCCTTCCCTTCGTCATCCGTTGCTTCGATATACTTGTTGCCCTCAGCATCAGTCTTAGGCTTCATGCTGATGATGGCAGTATATTCAGTCATGTACGCCGCTTTGCCGCTTTCAGGCGTAGCAGGTGACCATCTGAGTTCATAGCAATCAGGCGAGATCGTGTAAGAATTGCCGACCGTGATCTTCAGAGACTCCGGTGCGCTCACAAGATCTACGCCGCCCTTAGGTGGGTCGATGCTCACTGTGACAGCGCTGACCAAAGGTTTGTAGCACGCGTTTATGCTGAATGTTTTTCCTTCGGCCACTTCGCCCGGGATATTGATCGTGATCGCGGACTTCTTGGAATCGTCTGAACTTATAGTGAAGTCATCGGATGTCCAGTACGCGAACTTCTCATTGTCCACCTGTGGTGCTGTAAGCGTGATGCTCTGACCCTGGAGCACCTGATACTCTACTGTATCAATTGGTTTTTCATCTTCTTCGGCATTCAGGTCGATCATGTTCAGCGTCAATTTGAAGGTTTCCTCAGGCCTTGCCTGTCCGCCGTCTTCGCCGGTAGGGTCAAATTTGATGCTGAAGAGTATGCTGCCGTCGTTGGCATCCGGAGAAACTTTTCCGTCTTTCGCAGTGACAGTGCCAACCGTTGAAGAAACACCTGTAGGGTTCGCGAAGATGACGCCTTTATCCTCGTCTTGGTCAAATCTGATAGTAGCGGTATATACGGTATCCTGATATGCCTCGCCGGAAGTGATCACAGTCTGTTCATTTCCGTCTTCGTCCTTATATGTGTAGGTCCATGTGACAGGGTATTCTGCCGTCTCACCGTTGTCGAAGGTGACCTTGATGGTCTTAGGCAGATCCTCGCCCGCGACAGGCTGAGTCGGATCAGCCTCAACGCTATTGATCTTGTCCTTATAATTGGCTGTGAACCTGAGGCCATATCCCTCAGGATAATTATTCTTATCTACCACAGGCAGCGTGAACACCGCCGTCTCGTTCTTGGCCTTGCTGTCTCCGAGGATCTCATCTGTGATATCTTCTTTTCCTGCTATGACATTGCCCTTGCCATCGAGCAGGCTTACAGTCCAGCTTGTGAAGTAATCGGAATCGCTCTTGCCGGCCATTACGGTCGCTTCAGCGCCTTCCTCAGATACGGATGTAGCAGTTCTCTTAGTGCCATCCTTCGCCTTGTCAACGATCTCGATATTATGCTTGGAGCTGTAGAGGTTGATATTATATGTAGCCTTCGTGCTCTTTACACCATAAGACATGTCGTAAGTGACGATCTTGTAAGACTTCCTGACCTCGTCGCCGAGCGTAAGGTCGATTCCGCCCTGATAGAGCTCGTTCTTATCCAGCTTTTCACTTCCATCAGTTACGTCGTAGAGGTCGTAGTAAACCGCCTCGCCTACGATAGCGTTGTTTTCGAGTATGATCTTCTGGTCGCCGCGGAGGTCGTTGTTTTTGCTTTCTCCTTCATCGAGTTCATCCAGTTGTTCCTCTTCATCCGAAGTCGCGCTGCTATCGCCTTCACCCGGAGTCGTACTGCCATCGCCTTCTCCGCCGCCCGCCGGCACTTCTGCTTTGACGTACGCCTTCGGAGGATCTACCTTCGATGGCTGGACAAGCTCGTACTCCGTTGGCTCAAGATTTGTAGGCCCATTCTGATAGTAACTGTCATAAGTCATCGCCCATGCCATATTGATCTCGGGATTATGGCTGGACAGGATATATGAGGAGAACGTCGCGAACGTAGGCAGATATGTCATCGTCTCGTCAACGCCTTTCGCCCATCCGTATGTCGTCGAATAAAGCCCGCTTGGGTTCTCAGCGTAATCGCCCGTATTCAGGTTGTAGTCCCCGTCGATCATCCGGAAAATGAAGTTGGCGATCGCAGGCCAGTCCTTCTCGAGGTTGGCCCTATCCGTCTCGCTCAAATAATCGAGCGCTCCCGACTCATCGAGCTTCTTCCAGAAGAAATCGGTGTATTTTTTCTTGTCTTTATCTGAAAGCGTATGCCAGTCGCCTATGACATCGTCATAGACCTGCTTCATCGATATATCTGAACCGCCGATGTATTTGATCTTATCCATTATAGAGGCTGCTCTTTCGACAAAGCCCTCTTTGTTCTCCTCAGAAATCGAGAACACCAGAGACATGGTGTCTCTCATAGGGTTCTGCAGTTCTTCTGCCCAGCGCTGTCTGGAGTCGACCCCCTGGCCCGGCCGGTTAAGATACCATTTCTGTTGCGGGAAACCTTCCTGCACAAAGCGGATGAAGTCCTGGACGAAGTCCTCCGCGCGGTTTTCGTCATAATCTCCCTCTTCATACATGTGAGGCGGGATGAAGTCCATGGCCATAGGATGGAAGTAATCATCAAAAAGCATATCGGAATCGATGGCAGCAAGATGCGAAAGCATCAGAGCGCGCCTTGCTTCATAATCCGCTGTTTTGGTCGGCGTGTACGTATTGTCCCGCCTCGTCGTTACATATTTAAACCAATTCACTTTATCATGGCCTGCAGGGCTGGCCCGGAATCGAGCTGCTTCATACTTTTCTTCCTTGATCGTTCCCGCGTCTGTACCCGGGATATAGTGGTCGACCCCGTAACGCTTGAAGCCCATCTGTTCCGGCCCGACATACGGTACCACGTCGACTTTATTGACCATATTGTGGATGCAGGTGTAATCGTTTCCTGCTACTTCCGCTTCATCGGTGCCGCCTTTCGGAGCCTCGCAAGGGTATCCGAAAACTCTGGATTTCTTGTCGCCGGTGCAGTCCTCAGCGATCTTATCGACCAGTCGTTTGCTTGTCAGATTGGCTGTAGCTCCGGCGCGCGAAAAACCACTTACCCAGAAAATGACATTACCGTTCTTATACTCGTCCTCAAGATCGTATTTCTTGAGATAGTATTCTATTTCACTGATGGTAATGTCAGCTGCTGTCGCGAAACCTCTGGCCTCATGTCCGATATCTTCTGTGTCGTCGTAGGTGCCCAATGTGACATTGCTCGCCCATTCAGCGCCGTACCCGCCTCCGCGGATGCCTACAGGTATGAGGATATCTCCGGTCGCCTTGCCATTCTTCTCGAGCTCTTTGCTGGCAATAGTAACTCCGATACTGTCGAGCCCCGGCTCCACCTGCATGCTGTCATTTACATAGATCTTCTGATCCGGGCATCCGATATCCGCCAGGAACTGCTTTCCGCCGGCATGCTTGTTGTAGTAGACATTTCCGTTTTCGTCTGCCTCCTCATCATGTCTGAGGTATGAGCAGGCGTAAGCCAGTACCCAGGACGCGGTCCCCATATGCGGATTGTATGTATATTCGGCTCCGTCTCCATAGAAGAATCCATCGGTATAATAGAACACTCCGAGGTTGTCATCAGTGCCGCTGTCGAATTTTTCGTGCATGTAAAAGCCGCGGATCAGATCGTAGCCTGTTCCTTCATCCCCGCCTTCTCCTACCTGCCTAACGACTCCTGCTTTAGTGGTATTCGCGGATGTCTCGCCCTTTGCCGAAGCATCGTTGGCGTCTGATGACTTTACGCCTACCGGTTTAGGCTTCTTTTCACGCTCACCCTTATAACGCATGATCTTGCGCATATCAGCCGCCGAATCAAAGGCGAAATAGTATCCGTCCTGATCGCTGTATAAGTACTGGCTGTAATCCTTGGCTTTGACTTCGTCACCCTGCTTGCCCGGAGTAACCATGATAGTGTCGTGGTTTCCGTCATAGTATCTTATCCAGACTTCCGCTCCCTTCGTTAGGCTGAATTGTATGCGGGAATCCTCCCAATCGCCGTCAGACATATACAGATTGCTGCCGCCGTTATCCTTGATGACAGTGGTTCCTGAAACGGTGAATCCTTCATCTACATCCTCATAGACATATACGCCGTTGCCGGATACACCCGCTGAGTTATTGGTGATAGTGCAGCTTGAGATAGTATTTCCGTCATTGTTGATATATATACCGCCGCCGCGGCCATCTGCGTGGTTGTCTGTGATCACAAGATTTCCCATCGAAATGGTCTCTTCTTGTGAATAAATGCCTCCGCCGTTTCCTCCGGCTTTGTTGTTCGCGATAGTCAGATTGTTGATCGTGACTTCGTCATTCCACATATAGATGCCGCCGCCGTCGTTCTTGGACTGGTTGCCGTTTACCGTCGACTTTCCTTTACCCTTGATCGTTATCTTCTCTCCGTCTACATCGATTCCGCCGCCCTCGTCTCCTGCGAAGTTAGCGTCTACATGAGAATCATTGAGCTCGATACGGACGTTATTATGGTTGCTCTGGAAGATACCGCCTCCATCGTAGTAGGCGAAGCATCCTGTGATAGTGGAATTGTTGAGTGTGAGATTTGTGTCGCCACCGGCGAGCCAGATACCGCCGCCGTAAGCGCTGTTCGTACCCGCTTTGTCATACCAAGGAGCGTGCGCACGGCAACCCGCCAGTGTCACGTCATTCATGGTAAGCGTACAGTTGGATTTTACATGTATGCCGCCGGCACCGTTGTCGCTCGCTCCGCCGGTTAGCACTCCGCCGTGGAAGTCCTTCCATGTCGAAGCTTTGGCGTCACGGTCTGTTGACGTATATACTCTCTCGCTGTGAGACACAGACGTATCCCCACCGTTGATAGTGAGGTTGGAGCCCGACTCCATGGTAATGAGTTCTCCATTGAAAGAGGAGTCATTATCTGCAGTCTCTCCTCTGTCAAAGACGTGCCCGTTCATGTTGAGGGTCGCTTTGCAGTTGCTCGGTATGATAAGCCTTTCATTGAAATCGCCGTCTTCATCAGCATCCCAGTTGGCGAGCATCTCGATCGTGACAGTCTTTCCCGAATAATCGTCTTCGAGATCATCTATGAGGTCATCAAAATCGTCGTACGTAGTTCCGTTGAGCGAGCCAATCACCCCGGCCGCATATGCTACGTACGTAAATTGAGGCATGTAAACACACATCATCGATAAGATGAGCGGTACTAAAATGATCTTCCGAAGTAGAGATTTCTTGTCCATGCTGGTGTCTCCATCTATCACTTGATAAGCTGTTGGCTTAGTTAAGCCGAGCGTTCCCGGAGTCTATTATTTTACCGTTACCTTCACCGTCTTCCAGATCCCGTTTATGGTCTGTACATAAATGGTGCAGCTTCCCTGGGCCACCGCCGTGACCTTGCCGTTTGCGTCGACTTTGGCGACGGTCGGATTAGTGCTGGTAAAGCGAAGTTTGGCCTCGTGGCTGTACATCAGTTTTTTCTTAGCCTTCATCTTGGAGACAGACCCCGTGATGGTGCCTGTCTTGCCAACAGCGAGGCTCATTTGCGATGTGCTCAGCTTAAGCGCCTTAGGATTGGTATACTTGCCACTCCTGTTATTAGTGATGACATGGCCCATCCTGCTCCTGGCTATTTCTACGTACTTGCCGTTCACCTTCTTCTGAGCGACAACATAGAACTTGTACTTCTTGCCCTTCTTGAGCAGCTTGCGGGTCCAGGTCTGCTTGCTTGCGCTTACAGTCTTTACCTTCTTAGGCGTATATTTCTTCTTTTTGGTGTTGCACTTGCTCATATAGATCACATAGCGCTCAGCCTCGCTGATCTTGTTCCATGTGATCTTTGCGCTTCTCTTTCCCTTGGCTGTTCCCTTTGCAACGAGCACGTTCTGGGCAGCACCAACTTTTTCGATATAGTAGTAGGCGTTGGACGCGATCTTATAATCACTCGGGATCGCGGAAATGACCCAAGTCACCTTGTCTGAAGTGTTGACCTGAAGACCCTTCCAGTTGTAGCTCTTGTCGCTGGTCACTTCGCGTACGACCTTGCCTTCGTCTACGTTGTATTCCGTCGCCTTGAGATTCAGCTTGGTATTCTTGTTGGTCTTAAGCTCGACCCTATATGTCTGATCGGCCGGAAGCCTGATCCAGTTGCCTGTATCGCAGGTCGTTACGCCGATCCACTTGTCTGTTCTCGATGTCAGCACGCCGTCCTTGACCACGGCAACAGTATTGCCGCTGCCATCTTTGACAGTAGCCGTTACGCTGACTCCATCAGGCTGATCGATGTAAAGACGCCTGTAGCCGGCTATCTGCGCGGCATTTTCTTTGGTGAAATCGTCGTAATTGCTGTCGAGAGTTCTGAACCATGACAGCATCACTTCATCGGTATGAGGCCTCTGAAACTTGGAAGCGTTGCCGACCAGAGTCGCAAAGTGTTTCATCTGCTGGCTGACCTCTTCAAAGCTTATGACGTCTTCTGTTTGTTTAGGATCATAAAGCAGCACGTACGGAAGGATCCTCGACATGGCCGTCGCTTCCTCGCTGCCTATGATCTTGTTATAAAGAGTAGGATCCTCATCTTTGAGCCCGGCTTCAGTAAGCCCTGCCTCCATCACCTTTGAGTAGAGAATGGCCGTGATGGTGCGAGTGATCTCGCTTATTGTCTCCCATCTCTGACCTACCACAAGTTTCTGCTCCAGAGCCGCAAGCTGTTCTTTGAGTTCCTGAGGTACTTCAACGCCTGCTTCTTCGAGAGCCTTTATCTGGTCTATGAGTTCCTGGATCTGCGTTATCGTTGCCTCATCAAAGACCTTATCCTTGTATCTTTCCACCATGTACGACACATACATCGATCCGATCATATACGGGGTGAATTTGCACCCCTTGATGCCGGATATGAGATCGCCTCCCTTGTCCAGATGAGAGTAATAGTATCCGCCCAGGTCCTTCAGGGCATCCTGGTAGTTGCCTGAATAGTATGCTTCTCTCGATCCAACAGCCGCGGTTATAGCTCCCGACATGGTCTCGAGGAATTTCTCCTGGCTGTCTGGCAGATATGAATGAGGGTCATTTTTCAGCTCGATCGTTCCTTCCATGAGCTTTTCCATATCGATGGTCTTAGGGCTGAACTCATCAGGATCGCCGACGCTTGTGTAAATATCGTGCAATGTAGGATTGAGGTCCTTCAAAAGCGAAAGCATACGGTCTTTGTTCTCTGCCTTTGCATAATTTGTGACAGTTCCGTATCTGCCAAAGCCAAGACCGTCAGGCGGCATGATCGTTACAAGATCGTATGGCTCGAGCGTATTATGTATGTAATTGAACTTGCTGTCATCGAACGAGCCTTCTGTGCCGTTAGTCGTTGAAGCGCTGTTTGGTGTTCCGTATGTATAGCAATACAGGTTGCCCGGGGTGAGGTTGACTCCGCTTCCAAGGATATCGTTTGGTCTGTTTATCAGGGCCGCACCTACCTGGTTGGTGACTCCGGCGCCACGGCTGTAGCCTTCGAGCCAGACTTTTACATCGCCCTTGATACCGTATTTGCTCACATATTCTTTAACGTAATTGAGGACGATATCCTTTCCGTGTCTGAAGCCATAGCTGTCACCGGTATCATCCGCGTCTTCATTCATCATGAAATTGCCGCCCCATTCGGCTTCATAGCCCGCACTTCTTGGAGCGATGACGAGGAGGGTGTATTCCTTGCCATTATCGATGATCTTCTTATGGGCACATGCCACTCCCATCGTCTCGGTGGTCATCCTCTTTGTATAATCCGGATTGGTGTCGAAGTCGACGAAGCCGTTATCCTCAAGATAGGCCCTGAGGTTCCTGCTCTTGTTCGCGTAGCCCGCGGCTGTCTTCGGCTCTCTGTCGCTGCTCATCGATGCTATGGCAAGCTCATAAGTCATAGTAGCGAGGCTCCGGTTGTACTCAAGCGAGTCGCCTGTCAGAAGCGCGTCATCGTAGATGTAGGTGTCGGTCTCATCTGTTGTTATCTCGTGACCGGCGACCCAATACACGCCTATGGTCGATGTCAAAGAATCTGACGCCCCATAGGCTTCAAGCTCCACTGCAGGAGCAAGTGAAAACAGCATCGCTAAGCAAACGCAAAGCGACACAACGAAATTGAATTTCCTTGTGAATTTGGATCTCTTCATTTTGATCGTCCTTTGTATTTATACATAGTTATCGATAATAACATTATCGATTGATTTTATCTCTCTAACTCGCTTCTCTCAAGCGTTTTTAACAGACTTTTATTTCGTAATGCTTTGTTTTATGACCCTTGTGTACTTAAACAGCACTTCGATGATAATGTAGCCAAGAGCGATGGCTATACAGATGAGAAGTACCATCCTGCCGTGCTCACTGTAGCTTGCCTTATCATTCACTATAATGGCATACAATGTCTGATAGAAACTTCCGCCCGGCAAGAGAGGGCACACGCAAGTAGTGAGGAAGATCGACGGCGGCGATCCGATCACATACGCAACAACATTGGCGAAGAAAGCGGCCACACATGCGGCGACCAAAGTCGCTAAGAAATAATTCCCGCTCGTCAAATTATCTATGAATCTGTATGTGAGATATGTTGCTGCCACTCCAAGCCCTGAGAGCACAAGAGTGCGGCCTTTGCAGTTAAATACTACGGCAAAGCCTACGCCTCCTAATATAGAGGCGATGATCTGTACTATCGGGCTCTGGACGACTACCTGCCCCTGGACATGCGGAAGGATGTCCTCGCCGAACGTCAAAAGCGCTAGCGATATGCCTATCGCGATGCCCATCGCTCCAAGAAGCGACTGCATAAAGTCAGTGATACCTGAAAGCACGTTTTTGTGGAGAAGATCGCGCATTCCCGTAGTGAGCCCTAATCCACTTATAAGAAGCAGGATAAGTCCTGCTGTCATGGATGTCAGATCGCGTCCGAATCCACTGAGCATACCCAGGATCAACAGTACTTCCATTATGTATGCAAGCAGCGTATTAAGGATGAGCGGATTGTCTTCTGTTTTGACGAATCTGTCCTTAATGAACATGATCAGGATCGATACGAAACCGACGATCGCTACATCCTGTCTGTAACCGTTGAAGAACATCGTGAAGTTTGCCGCGCCGAAAGCCGCTGCCAGGAAAAGTACTATCTTGCGATAGCTCTGTCTGTCTCTTATACTTTCCAGCTTTTCTTCTATGAGCTCGGGCGTAGGGATGTCACCCTTGCGTATGTCTTCCAGGATATGGCTCGAGAGTCTTGAAAGAGACCTGAGCTTATCCATGTTGTGTTCTTTGCCCGGAACCTCTCTTATCTGAGTATGGACGGTGCCCTCATTTGTATGTACGGTAGCCTGAAGGCAATCCGACATTATCTGAAGATCTCTGGACTTGAATCCGTAGGCATCAAAGATCTCGCCGAGCCTTTCCTCGACCAGCCATACTTCGGCACCGGCGTGTATAAGATCGCGCCCAAGATCCAGTGTTACAGTCAGAATCCTATCTGCATCCATTACTTATTTCCCTCATGAGCCGCTTTGTCACAAGCGCCTCTCAAATCCTTTTGTTGCATATTCTTCCGAATAATAATTATACACTATAAGACGCCTCTAACGGAATCAACAAGGTGTTTCAGACTGCGTTCAATGATGTGGTACAATCAATTTGTCATATCAAAGGAAAGGAGATTTCCGTCACTTGCTCAAGCAAAGCTATGCAAACGGACTGAGGTCCCTGTCGATCATTCTGATAACGCTCATATTGCTCACGGCTGTGAGCGCTGTTTTCGTGTCTGCGGCAAGCGGTGCAAAGGAGGCTCCTGTCCCTAAATACAAAAGCCTCGAGGAGCTTCGGGGCAAACGCATTGGCATGCAGGTGGGTACGGTATTCGATGAGTTTCTGAAGGAAAGCATTCCCGATGTCAAGATCGAGTACTTCAACACTTTCCCTGATGAGATCAACGCTCTCAAGGCGCATAAGATAGATGGCGTAGCGACTCTGGATATAGTCATAAATCAGCTGCTGCAAGAAGATGACAGCCTTGCGGTGGTCGACGGTACTATAGGCGCCGTGCCGCTTGGCTTCGTTTATCCTAAAAACGAAAAGGGCAGGCTGCTCGCCGATCAGATGAGTGAATTCCTCACAAACATGAAGGAAAGCGGCGAGCTCGACAGGCTCACCGAGGTATGGAACGGGAGCGACGAGTCCGCAAAGATCATCCCTGATTACATCTCGTTCCCGGCCGAGAACGGCACTCTGACTTTTGTCACCGAAGGGTCGTTCCCCCCGTTTGACTATGTAAGAGATGGCGAGATAGTCGGATACGATGTCGACATTGCAGTACGCTTCTGCAAGGAATACGGATATGGCATCAAAGTCACTGACATGAACTTCGACGCGCTGATGCCTGCGATACAATCAGGCAAATGTGACTTCGGCGCTTCAGGGATCGCCATCACCGAAGAGCGCAAAGAGAAGGTGTACTTCTCAGAACCTGATTATTACCAGCCTGCGGTAGTTGCAGTGCTTGCGGATAGTGAAGCCAGCGGCAGCTTCATCTCGTCGATCAGAGACAGCTTCAACAGGACGTTCATCAAGGAACACAGATACAGGCTCTTCATAAAGGGTATCTATACAACGCTCGTCATAACGGTGCTGTCGATACTCTTCGGCACTCTGCTCGGCTTCATTATGTATCTGTGGTGCCGCAAAGGCGGCAGGCTCGCAGATACAGTCACGCGCTTTTGCGTATGGCTAGTGCAGGGCATGCCGGGGATCGTGCTTTTGATGCTCCTGTACTATGTGATATTCGGAAAGTCCAACATAAGCGGGATGTGGGTCGCCGTCATAGGCTTCACCATGATCTTCGCCGCGTCGTTCTACGGCATGCTGCTCTCGGGCGTAAAAGCCGTCGATCAGGGGCAGACCGAAGCGTCTTATGCTCTTGGCCTTAGTGATACGCAGACTTTCTTCGGCATAATACTTCCACAGGCCGCAAGGCATTTCATGCCGGCATACAAGGCAGAGATCGTATCGCTCATCAAGGCGACAGCCGTCGTCGGTTACATAGCTGTTCAGGATCTCACCAAGATGGGAGATATAGTAAGGAGCCGCACTTACGAGGCGTTCTTCCCGCTGATCGCTGTCGCGGTCATCTACTTTATACTCGCTGGTTTACTCAAAGCAATCACAAGCAGGGCGACTAAATACGTCGACCCTGAAAAGAGAAGCGAAGCAAAAATACTGAAAGGGATAAAAACGAAATGATCGAATTCAGACACATGCAGAAAGCGTTTGGCCCTTCAGTAGTTTTGAAGGACATAAATGCCACAGTAAATGAAGGGGATTGCATAGCCGTTATCGGGCCTTCGGGCGCCGGCAAGTCGACGCTTCTAAGGTGTCTCAATCTTCTTGATCCTCCGACAGGCGGCCAGATTATCGTGGACGGCCAGGATATAACCGCTCCGGGATGCGATGTCAGCAAGATAAGGCAGAAGATGGGCATGGTGTTCCAGTCTTACAATCTCTTCGGACACATGACCGTCATCGAGAACATCATGTACGCTCCGGTAAAGCTTCTCGGCCTGAGCCGTCAGGAAGCTTACGACAGAGGGGTAGAACTGCTGCAAAGAGTAGGCCTTGCCGACAGGACTCTCAGGTATCCGGACTCGCTTTCCGGCGGGCAGAAGCAGAGAGTCGCCATAGCCAGAACTCTCGCGATGGATCCCGAGATCATTCTGCTCGATGAGCCAACGAGCGCGCTTGATCCGACGATGGTAGGAGAGGTGGAGGCCGTTATCGAGGATCTCGCGAGATCGGGCAAGACTATGATGATAGTCACCCACGAGATGAGCCTCGCTGAGAGGGTGTCTAATCGCGTGTTCTATATGGACGAAGGGATCATCTATGAAGAAGGGCCTACCGCAAAGATCTTCAAGAATCCTGAGAAGGAGAGTACACGCAGATTCTTCAGACAGATGAGAGTGCTCGAGTTCCACATAGACAGTCAGAATTTCGACTTCGTGGGGGCGAACAGTGAGATAGATCAGTACTGCTTCAAGAACCACATATCGCCGAGGATGGCAAACAGGATCAGCTCTGTCATAGAGGAGCTTTGCGTGCAGATGCTGCTCCCGGCACTAAAAAATCCACGCATCGATGTTTGCGTGGAGTATTCAAAGACCGAGGATCATACCTATGTTACCGTGAAATATCCGGATGATCTTAGGCCTGAGGATTGCGGAGATGAGATCTCGTACAAATTGCTTTCAGCCAACGCGGAGTCCATCGATCACACGTATGACGAATCGGATGGAAGCACCGTTTCGATCAGCATAGTCAACGATTGAGCTTGGCCATCGATGACAGAGTAGGGATCTTCATCGGGCACACTTCAACGCAGGCCAGCGATTTAGAGCAGCCCGCCGCGAAGTGTTTGTCATAGTCTTTCTTGATATCTTTATTATATACATCGCTTCTGGTCGCGATCAGATAGCAGTCATTCGCAAAGAGGGCGCCGTAAAACCGGTCGCCCTTTATATAGTTAGGGCAAACTTCCAGGCAAAGCCCGCATTTCAGGCACCTTGCCGCGGAGTACTGATGAGCGTGCTCTTTTGCCGGCGACTCCTTGTATTCCTGTATGTAATTGTTTACCTTTAGTGCGTTTTCATGGATGATGCCGCGGTCTATCACGAGGTCGTTTATGACCGGGAATTTGCTAAGCGGCTTAAGCGTGATCTCATCGCCTAAGTCTCTTACGAAAGTTTCGCAGGCGAGAGCCGGCTTTCCGTTTATCACCATAGCGCAGCCACCGCACATGCCCTGAAGGCACGAGCACTCCCAGGCTATACGCGGCACGCTACCGCCTTCAGCGTTCATTATGTCGTCCTTGTAATTGAGTTCATCCAGCATTCCGGCAACCGAAATATCAGGAGAGCCCTCATATATGAACTCTTCCCAGTACTGCTTGTCTTCAGTTGGCCTTTTGCGCAGTATCTTTACTTTCATTTTTAGTGTTCGAAGCGGCCCTCCATGTCATAAGTAATATCGAAGTTCCCGTCGTTATAGCTGATCACGCTCGAGGCTGCGAAGTCGCCTGACGTCTCAGGATGATCGCTTCTGATGTGAGCGCCTCTGCTTTCCCTTCGCTCTTTGGCCGAGAGAAGCGTCGCTTTAGCCAGATTGAGTATCGCAGGGAGGCTGTAGTTGAAATATTCGAGGACCGAACTGTCGTATTTAATGCGGGACGAGATATCTATGTAGTAATCTAGGTCGCTTATGCCTTTCTGAAGCGATCCCTCATCCCTTACTATGCCAAGATCAGTGTTCATGATCTCGGCCACCATGTCTCTAATGTACATGACGGGGAATCTGCTCTCTGACGAAAAGTCTTTTACTATCTTTTCGCTCTCCTTTTGGATGTACTTGCCGAAGAAAGCTTCTACTTCTGCCTGGCCCTTATCTGTCTGGTCCTGATCTGCCACGATCTTCTTTTCATCGATGCTCTTAGCTGCAGTCTTTCCGCTGTAAATGGCGGCCAAAAGTGAATTGCCGCCGAGCCTGTTGGCCCCGTGATAGCGCGAAGCGCACTCGCCGACCGCGTAGAGATCTTCTATGCTAGTCTCGTGCTTTTCATCAACAGCAAGGCCTCCCATGAAGAAATGGACGGACGGCTTCACCGGAATGCTTTCCTTTTTTATATCCAGACCTGCGTATTTGAGACACAGGTCTCTGACCTCAGGAAGCCTAGCATCTATCACATCAGCCCCAAGCTGCGTAACGTCGAGGAATATGTCTTTTCCTGTCTCTTCCATGCAGCGCGATACGATATCCCTCGGCATCAGATTTCCGCGGCTTCCAAATCTGTCCTCCATGAAGTAGACTCTCTTACCGCCCTCTTCATAATAAAGTCTTCCACCTTCACCGCGGGCAGCTTCGGATACCAGCATGCGCTTCTGTTTTGTCTCTATGGTCGTCGGGTGATACTGGATGAATTCGAGATTCTTAAGGGCAGCGCCCTGCATAAACAGCCTGCCGGCAGCGTAGCCATCGCACTGAGTGGATCCCGTAGTCTTGCCAAATAGCGCGTTCTGGCCGCCTGTAGCCATAACCACGGCGTCAGCGTATACCGCTTCAAGGGAAGCAAAGGCCTCGTTGAACAAAAGCGCACCGTAGCACTTCCCGTCTTTTATGAGGCCGGAGTGGAAATCGTTCCAAAGCCTTCTTTCGATAAGGCCTGCTGCTTCATAACGCCTGCACTCCATAACGAGAGCGGACACTATCTGCTTACCGGTCGATGTTCCGCAGTAGCAAGTGCGGCGGCATGTCTGGCCTCCAAAAGCGCGCTGATCGATCTCACCTTTTTTGTTCAGCGTGAAAACGACGCCCAGCTTTTCAAGCCACTTGATGATATCCGGCGCATTTGAACAAAGCCCCGTTACCGCGTCTTTTCCCGCGATCATGCACCCGCCTTTTAGCGTGTCATCTATATGCTGCTCGATGGAATCGCCCTCGCCCATGTTGTCGAGGGCAGCGTTGATGCCGCCAGCCGCCATAACAGACTGTGCTCGCTCGGAAACGAAAGGGGAAACGAGTATGCTCTTGATCCCTCTTTCGGCCAGTGAAATAGCAGTCGTCATTCCGGCGATACCGCTTCCGACTACAAGCACCGTTTTATTATTGTTGTTTGTACTGTTAGTGCTCTCTTCCATGATCTCCTTAGTTGTCATTAATGCATGGCTGCCAGTGCTACGTAGGTCTTGCCGACCACAATGACTGCAACAGCCCACAATACCGCGCAGATCACATAAACTACGCGGTCGATCTTCTTCTTTTTATCCATATCTCCCAGGAGCCCGAGCGTGACAAAGGCATTGCTGAACGAAGTGGCTATGTGTGTGAACACACAGGAGAAGAATATAAACTGCGTCAGTTCCGCAGCTGCAAGGCCCAGATTACCCGAACTAAGCATCTCAAACGACTTTATATGGAGCACAACTGCAACCATTATCCCTATGGCAGATGCGCGCTGCAGGATAGTCCTTTGATTCGCTTTAGGGTAAGCGCTCAGGCTACCTCCATCATGGACGAACATCACCATGCTCATGCCGAGGATGGCGTGCATAAAAACGACTGCCACTGTCAGCCAGCCGAGCACTTTCGTCACCATCGGATTGTATAAAAAGAGTATGTATGCTACGATCTGGTACCCCGCGTGTGCCAGTAGGATACATATCGCGAAGAGCCCGAGTATAGCGTTTGCTTTTTTAAGTTTCATCTTGCGCTTTGTCCTTTTCCCGTGTTTGATGCTATGAGCGGCTTACATATACGCGTCTAGCAGTGCGTCGATATCCTTCATTTGTTTATGGCGCGGCCTTTGGATAAGCTTGCCCCTGGCCACTACCATGGTGACATCTCTCAAAGTTGTAAGATCCTTTAGAGGATCGTCCTTGACGACTATCATGTCGGCGCATTTGCCGGCTTCTATCGAGCCGGTCTCTTTATCTATGCCTGCGATCGTCGCGTTGCCCAAAGTAGCTCTATAGAGCGCTTCCTTCTTGGATCTTCCGATGTATTTGTTAAAGTAGTATAGCTCTCTCCAGAAGTTGTAATGCGTTACGAACGGGCAGCTCACATCACTTCCAAGACCAACTGGGATGTCGTTTTCGATGCATGTCTTCGCGCATTCGATTATCCCATCCAGCACCACCTTGCCGTTTTTCTTCGCTACCTCTGTAGCATGGCTTTCTTCAAGGGTGAACTCAGCGTATGGTATCGCAGGTGAGAGCGTGCAGATGTCTGCGGCCTTTCTTTCCTTGAAGAGCTTGATTATATCTTCTGTGAGCTTGGCTCCATGCTCTACCGTATCCACACCGTTTTCGAGTGCTACCCTGACGCCTTCCGTGCTCTCTACGTGAGCCGCCACGATGAAGCCGAGCTTATGCGCTTCATCGCATGCCGCCTTTACTATCTCAGGCGACATCTTAAGAGCACCCGGCATTCCCTCTTCATCGGAATCCATCACTCCGCCCGTGATCATGAGCTTTATAAGATCAGGCTTTGTATCTGCTATCTTATGGACGAGATCCCTGGCTTCCTCAGGAGTACTGACAGGAGTTGCGATCGAGCCGGCGAAATGCCCGCCCGGAACCGAGATGCCTGTGTTCGCCGCTATGATACGAGGCCCTGTAAGCTTTCCCTCGCTGATACGGTCTCTTACCTGCGCGTCAAAATCCAGAACGCCTCCGACAGTCCTTATCGTGGTGACTCCGCTCATCACCTCTGTCTTGGCGTAGCCTACTACAAGCTGCCTTGCTGCTGCTCTGACGATCGGGTTGCCCGTAAGCATCTTGTACAGTTTGTCGTAGTCCTTTGGCTTGCTATCTGCTTTAGGCGGTTTGCCGCTCAGTGCCAGATGCACATGCAGATCTATAAGCCCCGGCAGCAGATAGGCTCCCTTCAGATCGACTATCTCATATCCCTGAAGCGATTTTACATCCGAAACGATATCCACTATGCGATCCCCATCTGTCAGCACAGCTTTGCTGGTGATCGGCTGCATATCTTTTGTGCCATCGAGGATAGTCCCATTAACAAATGCGTATTTCATGTTGCCTTATCCTTTCTGCCTGAACGCAAGGCTTTTTCGCGGCTTTGCTTTTCTGTATAATAGTTTTAACACAAAACAGTAGGAATTTCTCTTACTTCTGCTCGTTGCAGCAATAGAAAAACTAAGACTGCATACAAACTTTGCAAGGGCAACGCGCTGTCACTTCTCAAACAGTGTTAGTGTTGTAATACTTTTTAAAATAATTCGCGCAAATCAAAGGAGGCTGTCGCACAATAAAAGTGTGGCAGCCTCTCTTTTTCAGCAAGCAAACCTGGAGAGAGAAAGTGAGTTTGCCATAATATGCTTCATTCTAAGCTGTTAAGGAATTCTTTGTATTCTTCCTCTAAAATAAATCGTTCCATATCGCGCTCCCATTCGGGGTATTGAAAAGGAGCGTCGCTTGGATTTCTGCCGGGGCTGTAAAACTTGATAGGTGAATTATAGGGGATATTTTGGAGTAGTCTATAACTTCCATCTGATACTGTGTTCCATAGTTTATTCTTGCTGTCGCGTATCGTATTTCTGTTAATGGCTATCATGGCAACTCTCCTTTCATATCGTCGAGTATCTATCAGATTTCTTTTTGCCTTTCATCCCACAGTTTCTCTGCAACCGGTGTCCAGTTGTCTGCGTATTGTTTTGTCTTAGCACACAGATGCTCTGCGCTTTCAGGAGACTGTAAGTCTGTAGAATGAGCGCCTGCAGCGTTGACCATCTCTGTCAGCTTTCCTGAATTCTCAAGCATCGGGCAAGGCATGAGCATATTTTCATTGAACGGTATGTTATCGTG
>CADAUB010000029.1:6078-26752 GCA_902790965.1 uncultured Eubacteriales bacterium | reverse complement strand
TGTAAGTTGTAAAAGTAACTTCACTGAACATAAGACGAACAGGGAAATAAACCTTACACAAAATAATTGAATGATTAAATTCATTGATCTATCCTCAAGAATGTGTTCCAGGGCGGAAAGAGAGGTTTTATGAAAGGAACACATTTATCACTTGAGGACAGGAAGTTCATTCAGCGCAGCCTCGAGGAAGAAAAGAGCAAAGCCCAGATCGGTAAGGAACTTGGCAAAAGTCCCTCGACCATTTCGAAAGAAGTAAAGCTTCACAGGAAGCTCAAACCTAAGCGCACCTATGGTAGAGACATAGGGTACTTTTGCGCAAACAAGGACCAATACGGGCGTTGTCTCAATTGTAAGATTGCCTGTGAACATTTTGAAGATCGCATCTGTAAGCGTCGCGAACGGATCGGTGTATGCAATAAGTGCCCTAAGATGTACAACTGTTACCTGGACAGGTACTTCTACCAGGCAGCAACAGCTCATAAAGAGTATCTGTACACACTCAGTGATTCCAGAGAAGGCGTAAATCTGACTACACCGCAGATGATCGTAATGGCGGAGACGATCGGTCCCCTTCTAAAGAGAGGCCAGTCTGTATACCAGATCATAGAGAACCATCCGGAACTTGGTATATGCGTCAAGACTCTGTACACATACATAGAGTCAGGGATATTCAAGGATTACGGCATAGACAATTTCTCTCTTAGGCGCCAGGTATCTATGAAAAAGCAGAAAGTTCTTAAGCCGAGAAAGCAGCCGGCATGTTACGACGGGCACAAGTATGAAGACTTCATAGAATTCAGGAAAATGCATCCGGACACTCCTGCCACGGAAATGGATACTGTGTACAACGACTCTGAAGGTCCATATATCCAGACGTTCATCTTCGAGAACGCCCCTGTAATGATCGGATTCCTTCATGAAGATAAGACAAGCGCATCAATGGCGGGCACATTGGATCTGATGCAGGAAAGACTTGGAGAAGATTATTACAAGATCTTTTCTCTGATCGTGACTGATCGCGGATCGGAGTTTGAGAAGGTCGATCTGTTCGAGATCAACCAGGAGACCGGTGAGCTTCGCACAAACATATTCTACTGCGATCCACAGCAGCCCGCTCAGAAGCCGCACGTTGAGAACAATCACAACTATGTCAGAGACATCATCCCTAATGGCAAGAACCTGAAGAACCTCACACAAAATGATCTTGATCTGATGTTCTCTCACATAAACTCGACACCAAGAGAGTCCCTGAATGGCAAGACACCTTATGAGGTGTTTGCATTCTTCTATGGCGAAGAACTGCTGAAGAAACTGAATGTGTCGAAGATCGACAAAGATGCCGTCACCTTGATGCCCTATCTTCTGAACATAAAGTAGCAAGATAGCACTGCATTTTCGCGTTGTCGCGGGAGCGGGAGCGGAGTCACACGGACAGCACGCTGGCCGAAGGCCGGGCCAAGTATATCCCCAAACGCCAGCGCGGGTCTCTCAGGGCATGCCATATGATTCGTTAAAACAAAAAGCAGCTCAGAGCCACCAACTCACAGCTGCTTGATCACCCAGCCTTGGAACACAAATAGAATATTTATGCTGCCAGGGCAAGAAAGAAATAAATCTTTCACTAGAAAGATAATAACCTTTTTTGTCTCGCTTGTCGCGCGGTTTTTTCAAAAGGACTCCCGGATGATCCTGAAGCCCTTGTATCTGTGAACTTAATCGTTCATTTTGATTTTACTTTTACATCGTGAATTAACTTTTACAAGTCACCCTATATCAACTAATGCTTGGGCCGAAAAAATTTCACCTTTGCAAATCAAAAGAATAGCTACCATATCATAAAGACGCTCTTATGAAGCAATGTATTTTTGCAGTTCTTTTATCTTCTGTCTATTATCAGTATATATGATTTTATTAAAAATTCCTATTGGAATACTTTTTCTAAGTCTCTCAACGCTATTTGAATAGTCAGAAAGGAGACGTTTCATATCAGTTTTTGATACCCCAAGCAGTTTAAGTTGATATATTATTAGGACAACATAATCTGTTATTGTATCGAAGCTTAGATTCTGTACTCCTGTTGCATTACTAATCGCATTTCTAAGTTGTTTATCAATGCTGCCGGAACGAAACCTAGCATCAAACACAACATCATTATGTGCAATGGAATTCCTTAAATCTTTTGTTGCATATATTAGTCTCTGTGGTATCATCGCGTTTTTATCATCTGAATGCCGAACTCCTAAACTCATAGAAACTTGTGCACGGCAAGACTCATTTAGACATGATACAAAATGGCCAAATTCTCCAAGGCTAAACAGTTCAAAAATACCCCATATTGGAATGCTAACATCTTTACTAAGGTAATGATTTGCTATTTTATTCCCATTGTTAAACGCATCCGCCTGTATTTTATAAACTCTAGTTCTCAGATCGAGTCTTCGCTTTAGATTCTGCTTAAATGTGTTTTCTGCCTTCTCACGCTTTTTATCATCTGCATATGTTTTTCCTGCTGTTGAATACATCTTATAATTGTCTAGTAGTTTATTATATATTTCAACAAAGCTATCTGAACCTGTCATTCCAACGATTACATCTAAGACGTAGTTTTTCAGTGCAGTTTCAATATACATCACAGATGGATATAGCAACGACTTTACTTGAGAGTCGAATGCATGAATCGCAAGTAACTCATCAAAGTTGGAATACACTACTTGATTTGAAGGCTTACGAATATATCTATAGCCCTTATATCCATGATAATACCCAATATTCTTAAGCTTTCTCTTTTGAGATGAGCCTTTAATGTCCATTCTCTTCTCATCACGAAGGTATTTCATCAACGAATTAACACTTTTCGGTTTTTCTTTTTTCATCTTTTGATCTGTCTCCTGCAGTGATTAGTATGATTATAACACTGTGTTTATAATGCGTCATTACCATATTCAAAGCATTTGTTCTCCACTGTTTCATTCTCTCTTTCCTAAATATTCATCCACTTTTTTAACCGTAGGATCGATCCAGTCTGCTTTTTCCAATGCCCAATCAACCCATTCTTTAACCTCATCATTATCAGGAAAAAGATTAGCTCTTGCTTCTGCAAAGTGTCGTATAGTCTGCGCAGTATGATAATCCTCCGCCTCTCTTATCAGAGTTTCTGTTTTTTTCCTCTCTAGTTCTATTCGTTGTCTTTTTTCTTCGGCTCTTCTCCTCTCCTCTTCTATACGGCGCTGTTCCTCTTCCCTCTTTTCACGATCAACTCGTGCAACCTCAGCTTTCTCAAAAATCGTGATCAGTATTTCTCCAAGTTGATCTTCAAGCATTTCTCCATCTTTGTCGTCTCCGTAAGACACCCTGGTATGATTCCATCGATTATCACCTATGCGTATACGCAGTCTTCCATTATACGGATGATCATACTTTGGAATTTTAGGTTCCCATGCGTATCTGCCACGCTTTTTCGCATCATTGTACTCAACTAATTGTCTTGCTTCCTCCTTTGTCATAACATGAGGAACATCATCCTTGCCCTCAACTATTTCAATTTCTACAATATCCTTTCCAATGGCAACATCAAATGCTTCAGTTGCCCTTCCATCAAAAGGTTCTACCGCACGATAAATGCTATCCAGCAAAGCGAACACTCTCTTTCGACTTGCTTTTGAGAACAGAGTAGCATTAGGTGGAGGATCTATTCGGTCATAATAATTCCTATGTCCCTGCTTTTCCCAAGCTTCGATAGCATTTTTGTAACGAACTGCATCAGTATGCATTTTCCTTCTACCGCTTATATCCATATTGATGGCATGAGTAAATATCCTCTCTCGACTGTTGTTATCCATCAAGTTAAGATAATCACTCTGCATAAGCTCAGCAAGAATTGTTTCCTCATTCTCCCCATTCATTATCTGGCGTAACGATTTTTTGACAGGTTCTTCGGTAATACCGTTAAGTTCGTATAGAGTTTTTAAGTACTCCTGCCATTCAGCTAACGCTCCTTTGAACTTCGCTTTTCTGGTATATAGCTTTACTTCAGTTTGCTTTGACTCCGGAAGTGGATCCTTTTTTCTCCAGTAATAATATTATCCGCCTTTTGGTATCGGAATGTTTGATGCCTTGCACAAAACTGTCAGCCTGCTTACAGGAATGTCATACTTTCTTGATAGTTCTGCCATATTTCTCTGGCTCCATAGTTCCTCATAGAAGTCCAGTCTTGATAGTATGATTATGCCTTTGTCCCCGGCTTTTTCTTTCTCTGTCTTTTGAGGCTGTTTGCCTTCATTTGATCTCTTTACTTGAGGACTGCGTTTCTTTTCAGATCTTTTTTTGACTGTTCTGGCTTGCTCAGACTTCAGCACTATTTCAACCATTTCAATATCGGACTCTGGAAGTGGAACTATGTCAGCAGAAACATCCTTACCTACTCCTTTATTGCCCCAGTACGACAATGTAGGCAAAGGAATATCAGCATCGATACATGCCTGCTTAAACTTTGCCTCTGAAGCATTATATTTTAAAGCTGTTTTATGGAGTGAGTTTGTCCATATCTCATCATATAACTGTTTTCGATCAAGCTTTATTGTTTTCCTGTTTTTCATGGCAGCCTCCATTTTCTCTATCCTCAGTCACGGCATACTTACCCAGCGAAAACGCGTATTCAAATACATCTAGTTCTTTGGATCCGCATTTTCGCTTAAGAGAAAAGAAATGTCCTGCTTCACCTCCTCGAATTTTTCAATTATCACAGAAAGATTATTTTCAATGTTTTCCACCTGTATTTCGTTGATCCTTCCATACTTGTATGCTATAAGTCTTTCTCCGACTATGTTGTATGACCAACTCTCCGAGTACAGTCTGTCTCTTTCAGTATTGTGTATCGCAAAGCCGATAGGCAGTAGATTATTACGCATACCTATTGATACGCCCATTGGCGAGAGCCCTAAATAATCCGCAGCAACCTTTACTGTGATCTTTGACATATTCCTGATATCATCATCCGTATATTTAGACATATGATTCACCTCCTTTTTATTATGAAAAAGGCGACCCATTGCCGGTCGCCCTCTCCTGTTTGCATATATTCTATTATATTGCTATATGTTTTGGGGTAGTAAGTGGGGTAGTAAAACCACAAATCAGGTTTTAAAAAGCCCTATAAAACTACTCTCTCATAGCGTCACAAATACGCCTCAACAAGCATTATACCTACTGACCTAGTACAGCTTTGCTCCTGCCGGGATTCTGTCGTCTACGAGCAGGAGGTTGAGCATCTCCTCACCATCATACTCGTTGACTGCGCTGATCAGCATTCCGTTGGAGTACTCTCCCATCATCTTTCTCGGCGGAAGGTTCACGATCGCTATCGCAGTCTTTCCAACGAGTTCAGAAGGATCGTAGTACTTCTTGATGCCGCTGAGGATCACTCTGTCCTCGCCGGATCCGTCGTTCAGGACGAACTTCAGCAGCTTGTCTGACTTCTTAACTTCTTCGCAGCTCTTGATCTTCACTGCTCTGAAATCCGACTTACTGAATGTATCGAAGTCCACTTCCTCTTCGAAGAGCGGCTCTACCTTAACCTTGCTGAAATCGATCTCGACGCGCTCTTTCTTGGCTCCGCCTTTGCCTTCCGGCTTCATTGTCGGGAAGAGCTGAACGTCTCTGATAGTGGCGCTGTCTGTAAGCAGCATAACGAGCCTGTCGACTCCGATGCCGATGCCGCCTGTCGGTGGCAATCCGACTTCAAGCGCGTTGACGAAGTCGGTATCCATAGGATGGGCCTCGTCGTCGATCCCGAGGTCGAGCTGTCTCTGCTGCTCGGCGAATCTCTCATACTGATCGATAGGGTCGTTCAGTTCGGAGAACGCGTTGGACATCTCCCAGCCGTTGATGTACGACTCGAATCTTCTTGTGATCCTTGGATCCTTAGGGTCTTTCTTAGCCAGCGGCGATACCTCGAGAGGATGTCCGCAAACGAAGCATGGGCCATCGAGGAATCCAGGGATATTCTCGCAGTAATCCTCGAACATCTCAGCGATGATCTTGCCTCTCGACCAGTCTGCTTCGTTCTCGAGTGTCATGCCGTATTTCTTAGCTGCCTCGATAGCCTCTTCATCGGAATCGATCTTGTCGAACGGGATGCCTGTAGCGTCAATAACAGCCTGCGTCATATCGATCTTTCTCCATGGCGGAGCCACGTCGAATTCCTTGTCGCCATACTTGACGATAGGAGTGCCGTTGACTGCCATAGCGCACTTATATGTGACCTGCTCCATGAGATCCATCATTGTCTCAAGATTTACGTAAGCCTTGTAAGCTTCCATCGATGTGAACTCAGGGCTGTGGTTCTTGTCCATACCCTCGTTTCTGAACACCTTGCCGATCTCGTACACACCGTCGAGCCCGCCGACGATGAGCCTCTTGAGGTGGAGCTCAAGGGAGATGCGGAGAGTCATGTCGATGTCCAGTGTATTGTGATGCGTCCAGAACGGCCTTGCGGCAGCTCCGCCTGCGATGTTGCCGAGCACAGGAGTCTCGACCTCCATCAGGTCGTAATCCTCTTCGAGGACTTTGCGCATCGTGCTGATGATCTTTGCTCTCTTGCGGAATGTGTCTCTTACATCCTCATTCATGATGAGGTCGACGTATCTCTGGCGGTATCTGAGATCTGTGTCCTTAAGGCCGTGCCATTTGTTAGGTAGCACCTGAAGCGATTTGCAGAGGAGCTGTACCTCCATAGCGCGTACGCTGATCTCGCCTGTCTTTGTCTTGAATACTACGCCTGTGACGCCGATAATGTCGCCAACATCGTAAGTCTTGAATACATTGTATTCTTCCTGACCGATGTTATCTCGGGCAACGAAGATCTGGATGCGCCCCTGCTTGTCCTGAAGATCGACGAAAGCAACCTTGCCCATGCGGCGGAACGCCATAATACGGCCAGCGACTCTGACCTCCTGATCTTCCATTGCCTCGAAGCTGTCCTTGATGTCGCCTGAATGGGCCGACACATCAAAGGTCTCCACAAGATAAGGGTCTCTTCCCATCTCACGGAGTTCTTCGAGTTTCTTTCTCTTTATCTGTCTCTGTTCACCTATTTCCTTTTCGGTGAGTTCGCGCTCCTCAGCAGGAGCGTTCTGAGGCTTGTTTTCTGCCATTATTTCTTGACCTCCACGACCTGATACTTTGCGATGCCGTCAGGAACAGGAAATTCTACCTTGTCTCCCGCGTGATGTCCGAGGAGGTGCTGACCTACGAGCGAAGCGTTGGAGAGCTTGCCGTTAAGAGGATCAGCCTCTGTGGTTCCGACGATCTTATATGTCATAGTCTCTTTTGTTACAAGATCCTTGACTGTAACAGTACGTCCTGTCTGTACCGAATCATCGCTCTCATCGTTATCGTCGACGATCACGGCTGTACGCAAAATCTCCTCGATAGTGGAGATGCGCTCTTCTGTTTCGGCCTGCGCGTCTTTCGCTGCATCGTACTCTGCGTTTTCGCTGATATCTCCGAGTGAGATAGCTTCTTTGAGTCTCTCAGCGTTTTCCTTACGTACTACAGTGATAAGATGTTCGAGTTCGGCATTTAGATTGTCGTAACCCTCTCTTGTCATTTCGTTGTTCTTGTTGGCTGCCATTGTTTGAATCCTTCCCTTCTAAAGATCATCTTTCTTCTTTATATACATTCTCACTTGTAGTGAGTCTCAGTATTGCCGAGTATTTGAGTTTGAATTTTACCTTGTCGCCTACCTTAAGATCTGCATTGCAGTCCTCGATATCCATTACAGTGTGGTCTCCACTTGCCATGGTGACCTCCGCTCCGCCTAGCATCGGAACCAGAGCTTCGATGTCACCGTAGTCGGCTCTTCCGATCGCGAGAAGCACGCGCTTTCGCTCTCCTCTGTCGACGTACTCTGCCCTTTCTCCAAATGCGTTGACTCCGAGTTCGCCTACAGGATGTGTCGGTTTTATACCAGACTCTATCACTTCTACTTCGAGAGTAAAGGCTTCATCGCTCAGCACATCTGCCTCTTCTCTTCCGTAGCAAGTGCGGTAATCCTCCAGTGGACCGCATAGCACTAAAGCGCCTATCCTGAGGTTGTTTACCTTTGCCGGCATCACATTATCCATCACAGGCATCAGGCTTGAAGTAGCGCCTCCGGATACTATCTCAAGAGGCCTTCCGATCGAGTCCTCTACAGCCTCTGCCCAGTCTGTGAGCATTTCCATCTTTTCCTTTGTCGGAACGACTGAACCCACACAGCCGAGGTTTGTGCCGATACCTGCCAGATGTACATGCGGGAGATCGTTCTCGATGTGCGCCGCGACCTTTACGAGCTCTTCTTTATCGAAAATGCCCTCTCTCAGATCTCCGAGGTCTGCCATGAGTATGACTTTGTGCGTCATATCCTTTTTTGAAAGCACTTCTTCGAGAGCGTCAAGGGTTTCAGTGCTGCTCTGAAGACTGTACTCACATAACTCTGCCATTTCCTCAAGCTCGGAAATCATAGAGACTCTTATCATCATAAGAGGCGCCTTTACCCCGGCTTCGCGGGCACGCTTTAATTGCTCGAGCCTCGATGACGCTATCCATTTAGCGCCGCATTCCTCGTAGTCGAGCGCGACCGAGGCCATGCCGGTCGATCCCTTTATGACTCCCACGACATCGATGACTGCATTGCTGCACCATCCGATCACGGTCTGCATGTTGTGCCGTATGGCTTCGTGGTCAATTGTAAGAAGTGGATAATGTTTCATTTTGCCTTTTGCCGATCAGTCAGCAAGCTTGTTCTCTTCTACGAATCGCCTTATCTTCATGCCTGTCGTCTTGTTGAACTCGCCATGTCTGAGTACTACGTGCTTGACTCTCTTCCAGTCAGGCCATTCAGCGTTTACTCTGTCAACTTCGCTGCTCACAAGCGCCAGCACAGCGCTGTCATCTTCGGCGTTATCTCCGATGGCTTCTCTGACATTTTCCATGTCAGGCCTCAGCGTCACGTAGATGCCGCGCTGCATCCTGTCTTCGTTATCTTCATCGGCCCATACCATGCATTCCTCGATATAAGGGCTGCGAGCAATCTTTTCCTCGAGCTCTTCAGGGAATACGTTCTTGCCGTTTGCTGCGATGATCACGTTCTTGGCGCGGCCCGTGATATACACATAGCCGTCCTTGTCGATATGACCGATGTCTCCGGTGTGATACCAACCGTCCTTCATAGCGGCCGCAGTTGCTTCAGGGTTTTTGTAGTAACCCATCATTACCTGTGGGCCCTTGAAGCAGATCTCTCCGTTGCCGTCTTCGTCCTTGTCGATGATCTTATAGTCCATGAACTGGAAGAGCTTACCGGCCGAATCGTTTCTCATGTATTTCCACTGATCAGGGTTGAGAGCTACCATCGGCGAAGTCTCTGTGAGCCCGTAGCCCTGAAGACACGGGATACCCATGCTGCGGAAGAAGGCCAGCACCTTAGGGTCGACCCTTGCTCCGCCCGCGATAAACATGTCGATGTTGCCGCCAAACTGAGCCATGATCTTGCTCGCGATAGGCTTGGCGATGTTGATGCCCACCTTGCTCGTAACGTTGTTGATGGCAAAGATGGTGTTGACCAGTTTGTCTCTGCCCTGCTTCTTAAGAGTCTTCTGGATTGTGTTGTAGAACTTCTCATAGATCAGAGGCACGGCGAGCAAAAACGTCGGATGTACCATCTGCATGTCTCTTGTGATGTACTTGAGGCCTCTGCAGAACGCCATCGAAGCGCCCATGAAGATGCCCTCGAGCATCGTGCATGTGCACTCGTATGTGTGGTGTATAGGAAGTACGCTGAAGAATATGTCGCTCGGCGCTACTTCGAGATATGTCTGCGCGATGAGTACGTCGGAGCAGAGATTTCTATGCGAGAGCATAACGCCCTTGCTGACTCCGGTGGTACCCGATGTGAACACGATGGAAGCCATATCTGACGCTTTGACTCTGGCGTCGAGGTAACTTCTGTCGCCCTCAGCGACCTTCGCTCTTCCCTCTTCTCTCAACAGGTTCCATGAATAGAGGCCCTGCTTTGGATCCTCATGAGCCTCCTTGTTGACTCCCATGATGATCTCGAGATTCTTGTTCTTTGTCTTTATCTCTTTGAAAATATCGTAGTATTTATCCTGACAGCAGACGACGGCTTTGATGTCACCCATGTCTACGAGGTTGGATAATTCCTCCTTCGTAAGTTCTTTGTCGAGAGGAACTGCCACTCCAACGCCACCTGTTACTGCGAAGTATGACTCCGCCCATTCGTAGCAATTGGCTCCGATGAGACCTATGTGGGCTCCTTTGAGACCGAGCCCCAGCATAGCTGTTCCGAGAGCTCTTACGTCGTCTCTTACCTGTCCGTAGGAGAATTCGGTGTAGTGATCATCGCCCGGCATTATCTGGTGGTAAAGCACCTTGTCGCCAAACGCCTCTACGCCTGTCTCCATCATCATTTTCAAATCTGTGATCGGTCTTCCGATCCTATACATTACTTCCGGAACATCACTCTTTGAGATCTGATCGACATACCACTGCATGTCTGCGAGTTCCGCTGCCTTGAGTTCTTTGTATTCGTCTTCCGTCATGTCGTACGGATCGACGTCCTTATACTTAGTGATAACTTCTTTATAATTCACCATTAGCTTACTTATCTCCTTCCGGCTTGATTCCGGCCTATTTGTTAGTGAGATTTTCGTCTCAATAAAAAATCGTGAAGCCACCTTTTATCTCCCGGTGGCTCGCACGATATTTTAGCACTATATCACTTGCAATGTCAACGAAACAGGGCTCTTCAATATCCACTATTCTGGCAGTTTCGATACATCGATCCATTCCAGTGCCCCGGATATCTCGAAAAGTTCATCCGGAGTGAACCCCGCCGCGCTGTTTGACGAACCGCAAGCCGGATATACCATGTCGAAACGCTTCATGGATTCGTCGCAATATATGCGCACATCATCGCGTGTGACTCCGAAGGCGCATACGCCTCCGATCTCGTGATTCGTATATTCAGGGACTTCCTCAGGAGAAAGCATCTTTGCCTTCTCGCCGAAATAGTCCTTGTATTTCTTGTTATCTACCTTTGCGTCACCCGCTACCTGCACCAGCACTCCGCTACCGTCCTTGAGCTTGAAGCTTAGTGTCTTGCATATCCTTGCCGGCTCGGTGCCAACAGCTTTGGCCGCCAGCTCTACAGTGGCGCTCGATACATCGAATTCCATTATCCTGTCCGCGTATCCCTTGGACTCAAGGTACGCTCTCGCTATCTCGATAGACATTTGAAGCTCCTCTCTATGCGTGCAGGGTGATAACTTGTGATTCTATTTAAGCCGCAGCCTCGTTTGACTTGCCTTTTGTGATCACTGTCAGAAGAAGCCCGATCACCAGACCGATCAGTGCAGGAACTACCCAGCCAAGACCGAGGTCGTAGAATGGGAAGACTTTGCTTCCAAGCTCGGCAACGCTGCTCACTCCGAGAGCCTTGAGGCAGTCAAATACCGCTGGGATAGCTGTAAGAACTGTCACGCAGACATAGACCCATCTGCTTCCTCCAAAGACCTTGTCGAAGATCGCCAGAACGGTCAGAGTGATAGCCAGCGGATATATCAGCATCAGGACAGGCACCGCGTATTTGATGATCGCTGTGAGCCCCACGTTGGATATGATAAAGCTTACGAGCGTGAACACCATAGCCCAGCCTCTGTAGTTGAGTTTGCCTGGGATGAGCTTGAGGAACATCTCGGCGCAGCTTGTTACGAGACCGATCGCTGTCTTGAGGCATGCGAACGTGATGGTGAACGCAAGTACGAAGCTGCCGAACGCTCCTAAGTAGTGACCGGAGAGCTGTGTCAGCGCTATGGCTCCGTTGTCCGACAGTTCGAAGAGGCCTCTCGACTGAGCGCCCATGATGATCGTCAAAGCGTAGATAACTATCATCAGTACGCCTGCGAGCACGCCCGACTTGGCGGATTCTCTTGCGACATCATTATCGTCGTCGACTCCGAGGTCGCGGATTATATTGATCACTACGATGCCGAAGGCCAGTCCCGCTATAGCGTCCATAGTCCCGTAGCCTTCGATTATGCTGCTGAACAGCGCGCCGCTTTCATATTCGGCAGTAGGAGCTACTTCGGAAACCGGGGCTCCGGGGCTTATCAGGGATGCAACTACTAGGATGCCGAGGAATACCAGGAAGAGCGGGTTGATCACCTTTCCGATCCACACTGTGATCTTGCCCGGCTTAAGTGAGAAGTAAAGCACGAAGGCGAAGAATATGAACGTGAATATAAGCTGGAATATCCTCGTACCGGCGCCTTCTGTCAGAGGAGCCACACCCGTTTCGAACGATACCGATGCGCATCTCGGGATGGCAAACAGAGGCCCTATCGTAAGGTAGAGGATAAAAGTGAACCACCAGGCATACTTCTTTCCCACCTTGCCCGAAAGCTGATAAATGTTGTCTGAGTGCGTGTTGCCGATGGCGATCACAGCCAAAATAGGAATGGTGACTGCTGTGATGCAGAATCCGACGATGGCCAGCACTGATTGGGAACCTGCCATCTGTCCCAGATGTACCGGGAATATAAGGTTGCCTGCTCCGAAGAACATTCCGAACAGTGTGCTGGCAACCACAATGGTCTCACGCGTTGTAAGTGATTTTCTTTTCTTCATTTCTATATACTCTCCCTTTTGATTGGAGCTTTACAACTCTCTCCGTCCCTCTATTGCTTTCAGCAATGTTACCTCGTCCGCATATTCGAGGTCTCCTCCGACCGGGATGCCGTGAGCGATGCGCGTCACCTTAATCCCTGCCGGTTTCAGCAGCCTGGCTATATACATGGCCGTAGCCTCGCCCTCTATATTAGGGTTGGTCGCGATTATCACTTCCTTCACCTCATCCGAGGACTGCAGCCTCTCGATAAGGCTCTTCAGATTGATGTCCGCCGGGCCTATCCCCTCAGCCGGAGATATCGCTCCGTGAAGCACGTGATAAAGGCCGTTGTACTCTCTGATCCTCTCCATCGCCATCACATCTTGAGGCGTCTCGACTACGCATATGACGGATCTGTCTCTCGCAGCATCGGAACATATGCCGCAGAGTTCTTTGTCCGTGAGGTTGCCGCAGACTTCGCAGTAATGCAGATTCTGCTTGGCTTCGAGTATCGATTCAGCCAGAGCTTCCGCCTCCCGGTCTGTAAGGCTCAGCACGTGAAAAGCGAGCCTCTGGGCGGTCTTGCCGCCTATGCCCGGAAGTTTGCCAAATTCATTTATCAATTTATTCAGCGAGCGCGGATAATGTCTCATCTTTGTTTATGCTTGCAGTTTCGTTTACAGACCCGGGATACCAAGCCCGCCGCCGAAGCCGCCTGTGATGCTGTTCATCTCGTTTTCTTCGAGCTCGTTCATCTGGCGAAGTGCCTCGTTGACAGCTGCGATCACGAGATCCTGGAGCATCTCAACGTCGTCAGGATCTACTACGTCTTTATCGATAGTCAGCTTTGTCAGCTCTTTCTTGCCGTTGACTGTTACCTCGATGGCTCCGCCACCTGCTGTAGTGGTGATCTCCTTTTCTTCGAGCTCAGCCTGCTTCTGTTCCATCTCGGCCTGCATAGCCTGGAGCTGTCTAAGCTGCTTCTGCATATCCTTACCGCCGCCCATGCCGCCTTGTCTGTTTTTAGGCTTCTTTCCGGCTTTCATTCCTTTACCCATTGTTTCCTCCTATGCTTCTATTGTTGGTGTTATACCAAACAGACTTTCAATGTCTGAGGTAATTTCATTCTGATCTATGTCTTCGTCTATTATCTTTGAGGTCTCGGCTTCAGTTACCGCGTCTGCGTCTCCGCTTTTGCGGCTCGGGTCACCGCCTCTCAGTGTGACGTATACTTCATCTCCGTACAGAGCCTTCGCTATGCGCGATATGCTCTTGGATTGGTCTTCGGCTATCTTGAGCTTGCCCGGGCTTACGATCACCAGCAGTTCACCGGCTTCGAAGCCTGTGCCCTTTGAATTCCTGCCTACCAGGCTCATGAAACTCGGCTCCTCTGCTGATACCTCTCTCACAATCCTGTCCCACATCTCTGCAGGCTCGCCAGGCTGCTCTCTTTGTAGAGTGCGAGCCGGCCTTGGCTCTGGGGCAGGCGCCGCTTCACGCTGCGCACTTGCATTGACCGGAGCAGGCATGCTCTCAGCAGGAGCTGTATTCACCGCCTTAGCGGTTCTTGCGCTGCCCGATGTAGCAACGTGCTTTATAGGCACCCTCTGCATCGGAGTCACCGCTCCTTCATCAGGGGCCGCCAGCCTTACAGCTGCTGTTTCGAGAAGTATCCTTGGCCTTTCGGAATATCTTCCGAGATTGATGTATTCGGATATGAGCCTTATGGCTCTTTCTATATGCTCAGCCTCAAGCTGCGAAGCCTGGGCTCTTAGCCTCTCTATATTCTCACTCGATGCTCTTACTATGCGCTCGGCCTTGCCCACATATTTGACCACCATCAGGTCTCTATAGTGCTTGAGCCAGTCCTTAAGTATCTGCCTCGCGTCTTTGCCGCGCTTCAGTATCTCGTCTATGTAGACCAGCGCTTTTCCAGGATCGCCCGCTATGACCGCTCCGGTAAGTGCAAGATAGAAATCCTCACCCGCGGCTCCGGTGTACTCGAGCACCGCCGCCCTTGTGAGCTCTTTATCACCCGCGGCCATGCACTGCTCGAGTATGCTGAGAGCATCTCTGACAGAGCCATCGGCTCTTGAAGCTATGGTCGATAGCGCGTCAGGAGTCGCGTTTATGCCTCTCTTCGCGCATATTCTCTGCATGCCTTCTGCGAGTTCTTCCTCGGTTACCCTTCTGAAGTTGAGCTGCATGCAGCGCGACCTTATAGTCGCTCTTACTTTCTGAGGGTCTGTGGTCGCCAGTATGAATATGGCATGTTCAGGCGGCTCCTCAAGAGTCTTGAGGAAGGCATTTTCAGCGGCGGTCGAAAGCATATGGACCTCGTCGATGATGTACACTTTGTATCTGCCGACAGCCGGAGGATATTTGACCATCTCGATTATCGACCTGAGATCATCTACTCCGTTGTTGGAGGCAGCGTCGAGCTCGACTACATCGGGGAAGCGCCCCTCTCTTATAGCCTCGCAATTCTCGCACTTGCCGCACGGAGGAAGATCTGCGTCGCCCATGCAGTTGACTGCCTTAGCGAGTATCCTCGCTGTGCTTGTCTTGCCCGTGCCGTGAGTTCCCGCAAACAAATAAGCCTGGCTCACCGTGCCAGTCCTGATCTGATTCTCAAGGATCTTCACGATGTGCTTCTGGCCTATTATATCTTCGAATACTTCCGGTCTCTCGGCCCTGTACAGTGCTAGCTGCATATATCTTTACCCCTAAGGTCTATCTGAATGGATTTATCTTCTTATCAAAAAACGGTGGGCGATCTGCAGTACGCAGAGGCTGGTCTGCGGCACACAAGACAGATCGCTTAATGCTGCTACCTCTCGGTCCTGACATGATTCACGGAGCCCTGTTGCGCAGGGCCCCCGCGCACAGCAGGTCACCCACCGACTAGGATATTGTAACACATCTAGAGCATGATTTCACTCTTGGCCTTACTTTCGGCTATTAGATTATTTAACCAAAGTGCAGGCCTATAGAACGCGAGTCCAAACAGTATGGACACCACGAAGAATATCATGAGTATCCCGAGGCACTTCCAGTATATGCCATCGTACATTCCGGCTATACACTCACGCATTGCATCCATTGAATAGCGGAACGGCATGAACGGATACATGGCTTTGAATACAGGCGGCAGCACTTCGATAGGATATGTTCCTCCCGATCCGGCTACCTGGAGCACGAGGAATATTACTCCAAGTGCCATGCCTATATTATCGAGCGCGAATACAAGCGCGTAATTGACCATCATGAAGACCATGCCGTTGACGCATGCCGCTAGCACGAATAGCAGCGGATGCTGGCACTGAATACGTACATAGAGAAGATCTCCAAGAGCTACCACGAGGCCCTGCGTTATACCGATCAGCAGGTAGACCCCATATCTTCCGAAGAAGCTCTCATGGAGTTTAAGGTTTACAAGATCATCTCTCTTTTTGACCTTCACCTTTATGAGAACGGCCGTGAGCAGTGCGCCTACCCACTGGGCAAGCACCGTGTAGAAAGGTGACATGGCCGATCCGTAATTCTCCACAGGCCATATTACCTCTGTATCCATTTTTATCGGATTGGAAAGATATTCTGCAACAGCTGATTCATCGTTGCCCATCAGATCCATCAGCTTCTGGAGCAGCTCGTTCCCGGCGGCTCCGGAAAGGATACCTGACAGATTGCCCGCTCCATTTTGAAGCGCTTTCAGGCTTGCTGTTGTTTTATTCACGCTGCCCTCAAGATCACCCAGAGCGCCTCCATAAGCAGACATCAGCTTGCTGAGGCTTCCAAGATCGCTGTTTGCAGTCTTGAGAGAAGTCCTGTAATTTGCAATCGACTTTTTGGTATTTGAAAGAGCTTTGGCGAGATCGGATTCGATGTCTGTCTTTACCAGTTCGTTTATAGTATCGATGTCGGTGTTTACCTTCTCGATGTCCTTCTTGAGTTGTTCGAGCGCTGCAGTACGCTCCTCTGTGCTCATATCTGTGCTGAGAGCATCCAGTTCGCTATATACGGTGCCAAGATCGGTAGAAAGCTGAGTGAAATTGGCAGCCAGATCAGTGTACCCTGCCTTACTCAGATTGTTAGCGTGTGTTGTGGCGTTATCCTGCGCAGTCTTCACCATCAGCATATTGGCCGGCTTTGCTGCAATGAATGCGTCATATGCTAGCCCATCCGGCTCAGCCAGAGCCGCTTCGATGCCAGTCAGTATTGTATCCATGTTTTTCTTTGTGTGCTCGGCCAGTTTGGCTGCCGCATCCCTGACTTTGGTATCTGCCTGATACTGAGGAACAGCATTTGCAAGATCATCAAGCAGCTTGTCGTTCTGATCGAGCACTCCCTGCGTGCTGTCTATAAGTGAGCCCGAAGCATCCATAAGGCCCCCTGCCGCAACTGTGAGGCTGGCAGCGGATTGTGAGAGGATAATGCAGCTCTGTATATCTCTTGCGAGGCTGTCGACCTTCTCGGCCAGATCAGCGAGCATTACAGTAGGATCTGCGCCTGTTGCTTCCGCTACTGAGGCCGCATCCGATACATAGCCCGCCAGAGTCTCAACGAAGGCCGCGTTTACTTCCTCGCGCACTGCCTGCTCCGCCTTGCCCGTAATCTTAGGCGCTATGGCGTTTTTCTTTTCGTTCTCGTAATACTTTAGCTTTGGATTCGTCAGATCGCCGTTTGAGAAGCTGAGTACATCCCTGCTGAAATTCTCAGGCACGACAAGGGCGGCATAGTATTTGCCCGATCTCACGCCCTTCTTCGCCGCGCTGTCCGATTCCACGAATACCCAGCCGATGTCATCGTTGGCCTTGAGGGCATCGACTATCTTATCGCCCACGTTCACGGTAACTCCCGCTACAGTAGCTCCTTCATCGGCATTAGCGACTGCGACCGCTATCCTTCCGGTGGCCTCTAATTCATAAGGCGCCCAGTTTGAAAGTATGTTAAACCATGCGTAGGAGCACGGCACGAGGCAAAGCCCCATGATAGTGATTATCGCTACTACGCTTCCTGTGATTTTCTTCAGATCATATCTGGCTATATTGAGGATGTTTTTCACGCTTCACCCTCACTTTCCGGCGCACTGACATTTTCTGCGCCTTCAGCGTTCTGGACATTGCCCGCAAGCTCTGCCGCCTTTTCAGGTGTGACCTGCTCCAACGTTGCCTCACGCATTGACTGCACACGATCATGCAATTCTTCACGCCTCTCGCTTAGGCGCCCTTTCACTACATCTCGCCTGTCATCTATCCTGGTCTGCATCATATCCATCACAGACTCTGAATCAGGTATGAGCACATCCCACTCGGCATCTCTTTCCGTGAATTCCTCGAGCGTCTTCGCAAGCGTTGTATCTATGTACTCGACTCCGATCAGATAAATGGATATGGCGAACATGCCTATTACCCATATGATCAGGAACGAAGCCCTATCGCTCTCTGTTATGCGGCGTATCACGATCATGCCCACAGTAAACACTGCAAGGAAGATCAGTCCTATCCTGATCCTTTTCTTGTTGCTCGCATGCAAAGCCTTGCCGCGTCCAAGCAGCCCGTTGAACAGCTCTTCATAATGTTTTTCTTGCAGTCTGTCCATTAGAGCAACTCCGTTTCTTCTGCCTTCTCGGATACGAAATTATTGATACCAATGAATGGCCTCCTTACAAGCAGGCCGACAGCGAGGGCGATAAGGCCGAACACTGAAAGTTCAAGAAGGTATCTGTACATATCCAGTTCGTACATGCCGCAAAGCGCTTCCCTCATCGCGTTGATAGCGTATGGGAACGGGAAGAATTTATATACATTTCCGAATATAGGCGGCAATATCTCTATAGGATACGAGCCGCTGGAACCGGCGATCTGGAGCACCATGAAAATTACTACCATGGCCTTGCCTATGTCGCCGAACGAAAGTGTGAGCGCGTAGATCAGCAGGTTGAACACAAGACTCGTAATAGCAGCCACGAGCCACATGAGCCACGGATGAACAGGAGCGCAGCCGAGCAGGAATATATCACCTGCAACTATTACGGCAGCCTGTATCTGTCCGATGAAGAAGAATAGCTGGAAGCGCCCAAAGAATGCCTGGGTCTCTGTGATGCCAGGATATTTCTTTCTGTCGACGTGAGTCTTTAGTATCGCGACCAGTATTACTCCGCCGACCCATATCGCCAGCACCGAATAGAATGGTGCCATGGCTGCTCCATATGAAGCCGTAGAATATACTTGCTCGACTTCTACATCTACGAGTGAACTGAAGAATCTCGCGTACTCTTCCGGATCTCCACCGAGAAGCTTGGCGAGCAATTCTATCTTCTCATCTTCAGAAGCCGCGTTCACCTTGGCAATGATATCGTCTATGTTGTCAGCGCTCGCGCGGAATACTTCCTGCATCTGCTTCAGCGATTCATCCAGGGATCCGACTGTGGTATTTGCGCTCTTCAGCACAGGATCCACGTTATCCAGCATAGCGGATATGCTCACCGAAAGCGGGCCCAGTTCACTAAGAGCGGTCTCCAAGGCATTCACCTCTATTTCGAGTGCCTCTATCCTGCGCTGAGCATCGGCGTTCAATTCAAGCGCTCTGGAATTCTGGTCAATGCCTGCCTGCTCCTGCGCTTCTTCAAGTGCCTTCTTTTGTTCTTCCAGTTGCTTCTTTCTTTCCGCTATCGATTTTTTCAGAGCGTCGAGGCTGTTCTTTGCTGTTGCCAGATCTTTCTGAGCCTGGGCCGCGGACTTGCGCGTTTTTACCCTGGTTGCCGAAAGTCTCTTTTGCGTACTTACTATACCCGACTTAACAGATTTACTTTCAGCCGTAAATGAACTTATCGACTTATCGTAAGATCTCAGCGTATCTCTCAGATTCTCGAGCTGCTTGATGACATCGGCAGTCATATCGCCTTCTGACAGTTCATCAGCGAGTTCTCCGGTCTCATCGAAAACATAGCTAAACACCGTCTCCAGGTATTTAGTCTTTATAGTCTCCTGGAGAGTGTTCGCCGCTGTCTGTGTGATCTTTGGGGCAATGGCGTTTGCCTTCTGATTCTCGTAGTAGATGAGCGGTGCTTTGTCGTCGACCAAAGCCTGCTCGAAGTTATACATGTTATATGTGAAATTGTCCTGGAAAATAACAGCAGCGTAATACTTGCCTGATTTGACCCCGGCTATGGCATCCGTTGGAGTTTTAGGGAATTGCCAGCCTATCTTATCTGAGCCTTTCATCTCCTCGAATACTTCCTCTGCCATGTTGACGTGGCTGCCGTCTTCGAGGTCTATGCCCGTATCATAGGAGGCGAGCGCTATTTTTATCTCGCCAGTATTTGCGTAAGGGTTGCCGTTCGCATAGATATTTACCCATGCGTAGAGAGCCGGGAGAATGGAAATGGCCACTATAACAGCAGACGCGAAAAAGCGTCTGCTCAGAAGTCTGATGTCATCCCTGAATATCTTCAGGATAGTCTTCAAATCGGCTACTCCTCTCTCAAAGAAAATAAAACCTGCAGCGAATATTGTACCACAGGTTTCTTTTCAATAGAATTACAAACTGTCTAACTACCGCAATCATTTCATTTGAAAGCGGCTCCATGTGTTATCTATTACAGACTGTGCTTTTTCCTTGAGGCCTTTATCCTGCTGACCGCCCTTGAGAGCTCCGCGGCAGCAAGCTCCATGTCGCGGTTCGAATTGGCGCGCTTCATGGCTTCTCTTGCTCTTTCCTCAGCGCGTTTTGCTCTGGCCTCATCTACATCCTCAGGGCGCTCCGCTGTGTCTACCAGAATAATGACTTCGCCGCCCTCTACTTTGAGGAGCCCGTCGGATACTACTATAGTCTGTCTGCCCGGCTGATCATCTTCACTTCCCTCAGCCGGATCATATTCGATGATCCCCGGAACTATAGCCATGATAACATTGGCGTGATTCGCGAGTATGCCAACGCTCCCCTCGGTAGTAGGGAGGCTTACAAACTCGGCATAGCCGTTGTATACCATATGATCGCTTGCCATTATCT
>CADAUB010000029.1:0-6035 GCA_902790965.1 uncultured Eubacteriales bacterium | reverse complement strand
TTATAGTGTCTTTGCCTTCGCGATGGCGTCATCGATAGTGCCTACGTTGAAGAACGCCTGCTCAGGATATTCGTCCATATCGCCGTTTACGATAGCGCCAAAGCCCTTGACTGTCTCGGAGATCGGAACGTACTTGCCCGGCATACCTGTGAACTTCTCAGCAACGTGTGTAGGCTGCGAGAGGAATCTCTGGATCTTACGGGCTCTGTATACAGTCTGCTTATCTTCTTCTGCGAGTTCTTCCATACCGAGGATGGCGATGATGTCCTGAAGCTCTGCGTATTTCTGCAGGATCTCCTGGACTTTACGAGCGACTTCGTAGTGCTCGTCGCCGACGATCTCAGCTTCCAGAATTCTGGATGTGGAGTTGAGCGGGTCTACAGCCGGGTAGAGTCCCTGCTCAGCGATCTTACGCGAAAGTACTGTGGTCGCGTCGAGGTGGGCGAATGTAGTAGCAGGAGCTGGGTCTGTCAGGTCGTCAGCAGGAACGTATACAGCCTGTACGGATGTGATCGAGCCTGCCTTTGTCGATGTGATACGCTCCTGAAGAGCTCCCATCTCGGATGCCAGCGTAGGCTGATAACCTACAGCGGATGGCATACGTCCGAGAAGTGTGGATACCTCTGAGCCCGCCTGTACGAATCTGAAAATGTTATCGATGAAGAGAAGTACGTCTTTGTTCTCTTTATCTCTGAAATACTCAGCCATCGTAAGTCCCGAAAGTCCTACTCTCATACGAACTCCAGGAGCCTCGTTCATCTGTCCGAATACCATGGCTGTCTTGTCCATGACACCGGCCTCGTTCATCTCTTTCCAGAGGTCGTTACCCTCTCTGGAACGCTCTCCTACTCCGGTGAAGATGGAGTAGCCGCCGTGCTCCATGGCTACATTGTGGATGAGTTCCTGTATCAGTACTGTCTTTCCTACTCCGGCGCCGCCGAAGAGTCCGATCTTACCACCCTTTGAATAAGGCTCAAGAAGGTCGATTACCTTGATGCCTGTCTCAAGGATCTCTACGGATGGTGAAAGTTCGTCAAAGCCAGGGGCCTTTCTGTGGATAGACGCTCTCTCGACGTTGTCTGGAAGAGGGTCTCCGCCGTCGATAGGCTCACCGAGTACGTTGAACATACGCCCAAGTACTACATCGCCTACAGGCACCTCGATAGGGTTTCCTGTAGCGGTGACTTCCATGCCACAGCTCATTCCCTCGGAACCGGCGAGCATGACGCATCTTACCAGTTCGTGACCGATGTGCTGAGCTACCTCCATAACGAGCTTTTTGCCATTGAGGTCAACGGTAAGCGCGTCGTTGATGCGTGGCAGCTGTCCCTCTTCAAATCTTACGTCTATTACAGATCCTGATACCTGTACTATCTTTCCGGTCATTTTTAACCTCTCTTACTTCTAAGGCTTCGCGCGCCAGATGAGATCTCTGTGATCTCCTGAGTGATCGCGTTCTGTCTCAGATGATTGTATTCAAGCTGCAGGCTAGCGAGCAGCTCACTTGCGTTGTCGTTTGCGGCATCCATTGCCATCATTCTGGCACTCTGTTCCGATGAGTAACTGTTGACCAATGCCGAATACACATAGCCTACCAGATATGACTGTATGCTTCTCGCGAGCACGGTCTCAACATCAGGCTCGTATTCGAACACTGTCGAAGCGTCAGCAGCGGCCTGCTCGTCTCCGCGCGGCACGAAATCGTCCTTGTCGAACGGGATCAGCCTGTCGTGCATAGCAGCGCCGGGGCTCATGCCTCCGGAGTACTCCGTATAGCACACGTAGAGCCTGGTGAAAGCGCCCGCGTCGAATTCATCGAGCAATTCCTTGGTGATATCTCTTGCCATAGCGAGAGAAGGCTCGTTCATCGAGTGCTCAAAAGCCTCACACACCTTGGAGCCACGGCTTCTGAAATATCTCCAGCCGTAATCTCCTACAATGTAAAGCTTGTAGTCATTGCTTCGATCCATAAGCGCCAGCGTGTCCTTTACGACGTTCTGGTTGTACGCACCGGCAAGGCCTTTGTCCGCAGTGATCACGAGTATGCCGTTTTTTCCGCCCGGTTTTTCCTCGTCAACATTGGAATCAAAGTATTTGTTCCTGAGCCCGCCTCCAAACGCGAACATTCTGCGGATCTCATGGCGCAGCAGGTCAAAATACGGCTTTGTTTCCTCTGCCTCCTTGCGCGCTCTTCTCATCTTGGTGGATGAGATGAGATACATGGCGTTTGTGATCTTTTGCGTGTCGCCTACGCTCTTTATTCTATTTTTGATCTCTTTGGTTGATGCCATTTATGTATCTTCGATCCCGATAATCTATCTTAATAGCCAGCTCTCTGTCTGAACTCCTTGGATATATCGATGATATCCGTCTTGAGGTCGTCATCGAGCTGTCCGCTTGAATCGATGCGGTCGCAGATGTCTCGATGCTCTGTTTCGAACATCTCAATAAGCTCTGCGATGAAGTCGTTCACGTTGTCTACAGGAATGCCTTCCATGGTATGAGCGAGCGCCATTACGAGGGTGATTACCTGCTCGTGCTGGCTCTTTGGCTTGTACTGAGGCTGCCTGAGCATGCGCATGAGGCCAGCGCCGTAGTCGAGCTGGCTCTTTGTCTGATCGTCAAGGTCAGAAGCGAACTGCGTGAATACTTCCATCTCGCGGTACTGTGCGAGGTCGATCCTCAGTGTACCGGCGGCCTTCTTCATAGCCTTTGTCTGAGCGTCTCCTCCTACACGGGATACCGAAAGTCCTACGTTTACAGCAGGCCTCTGGCCCGAGAAGAACAGATCTGACTCGAGGAAGATCTGACCGTCTGTGATCGAGATGATGTTCGTTGGAATGTATGCCGATACGTCGCCCGCCTGTGTCTCTACGATAGGAAGCGCTGTGATCGAGCCTCCGCCGATCTCATCCGAAAGCCTTGCCGCTCTTTCAAGCAGTCTTGAATGCAGATAGAATACGTCTCCAGGATAAGCCTCACGACCAGGTGATCTGTCGAGCAGCAGAGACAGAGCTCTGTACGCAACAGCGTGCTTCGAAAGATCATCGTATACGATCAGCACGTCCTTGCCCTTGTTCATGAAGTACTCGGCCATGGCGCAGCCTGCGTACGGCGCGATGTACTGGAGAGGAGCAGGGTCGCTCGCCGAAGCGCAGACGATAATGGAGTGATCCATGGCGTCATGCTTTTTCAGCGTCTGCTGTATCCTGACTACAGATGATGTCTTCTGTCCGATCGCTACATAAATACAGATACAATCCTTGCCATTCTGGTTGATCATGGCATCGACTGCGATAGCTGTCTTACCTGTCTGACGGTCTCCGATGATGAGCTCTCTCTGGCCACGTCCGATAGGGAACATGGAGTCGATCGAGAAGATACCAGTCTCAAGCGGAGTATCTACAGGCTGCCTGTCGATGATAGGAGGAGCCTGTGTCTCTACAGGCATATATCCCGATGCCTCGATATCGCCAAGGCCATCGATAGGCGTACCGAGCGAGTCGACTACTCTTCCGAGGAAGCCTTCGCCTACCGGTGTACCGGCTGTCTTGCCTGTTCTCTTGACGGCAGAGCCCTGAGTTACGCTCTCGTCGCCACTGAACAGTACGCAGCCGATCTCGTTAGCGCGGATATCCTGTACCATTCCTCTTACGCCGCCGGCGAAGAGGAGGATCTCTCCGAATGTAGCGTGGTCGAGCCCGCCAACAGTAGCGATTCCGTCTCCAACAGTGAGGACTTCTCCCACCTGCTCCGCCATAGTCTCTGGCGTCCAGCTGGAAATAGTCTCCTTAAGGAGAGGAATGATATTTCCGTTATCGGTAGGAACTTTGACGAGCGTATCTCTCAGCTGACGGAACCTGCCGCCCACTGACCAGTCGTATACGTCTGAGCCTACCTCAAGTCTGAATCCTCCAGGGAACGCGTCGGATTTGACCCATTCCACAGGAACATCCTGTCCATATTTATTTTTCAGGAAGCGTCCGAATCTGTCCTGCTGCTCTTTGCTCGGCTCGGCAGCCGAATACAGCACTCCCTTCAGGACTTTTTCTTCATTACTCATTTATCCGCCTCCTCCGCAGCATCGAGGAACTGGTCGAAAGCATCCGAAGCTGTCTGTTCCAGAGTGAGTTTCTCCATGGCCTCTGTGACCATGTCGGTGATCTCCTTCTGGGCAGAAGCGATGATCTCGTTCTTTTCTCTCTCGGCCTCAACGCGCGCATCCGAAACGATCTTCTCAGCTTCGGTCTTAGCCGCAGTAACTCTGCGCTCACGCTCAGCTTCGACTTCCTGACCCATCTTGCTCTTCACTGCCTTCATCTCATCAGAGAACTCTTTCTGCTTCTGCTCATAAGCGGATTTCTCGCTCTCGGCCTCAGCAAGAGTCTGCTCTGCCTTCTGATCCATCTCACTGTAGTGATCGGTCCTCTTCTGCATGAAGTTCTTCACAGGCTTGTACAGAAGGATGTAAAGGCATCCGAAGAGTATCGTGAAGTTAAACAGATGGAGCAATATCTGCTGCCAGTCTATATTAAGTGGTACTCCTGTCATTTTTTACACTCCTACAGTACGAAGATGATAAGTATTACTACGAGCAGCGCGTAAATGATCGCGGTCTCAATAAATACAAGTCCAAGCATGAAGTTGGTTCGTATCTTACCTTCTGCCTCAGGCTGCCTCGCTATACCTTGTGAAGCACCGGATGCTGCAACTCCCATACCGATTCCGCCGCCGCCGGCAGCAACACCGATAGCGATACCGGTCGCGATGGACTTAAGACCGATCAGTGTGTTCTCGCTGTCTTCAGAAGCAGCGTTTGTGATGTATCCGTCTTCGGACTGCTCAGCCGTGATCTGTGTCTGGCCGGCTGTCTGTCCGGAATCAGCGAATACTGTGACTATCGCGAAAGTTGCCATGATGAGGATCATAATTCCGAGTACGATCGCGATCCTTGAAAGTGCTTTTCTGCTCAGGTTTAACATTTTGATTTCTCCTTCAATCTCTTTCCCTTTATAGGGCTAATTAACTAGTTTATTCCGCTGTTACGCAGCAACTTCTTCTTTGGTTTCGTCTTTGACTACTGTCTGACGCTTACTGCTACGCTTACGCTTTTCTTTTTTCTCCTTAGGTGGCTTTGGTGTATTGTCCGATACCTGTCCGTAGAAGAGCGAGCAGAGCATCGTCAGTACGTATGCCTGGATCAGCGCGTGGAGAAGCGTAAACATAACGCCTACCAGCACAGGCAGTACATAGCTGAGGCCGTTGTAGTAGTAAACGAGCTCAGTTACGAGCGCACCGGAGAGCAGGGCTCCGAAAAGTCGGAACGAGAGCGATATAGGAAGCGAATACTCTTTGAGAGTCTTACCTATACCTTTGATACCATTACCGGCTATACCGCCTGACATGATGATGAGATATGTCAGACATCCCATCATGATCGCCCCGTTGATATCTGATAGCGGAGCAGGCAGCGATATGGAATGGCCGGTAGTAGTTATCGCCTGGACTCCGAAGAGTTCAAACAACGTACCTGTAAATATGTAGGCTCCTGCGGCAAATATGTATGCTCCGAGGAAGCCGTTGATCTTGGAATTGCTCTTTGCCATGTTGTCAAAGAGTCCAACGACCGTCTCAAGCACCAGCTGGATCTTTCCAGGCACCATAGTGAAGCGCGGTATGATGAATATCCTGCATATTAGCGCGAGCACTATGAGAAAGCCCGATACTATGACGCCCGCAAGCAGCCCCGGATTGACAGCCATGCCAAACAGGCTTACTTTGTTGACGTCGTGGAGCACGGCATCTCTCATCATCTCCTGTATGGTCTCGTGCTTGCCACCGCCGTTACCGGTGAGGATAGCTCCGACCATAAATATCAGTGCGACGACTGTGAAAAAGATGACGGCTTTTCTACGCTCAGCCTTAGTCATTTTTCTTCTCCTTATTAAACAAATCTATAGGCAATTCTACCACTTTACAAAGGCTTTTCAAGTTTTTCTTTTAACATAATACTTATGGGAACTAAAGACTCTTTG
>CADAUB010000028.1:4026-23078 GCA_902790965.1 uncultured Eubacteriales bacterium | reverse complement strand
GCTATGTCGAAGAGTCCGTCCCTTGCGATGAATGTGAAGTTGAGGTTTCCCATATCATGGTAGACCGCTCCACCGCCGGACATCCTTCTGGCCAGCCTCGCCCCGTCACGCTTTATGCTCTCAACATCGCATTCGCGCCATGGATTTTGGTTGCGCCCTATTACTACGGTGCCTGCGTTCTGCCAGAGAAAGAGTGTCATGATACCTTCCTCTGCATTCATTGTCAGATATTCTTCTGCCGCAAGATTTCTATACGGATCCGTGCAATCGGTCTTTATGATTTTTAGCCCAGACACCGTTTTTTCTCTCATCTCTGTATAACGCGCTGTTTATTTTACAGTGCGCCTCTTTATCTTCTGAGTCGTGGTCTTTTCGAACGGCTCAGTCCTTATGTACGTCTGCTTGATGGATTTGTACTTAGGCATCTCGCTGTTTATCTTCGCGAACGCAGCATCGATAATAGCCTGCACTTCCTCTACTGACTTGCCCTTGAGCTCATCAGCTTCAGGATCGTAAACCACGTGCGCCACGAGCCTGTAGTCATCGCCCTTCTCTTCGCCCATAACGACGCTTTCAACTACATAAGGCAGCTTATCGATCATCGGCTCGATCTCTTCAGGATAGATGTTCTTTCCGTTCTTGAGCACGATAACGTTCTTTTTACGGCCAGTGATGAACAGATATCCGTCTTTATCTACGCGGCAGAGGTCGCCCGTGTTGAACCATCCGTCGACGAACACCTTGGAATTCGCTTCATCGTCTTCGAGGTAACCCTTCATGACATTAGGGCCCTTGACATAAAGCTCTCCGATGCCATCCTCATCCGGATCGTTGATCTTATAATCAACTCCATACATGAAGTGTCCGACAGAACCCGGTCTTCTGTAGAAGTAACTCTCAGATGCGATAGTCGGAGCAGTCTCAGTGAGTCCGTAGCCCTGTACGGTGAGGATACCGAAATCTGTAGCGTAGTCGAGGATCTTGCGGTCGAGGCCTGAAGCTCCGCTGATCATGAATCTGAGCTTGCCACCGAGTCCGTCAATGACGTCCTTGAACAGTTTGCGCCTTACATCGATGCCTACCTTGAGCAGAGCCCTTGCGATCTTGCGGCCCTTTTCGAGTTTCTCGAGCTTGCCTTCTCTCTCAGCAGTCTTGAGCACCTTGCCTACCATGGCCTCGATGATCAGTGGGACTGCGAAGAACGCTGTGACGCCGTATTCCTTGAGCTCTTTCTGGATGTATTTGAGTCCGCTGCAGAATACGTTTGTCGCGCCGTTACTGATGAACATTAGCACGCCCTGGTTGCCGAACACGTGATGGAGCGGCAGCAGGATCATCTCGACGTCGTCCTCGTATATAGGCTCAACCTTACGCATCGCGTAGATAGTCGAAGCTATGTTTTTCTGAGACAGCTGCGCAGCCTTTGCGTCTTGTGAAGTACCCGATGTGAATACGATGATATCGGTCGCATCGTTATCGATCTTTTTGAACTCTGATCTGTACTTGTCGGCAAGACCGGTGTATCCGGCGAGAGCTTCGCGGCAGACCTCCGACATAGGGATGAGCGTCTTTACGCAAACACCCTCTGCCTTGATGATCTTATCGAAGTCCATGCCAAGACTCTCGTCATATACGATGGCGTCAGCCTTGCACTTGATAAGGGAGTTGATGATCTCTTCCTCAGGAAGTCCTTTATCGAGCGGGACCACAACGCCAACGTTGATGGCTATACCGTAATAAGCAGCAAGCCATGTGTATGAGTTGCTTCCCATTACAGCTATCTTCTTGCCCTTGAGGCCCTTACTGATAAGGTAAGCTCCGAGAGTATCAATGTCCTCTCTGAACGTCTTATATGTGACCTCAGTCTTAGTCTTTCTGTCAGCGCTCTTGTAAATGAAGCCGGTATTATTGCCGTACTTCTCTGCGACAAAGTCCATTATCTCTTTCAGATTCTGGAATTCAATATCATATTTGCATTCGTATTTTCTCATATATTTTCACCCTCTCATGCCCGGTATTATTCCCCCGCGAAGCATAAGTAAAAACACTCTGTGGATAATTTTAGCATTTATAAATAACATTCTCTATAAAAAACAAAAAATGAAACTGCATATTTAACTGCAGTTTCCAAACAGTAGACACTATTTAATCCAGTATTAATTTAACGCCATTTGCGCCTTACTTTTGATTTTTTTCAAGCAGCCAGCGGAATCCGTATGGCTCAAGCCAATACTCACTTAACGAGCCGTCCCCAGGGATAAATTCTCGCTCCGGCTCGACCAGATCGGCATATTCCGCCGTCTCGATCTCTGTTCTTACTGCCTCAGGCGCAAAGTTGAACAGTCCAAGCATCTGTTTCCCGTCGTACTCACGTTTTATCCCCAGCACTCTGTTATCTCCGGTCTCGACCGGATAGACATGTGCATCCGAGTGGAAGATATTGTTATATTTGCGGATCATAACAATCTGATTGATCTCTTTGAATATCCTACCCATAGGAGTTGATGGATCGTGCCTTTCTTCCGCATGTTCCCAATCCATACTGCCCCTGTGGATGTTGCGGCTGTCTGCCCATCTGCCCGGGTCATTGTGATACCCGTAATCATTCAGCATGCCTATCTCATCACCGCTGTAAAACACCGGGATGCCTCTGAGTGTCAAGACAAGCGCGTGAAGCATCACATCGGCCGCGATAGACCTGTTAAGCATCTCTTCATTGTTTTCGAACAGCGCAGCCTCTACTCCGCAAAGTGAAGCTGTTGTTCCGCACAGTCTGGCATCTTGCATCCACTCCGAATCATTGTACAATTCGCCTCTCGACGGGCTTCCCGGCCATTTGCCGGTGAACCAGTCATTGAGGTACTTTTTATGAGAAGCCTCAGCCCAGCCGAACTGTCCGAGGAAATCGTAATCAAGGCCCCAGCCGATGTCGTCGTGACATCTGAGATAATTCTGGAATATGCAGTTTGCCGGCACGTACTCGATCTGATGGAGCTGATGGGCCAGCAGTCTGACATCCTGGCTCGCCATGGTGTGCCATATAGTTGCCATAGTCGTGACATTGTAAAGCATGTCGCATTCCGGCCTGTCTTCGGTGCCGAAGTATGGAAGCACCTTGCTAGGCTCCATTACCACCTCGCCAAGCAAGAGCACGCTTGGACAGACCACTCTGCACGCTATGTTCATGATGCGAACAAGAGTATGTACCTGCGGCAGATTGCGGCATTTGGTGCCGAGTTCCTTCCAGATGTACGGAACGGCATCAAGCCTTACTATGTCTACTCCTCTGTTAGCAAGATAGAGGAGGTTGTCGGTCATGTCATTGAATACCAGAGGATTCCAGTAATTGAGATCCCACTGGAACGGATAGAAAGTCGTCATGACGATCTTTCCGAAATCGTCAAAATATGTAAAATTGCCCGGCGCTGTCTCAGGAAATACCTGCGGCATCGTTTCCTCAAATGCGGAAGGTATATCCCAGTTGTCATAGAAGTAATATCTGGACTGAGCAAGCGAATCGCCTTCTCTGGCGGCCTTTGCCCATGGATGTTCCTCGCTTGTGTGGTTCATGACGAAATCCAGGCAGACACGTATTCCCCTCTGATGGCACGAAGCTGTCAGCCTTTCGAGATCTTCCATGGTGCCAAGATCGGGGCGTACTTTACGGAAGTCTGAAACCGCATAACCGCCATCGCTTCTCGCGCTGTCTTCAGGCGAATCGAGAAGAGGCATAAGGTGGACGTACTTGACGCCACACTCCTTGAAATAGTCGAGCCTCTCCCTTACACCATTAAGGTCGTTTGCGAAGTTTTCCGTATAGAGCATCATCCCCATCATTTTGTTTGAATGGTGTGCATCGGGATTGTCCAGCCTTCTTGTATCTACGTCTCTAAGGGTCTGCTTTCTCTCTTTGTAGCTTCTTTTGAGCATACTAAGGAAGTACTCAAACGCGCTTTCGTCATGGTAAAGACCGAGATAGAGATCCTTCAGCTCGTCGTAGTACTGTTCAAGTCTAATGTCAAACCTGCTTCTTCTCTTTTGCTTTTTCTTTTCTGTTCTACCCATTGTTTTCTGTTTACAGACCTAAAGGTCCAAATCTGAGCGATCGTCAGCGAAGTTCGTCTGCTGTCGGCATCGCCGGTATGGCTCCGTGTCTTGAGCATGTAAGCGAAGCTGCTTTGTTCGCATATGTTACGAAAGATCTCAGTTCATCCTCACCAAGACCTTCAAGAAGTCCTTCTCTTCGGGCTATCTGAGCAAGCATAGCCCCTGCGAATGTATCTCCGGCGCCGTTTGTATCTGCGACGACCACGCTGAATCCAGGCATATGCTCCGCGAAGTCGCCGAATCTCACAAACACTCCGTCCGCTCCGAGAGTGACCATTACAAGGCTTACACCATAGTCGGCCAAAGCGTGGCTTCCCTCAGCGTAATCGGATATGCCCGTCAGCATCTCCATTTCTTCATCGGATACTTTCAGGATATCTGCCTGTGGCAGAAGCACCTTCATCATCTCGATCGCATGCTCTTCTGAATCCCACAGCGCCGCGCGGTAGTTAGGATCATAGCTGATCAAGACGCCTTTATTCCTCGCCTGGCTTACAGCCACCTGGCACGCTTCTTTGGCAGGAGAAGCAGTCATGGAAAGAGAACCTACATGGAGTATCTTTGGTCTTTCACCGGAGATGACCGAGGCTGCTTCGGCTGCCGTCAACTGAGTGTCAGCTCCTGGATTTCTGTAAAAAGAAAATTCCCTCTCACCTGTAGCATCGACTGAGACGATGGCCATCGTTGTAGGAACATCGTAGGACACAAACAGCCCGTCTGTATTGACTCCGTCGTTTGAAAGCGTCTCGGCAAGGCTACGGCCAAATGCGTCATTTCCGACCTTTCCAATAAAGCCTGTGCTTGCTCCAAGCCTCGATGCCGCTACAGCGACATTGGCAGGAGCGCCCCCGGGAAAAGCCGTAAAAATACCATTCCCGTTTTCGTCTGTCCCACTTTGAGTGAGGTCTATCAATAATTCTCCGAGTGTGATGATGTCTGTCATCTTTCCCCCTCTATTCTTTTCCGGCACCTTGCCGGGCTTTTGATATTGCGTGTTAAAGTATACCACATCAGCCTTATTTTGACTCCAGAACGAAGTAAACCTGAGCGGCAGGATAATCGCCGGCGAGCCACGGCAGAGTATATCCACCGTTCATGAGAGCGTCACCACTTATCTGTGTTCTCTCCTCTCCCTCCGGGTTATGGGCTTCAGCGTACACATGCTTGCTCATAGATTCATCGTTCAGCACGTACACTCCGTCAGGATCAAGTCCTTTAAGCTTTATGTTCATAAGCGGTGAATTCGGCTGAGGGTCTGTGACCACCACGTTGAGCAGAGCTTCACTTCCGTCTTCAGATACGAATTCCCACGCCTCGTAAAAGTCTTCTTTTATCTTTGTCAGGCGGTAATACAGGCCGCTGTGGATAAGACCGCAATGCTTTTTGAACAGGCTTATCTGCTCCCTTATCTCCGCCTTTTCATCATCACTAAGCTTGCCCGGATCGAGTTCATATCCAAATGTTCCGGACATCGCTACCACGGCTCTAGTATGAAGCGGTGTGCTCCTTCTCGTCTGATGATTAGGAGATGCCGATACATGAGCGCCCACGGCGCTGACAGGATAGCCAAACGCAGTGCCATACTGGATAATCAGACGGTGTATCGGGTCTGTATCGTCTGAGCACCATATCTGCGGCGAATAGCAGAGGATCCCGGCGTCAAACCTGGCGCCTCCTCCTGAGCATCCCTCGATCAGAATATCCGAGAAGTTCGTACATATCCTGTCCATCAGTTCATATATACCGAGTATATATCTGTGCAGGACTTCACCTTGCCTCTCCGGTCCGGTCGCGTTGGAATATACATCCGAAAGCGATCTGTTCATGTCCCATTTGACGTACTCTATATTGTTTTCTGTCAGGAGTTTCTCTATACAGCCGTACAGATACTCTATGACATCGGGACGCGTCATATCCAGAACAAGCTGGTTGCGAGAACGCACCGGTTTTCTTCCCGGCATCGCGAATGCCCATTCCGGATGTTCACGGTAAAGATCTGAGTCCTCATTTATCATCTCTGGCTCTATCCATATACCAAACTTCAGACCTTTTTTGTTCACCTGTTCGATAAGGCTCTTAAGGCCGCATCTGATCTTACTTTCATTTACATACCAGTCTCCGAGACCTGAATCATCGCTGTTTCTCTTGCCAAACCAGCCGTCGTCAAGGACAAGCATCTCTATGCCAAGCGAAGCTGCCTCGTCCGCCAGAGCAAGTATCTTTTCATCGTCGAAGTCGAAGTATGTCGCTTCCCAATTGTTTATCAGGACCGGCCTCTCTGCCAGCTTATATTTCCCTCTGCATACGTTATTGCGGATGAACCGGTGATAATTGTGCGAAAGTCTGCTGAATCCATCACAGGAATACGACATGATGACCTCAGGCGCCTCGAACACCTCTCCGGGGCCGAGATGCCACTCAAACTGGTCATCCTGTATCCCCATGATAAGCCTGGTGCTTCCCAGCTGATCTAATTCGGTCTCCGCTCTGAAGCCTCCGGAATATACAAGCATCATCCCGATGCAAGATCCGTGATCTTCGTCTGCCGCCCTATCTGCGAGTATGACAAATGGATTTTCCTGATGGCTCGATGTGCCGCGCTTTGACTCCACTACTTTTACAAGATGAGTCAATTCTTCCCTCTCGACCTGTCTCTCGAGGGTATGCTTGCCGTGAAAGTGGATAAGATCCCATTTGCCATACGGAATATCCAGTGAGACCGAAAACGCTCTTTCAAGCAGCATCTCCTTGTCTGAGTCGTTTTTAAACCTAACCGCTCTTGTTATGATGTCTTCGTCTTCAAAGACTCCGTATAAAAGCTCGAGTGTGAGGCCGGTTACATTATCTCTTACTGTTACAGAAAGAGTCTCAGCATCGCCAGCGGCATCATACGATGATGGAAGCCCCTCAAAGGAGTATTTTCCCTTTATGATCTCATGCCCGACGTATCTGAAATCAGCTCCGTAACTGCCGTCAGCATTGCGCACTGAGATCGCGTTGACCCTGAAATCACCCACGCCATAGCCAGGGTATTCCTGCGGCATGGTGTCAAAAGATATCCTGCGACTTGGGTAAACATCATCCGGATTTCCCGCGCACGCCCTGTCGTAGTCCCTGTACAGATAGCTCATATCCTCGTGTCCTATGCGACTACCATAATACAGGTGCTGCAAAAAACCATGCTGGCCGATACGCATCTGGTATGTGCTGCTTTTTGTATCTATGGAAATGATCCCACTGTTTTCAAGATAAGTAATGCTCATGTACGTCCCCTATTTATCAAATATCAATTCGTAAGCAGTCAGATCTACGATCGCGCTGCCTTCGGCGCTGAAGGTAATGCCCTGAGCCTCGAGTGGTGTATAGTATGTAAGCGACATCACCTGCTCACCACCGTTTATGAACACTTCCGCGCTCCATCTGTCGATAAGTATCCTAAGACTTATTATACCGCTTCTGTCTCTCACGCGGATGCTTCTTCTTTTGGTGATCTCATCGGATTGCCCGGATCTGCTCCTGTCGACTGTCAGGACCGAACTGTCTGGTCTGTAAGTCAGTTCGACATAATGGTCATAATCTCTGGCGAATCTGATGCCAAACTCATCGAGTGAACATATCCCGGCAGCTGATGATGATCTCGGACTTATGTCGATCTCCATATCCAAAACTCTGCCCGACAGACCTTCAATACTTTTTGTCTCGGACACGATGTCCATGCTTGCGGATATGATCCGCCCTTTTCGGCACTCCTCCATCTCCCTGGCCGGCCACTGGACGAGTCTGTTTCCTCTAAGATCCAGTTCTCTCGGAAAACTCATCTGTCCGAAAATCCTAAAATCTTCGATCTTGTGTATATTTGCGGTGCTTGGATCTTGCATCCAGCCTATCATCAAAGTTCTGCCGTCGGGCGCCTTCATCACCTGAGGAGCATAAAAATCCAGCCCGCAATCTACTGGATGATACGTTGCAAAAGCGCTTCGCGAAGCCCCCTCATGTGAGGCTGCCTGATGTGGAGTGAACGTTTCATTCGCTTCGTCGTAGTCGCCCACCATATAGCAGACGTTGTTACCTTTAGGAAATCTTATCGAGCCTTCCGCGTCTTCAAGCTCCATATCCATCGGGCTCGCTATAAGCAGCTGCCTGCCACCCAGCGCAAAGAAATTCGGGCACTCCCACATGATACCTATGCGCCTGTAGTCTTCAAACAAAACTTTGTCGAAGCTCCAATGGAAAGCGTCATTGCTCTTGAACATGCTGATCTGTGTAGCTTTGTTGCCGTCTTTGTTGGCGTTCGCGACGACTGCTCTATAGCTTCCGTCTTCTGCCTGCCATATATACGGATCCCTGAATTCATACGGGTCTCCGCCCGCAGGGAGGTCTTTTCGTGTTATGACCGGATTGCCCTCATACTTGACGTACTCGTCGCCGTTGCTGACAGCCAGGCACTGCGTTTGTGCCCATTTGCCTTCCGGATCGAGATCTTTAGCATCGCAGCCGGTGTACATAAGAAGCTGCCTGCCGTCGGGAAGTGTAACAGCCGAACCTGAAAAACAGCCTGCGCCGTCGCAGTCTGTGTCTGGTGCAAGAGCTACAGGAAGATACTCCCAATTGATCAAGTCAGTACTGACAGCATGCCCCCAGTGCATAGGACCCCAATGGGAATCGTATGGATGATACTGGTAAAAGAGGTGATATTTACCCTCGTAAAACGAGAAGCCATTCGGATCATTCAGCCATCCGATGCGGGGACTGAAATGAAACGCCGGGCGGTCTTTTTCGCCTACAAGCGCCCCTTCTATGGTCTCATATTCTCTTGCTCGCAGTAATTCTTTGCTTATCATGGGCTTTGCTCCTGTCAATAGTAATGACATTATAACCGAAACTGCCTTTCCATTGAAGAACGTAAGCCAGGCTTTTTTATATGTACATATTGTTTTGGGCAAAACAAATGGGAGGCTGTAAAAGCCTCCCATTCTATGGCTGTTTTGAGCCGATTCAGTCTTACTATTCTGCCCAGAGCAGGCTCTTTTCTGTCTCCTTGTCGAAGAGCTGGAGCTTGTTCATGTCGATAGCGAATGTTCCTTCCATTCCTACTGTGAGGTCAACATCGGAAGCAACTCTTGCTGTGCACTGCTTGCCGTCGAGGCTGAAGTACAGATATGCCTCTGCGCCGAGGAGCTCACGTACTTCTACAGGAGCCTTGACTACGCACTGCTCAGCTTCCTTGCCTCTTCCGTCGAGAAGGTGCTCAGGTCTGATACCCATTACGACAGTCTTGCCATCGTAATCCTTGACTGCCTCTGCCTTGTCAGCAGGAAGCTTGATCTCAAAGTCAGCTACCTTAAGGAATGTGTCAGTGCCCTTCTTCTCAACAACAGCGTCGAGGAAGTTCATCTGAGGCGATCCGATGAAGCCTGCTACGAAGAGGTTGCAAGGCTTGTTGTACAGATGCTCAGGTGAGTTGATCTGCTGAACGATACCGTCCTTCATAACTACGATCCTTGTACCGAGTGTCATAGCCTCAGTCTGGTCGTGAGTTACGTAGATGATGGTTGTGCCCAGTCTCTCGTGGAGCTTAGCGATCTCTGTTCTCATCTGAACTCTCAGCTTAGCATCGAGGTTGGACAGAGGCTCGTCCATGAGGAATACCTTAGGGTTTCTTACGATAGCACGACCCATAGCGACACGCTGTCTCTGTCCGCCGGAGAGAGCCTTAGGCTTTCTGTCGAGCAGTTTCTCGAGGTCGAGGATCTTAGCTACTTCCTCTACCTTTGCGTTGATCTCAGCTTCAGGAACTTTTCTCAGCTTGAGAGCGAATCCCATGTTGTCTCTTACTGTCATGTGTGGATAGAGAGCGTAGCTCTGGAATACCATAGCGATGTCTCTGTCCTTTGGCTCTACGTCGTTCATCTTGACGCCATCGATGAGGAATTCTCCCTCGGAGATGTCCTCGAGGCCGGCGATCATACGCAGAGTTGTGGACTTTCCGCAGCCGGAAGGTCCGACGAAGATAATGAATTCTTTATCTTCTACTTCGAGATTGAAATCGTGAACGGCATGGTAACCATTCTCGTAGATCTTCTCAATGTGTTTCAATGATAAACTTGCCATTTTATATCTCCTTTATTCCAATATACTTGATCGGTCTGTTCTGATAACTAATTCTCTTCGAGCTTTCTGAAAAACTTGTCGTACAGCATTGCGCATATATAACCCGGAAGTGTGAACCCGTAAAGCAGGAACACCAGCGGGGCGGCCTTGTTCAGATATACCAGTACAAGAACCCATATGATCCAGACTACTGCCATACACAATGTCCTTGGGAGATTTCCCACAGACAGCTTGAAAGCGTTTATGATGGTCTCCTTTACCGGAGCTTCGTATCTCGACTGGAGTGCAAACATATACACCGCCGTTACGAATACGAATAACGCTACTATAGTGATGGCTATCATCATCATGGTGAAGACCTTAGAGCCGGAACCGTGGAGTGCCCACATGTCTACTCCTGCAATGATACCGATGAGTATCACCAGCAGGCCTTCAGGTATGCTCTGACGGAAGTTGTCCTTGAAGGACTTCCTGAACATCCTTATGACGTATGTCTCCTCGCCTCTTACCATATGCAGCAACACGTAGTTCATTGCCGCCATGGCTCCACCGAATGTGATCAGCGGTACCGAATACAGCACCGTGAATATGTTTAGTATTGCCAGATCCACGAGTCTAGCGAGGAATCGCATCACCGGGTTGCCCGAATCAAAGAATTTATCCATCAGTTATCAGTTCTCACCTATGCAAACTGTTGATTAGCCCTTAACTGCTCCTGCAGTAACTCCTGCAACGATGTATTTCTGCAGGAAGAGATACAGGATGAGGATCGGCAGCATCGCCAGCAGCAGAGCAGCCATTACCAGACCGATATCTGTGGAATAAGTTCCGTAGAAGGCCTGGGTCGCGATTGGAATCGTATAGATCTCCTTGTCGGTAAGTACCAGACTTGGCAGGAGGTAGTCGTTCCAGAACGCCATGGCGTCGATGATAGCTACTGTTGCAACTGTCGGTTTCAGAAGCGGGAATACGATCTTCCAGAATGTCTGCCATCTGGAGCAACCATCGATAAGTGCCGCTTCTTCAAGTTCCAATGGTATATTGGAATGAATGGCTCCGTGGAACATGAAGGTCGCCATTGATACGGAGAATCCCGTATGCATCAGTATCAGGGTCAGACGGCTGTTGAGTATGCCGAATATTCCGCCGTATACGGATACCAGAGGTACCATCAGTACCTGGAACGGGATGACCATGGAAGCGATCATCAGCGCGAAGAGCATTGAGCATGCTTTCCACTTGCCGTTACGAACGATAACGAATGATGCCATCGCGGATACGAGGATCGTAAGTATCGTCGCGCATGTTGTGATCAGCAGTGAGTTCTTGAATACGTTGAAGAAGTCCATCTTCTCCATCGCTTCAGGGAAGTTCTTAGTCGTGAATCCATGCTCACCGATAAGCGAAAGCGGATTTGACGTAATGTCTGCCTGATCTTTGAATACGTTGATCAGCACCAGAATGAATGGTGCGATGAACAGAATGAATACGATCACCAGGAGGACGATCATAATGGCATGTTTTCTTTTTCTGCTTGCAGCAGCTTTTTCGTTCTGAGTCATTATGCTTCCACCTCCCCTTTCTTACTCACATATACCTGAGTGATTCCGACGATAGCGCAGACGATGAAGAGTATGAGAGCTTCAGCCTGGCCTGTGCCGTAATCTTTATACGTGAACGCTTTGTTGTATACGTGCATCGCTGCCATTACCGAGCTGAAGAACGGCTCGCCCTTTGTCAATGACAGGTTGACATCGTAGACTACGAAGCATCTTGTGATGCTCAGGAAGATACATGTTGTGAATGATGTCCTCATCAGAGGGATAGTGACGTTTCTCATTGCCTGCGAAGGAGTGCATCCATCGATCATGGCTGCTTCTTTGAGGCTGTCGGATACGCTCATGAATCCCGCAACGTAGATGAGCATCATGTAGCCGGCGTATTGCCATACGGATACGAGTATCAAGCAGAACATGGCACCTCCGGTCGTCGATAACAGAGATGGCGTTGTGCCGCCCGAGATCGCTTCGCCAATAGCAACGAACGCACGGTTGAAGACGAATTTCCATACATAACCAAGGACGATTCCGCCGATCAGGTTAGGAATGAAGAATCCGGCTCTGAAGAAGTTCTGGCCCTTGACTCCGCTCGTTACCATGTAAGCGAGCAGGAAAGCTACCACATTGACGAACACTACAGCAAATGCCGAGTAGATGAGTGTTCTTCCGATAGCTGACCAGAAGTACGCATCCTTAAATGCGGATACATAGTTTGCAAATCCCACAAAAGGTTTTTCGGCGCTAACGCCGTCCCAGCTTGTAAAGGTCAGGAATAGTCCGTAAAGGAACGGAATGATGATGACCATGCAGAAAAGGATAAGTGCAGGACCGGCAAACATCAAAAACTGTTTTGATTTATATGCCATTGTATTTCTTTCCATTGTTTGATCCTCCTTTCCTATTCTGAATGGCTCGTCAGAGTCTTAGTATGCCAGTATGTCTCTACATCCTTGGCAAATCCTTTACGATCACTGATGCCTGCCAGATATTTCTGGAACATTGCTCCGAGGATCGCGAAGTGATCATCTGGCAAGTAGTTGTAATTTGGCACGAGTTTGCCCTCGTTGGTGTACTTGCTTACCGAAGCTCCAAGCGGATCGCTTATTGGCAGGTCGATATTCGAGAATGCCGGTACCAGCGCGCAATCGTTTACGAGGAAGGACTGTCCGTCATCTTCGTATACAAGCCAATTCAGAAAATCCTTTGCCTGCTGGCGCTGTTCATCGGAAGTATTGGCCGAATTATCGATGAAGAAGTACTTCGATCCTCCGCCTACGAGCTTATCATTCGATCCATCATCAGTGTCCTGAGGAACAGGCATCATGCCCATGTTTTCGGTGTAATCGAACTGGTTGATCTGCGACCAATCCCAGTTGCCGCCGAACATGAATGCGATCTCACCCTCAGCTAATTTCTTTTCAGAGATCTCACGCTCTGCAGAGATGGCACTCGCCTTAGCGTAGTTGTTGTCCTTGAGGACATCAAATGTGTCCATCAAAGAATTGAACTTCTCATTTTTCATGAGTTTGACTTTGTTCTTGCTCAGATCCATGAGGAACGAGTCAGGATTTTCCTGCTCCTCATAGATTTGCGCCAGATAGTGCGCTCCGAGTGACCAGTCTTCTTTCATTACTCCTGTAGGAGCTTCCATTCCACCCTTTTTGAGCTCTTCGATAAGACCCTTCCATTCGGTCAGAGTCTTATACTTCTCAGGATCGAAATCCTCGCCGGTAACTTTCTTGATAGCATCTGCGTTGTAGATGATACCCCTTGCCTCAACGCATACAGGGAACCCATAAACATGATCGCCTATGCTGATCTCGTAATCCGTATCTTTTACCCACTCCTCATCTTCAAGAGGAATAGCGTGCTCCTCAGCCAGGGCATAAATGTCCTTGGCATCTACCATTGACAGTGTGTACGGATTGTTGGCTGCATACCTTGTAGCCATATGAGCCGAAACAGTATCACTTGAGTAATATACCTCAACATGAACGCCTGTCTTCTTCTCATACTTTTCTGCCATGTCGAGCAGCTGCTCCTGGATCTCCATCTTCGAGTTGAAGACGGTTATTCCGCTGGTGTTTCCGGTACTCTGGGCTTCTTCACCCTCGGCTCCACCACCGCATCCCGCGAGCAGGAGTACTGACATAGCCAACACTGTCATCAGAGCAACAATTCGTTTGAGTTTTGTCTTCAAAAGTAAATCCTCCACCTTGCTCTCCAATAACGTTTAACTATTAGCAATAACATCCTCCGCACCAATAAGTGTCGCTCTATTTTATCAATTAATAGCATGTAGGGTCAATCAAAAAGCGCCCCGAAAACAGGACACTTTTAAGCAAATTTCGACCTTATAAATTGGCTACCCGGCATGCAGAATGCATACTGTCAAAACCGCCTTTCAATAACTTTTTTTAGTCCACGGTCGATGTATTCATTCCAAAATTGCCAGGTATGCGCACCCGGACCCTCTTCATAGAAAAAAGTTGCTCCCTCATCCTCAAGAAAGTCCCGGAACAAGCGATTGCTCGGAAGCAAATTATCCTCTGTTCCAATAGCGATATACATAAATGGCGCCTCCTTACCTTGCTCCTTTATTCTCCGGTACAGCACCTCCGGGTTCTTGTCTGAATCAATGAGTTTTGAAGGATCACCAAACAGTTCTTCCCTGAATCCGGCCGGAAGCACTCCACCCACCTCTGAGTCAGGGGCATTCGCAACATCTCTGACAACGAGTGCCGATGAAAGCGCTATGCATGCGCTATATTTTTCCGGGTACATCAGAGCTGTGTGTATAGCTCCATAGCCACCCATCGAAAGGCCTCCTATCATGGTATTCTCGCGCTTCATCTCAATCCCAAAGGTCTTTTGTATATACGCCGGGAGTTCTTCCGCTATAAAGCTGGCGTTATTCCTGCCCTTATAGCCTTTGTCAAGATAAAAGGAATTGCCTGTGGTAGGCATGAATATATTCACGTTGTACTGGATGGCCATGAGCTGGGCGACGCCACCGTAGATCCAGTCGGTATCTGTACCCGTGAGGCCATGAAGCAGTATCAGATTTAGCGGTTCCCTCTCGTAGTGAGATTTGTCGAAGACTTCTTCCATCTCAACATCATTCGGGAGCACAAAACTGAAGTTGGTATGCTGCATCAAAGTATCAGCGTGGAATTCCATTCTGCCTGTTGCCATTATTATCCCCTTTCGTGCACATTTTTTACGGTTCGCAAGATCCGCAAGGCGTATAGCCCTGGTCGGTAAGCTCTTTGCGGGTCGCAGTTACCTCTTTTTTATTGTGTTCAGACATCTCCTTGACACCATCGCATGAAGGATAGTGGAACACGCCTGATCTGGTATTGATTATGTATACCCTCGCGTCCTGCTTCGCCTGTTCTTCGGTGGTAACTATGCCGGTCGTATAGTCTATCTCGGCATTCGGAGTCACGTTGAAGCAATAGACATTGAAGGATATGCCTTTCCCATTGTCCTCTACAGACCTGGCGACCATCTGCACGCCTCTGGCCACGAGCTCGTCACCGCTGAACCAAGGCTTAGAGTAATAGAGCACATGATTGCCTGTGTTCCAGATGTAATGCTCGACTTCCTCCTCTAGCGGGCGCATGCCATCATAGTTGAGGTAGTGCGTGCCTGTGATGAGGTTGGATGGGTTGGCGTTTTCGGCACTAAGAGCCCACGCTATAAGGTGGCAGCGCTCCCAGTTCTGGGCTTTTGCCCACCCCGATGGACGTACAGACGATATATCGCCCCTGTCCTGCCCTTCCGCAGGCATGGTCTCCTCGCCAAGACATCCGTATGCCTCGGTGCACCTGCCCAGGTTGTCCAGACTGCCATAGTACTCGTAAGGAGCAAGCAGCTTGGTGTCGATCTTGCCGGCTTTGCTTCCTTTAGTGCTGAGTACTCCATTATCATTTACGAGTGAAGCCCGATCATATACATCGTCAGGAAACTCTGGCATATTGCCATTTACCTGCAGATAATGGTCGCCGTTATATTCAGGAAGGGCATCCGTCCCCAGCGATGAGATATCCTCAATTGAGTTACCCTTTCCTGCAGGCTTTACGGTTTCGCTGCCGTCGCCCGTGCCTTCGCCCTGATCGACAGACTCATAGCCAAGCTTTTGCATCAGCGAGTCCCGTACTCCTTTTATAAAGGGAGCATCAGAGACCACAAATAGTGCTGCCGCAAGCAGGATAACTATAACAAGAGCCGACAGAAGCCGGCTCTTGCTTGAATTTTTCTTTTTTGAACTTTTTGTTTTGTTCATTACCGATCGACCTTATGCTGTCGCCGTTATTACTCTGTAGCTCTGGAAGCAGCGATGTCGTCTGCGCTTCTTCCGGCAGTAGCAGCGATGCTGAGCATCTTGTCCTTGAGTTCCTGCTCGATCCTTGCGAGTTCGAGTTCGGCATTCGCTCTTGCGACCTTGCCGTCTTCCTGGATCTGCTGGATCTCATCGAGGGCTGCGATGAGCTGCTCGTTGGTGTGCTGGAGTGTCTCGATATCTACGATGCCTCTCTCGCTCGCCTTAGCTGTCTCTACGCTGCTCTGGTGGAGAGCCTCAGCGTTCTTGGTGAGCATCTCGTTTGTAGCCTCTGTGACTGCATTCTGAGCCTCGATAGCCTTCTGAGTATGGTAGTTGTTGAGAGCGAGCACCATCTGTGTCTTCCACATTGGGATAACGTTGATGATAGTGCTGTGGATCTTCTCAGACATGATCTGATCGGAGTTCTGTACCATTCTGATCTCAGGCGCTGTCTGGAGGCATACTGTACGCGAAAGTTCGAGGTCGTAGATCTTTTTCTCGAATCTTGTGATCATATCAGCATAATCCTGAGCAGCCTGAGCGTCTTCAGAAGCACCTGTCTCTTTTGCCTTTGCTTCGAGCTCTGGAAGAGTCTCTTTTCTGGCCTTCTCGATAGCGAGCTTGCCGGCCTCTATGTACATCGATACTTCCTTGAAGTACAGTTTGTTCTTGTCATAAAGCTTGTCGAGCTGAACAACGTCCTTTACGAGCTGTTCTTCGTGGCCCTCGAGCAGTTTAACGAGCCTGTCAACGTTAGCCTCTGTTGTGCTGTACTGAGCTTTCATCTTTTCAAAGTTCTTCTCGGCGCTTCCAAACAGCTTGCCGAAGAAGCCCTTCTTCTCTTCGCCGCTTGTCTTGAGTTCTACGAGAAGCGATGTGAGCACCTGGCCAGTCTCTCCCATATCTTTAGCTCTTACGCTCTGGAGAGCGCCGTCGGCAAAATCAGCGACCTTGCGCTGAGCGCTTGCGCCATAACCGAGAACAGCGTTGCTGTCTGTGATGTCGATCTTGTCAGCGACCTCTCTGATTTGTCTCTGCTCATCAGCAGTGAACTGAGCAAGTGAGTCTTCTTTCTTCTCTTCTACTTTTTCTTCAGCAGGTTCAAGATCGAAAGCCGGTGCGAGATCAAGAGCAGCGGCCTGAGCTGCCACGTCCTCTACACTTGCCTTTACCTCTTCTGCCTGAGTTGCTGCTGCTTCGTTGATAGCTTCAGGTGTAAGTTCGAATTCTGCCATGTCGTCCTCCTTGTTAGATCACTTTATATCAAAGTCTGAATCCAGCAGACCCTTGTTTGCAAGAGTGGTCTGCAGTTTTTTGATATCTGTAGTTATATCCATTATATCGTCCTCATGGAGCTTCTCGAGGAGATTCTCGGAAGCCTCAGTTACGGAATCGATAAGGGTGATGAGTTCTTTTTTGATCTCAGCTGCCTGCTCAGCGAGATAGTTAGGATTGGTGTTGATGACCGGTGTGCCGTTGGCGTCTGTGGTCACCTCTTCCTTGGCGTTCTCAAGGCTATACTTGCCCATATCCTGGATCTTGTCGTTATAGTCGTCTGTCAGGCGTACGACTTCAGGATAATACTTCTCTTTGAAGTCCTTTACCTGCTTTTCGAGATCAGGCACCTGATCGACTCTTTCGTCGATCTTCTTTGTGATAACAGCGAGAGCTCTGAGCTTAGCTCTAATCTCACTGTCTTCGGTGATCGCGATAAGATCGTCGATGTTTTCAGGTGTTTCGTCGTCCTTGCCGGACTTTCTGAGTGCTTTCTTCTTCTCGGCGACCGATTTAGCGACATCCTGGAGAGGCTTGCCGTTTTTGGTCATTACGAGCATTCTGTTGTCTATATCTACATACGCCTCGCCAAAGAAGCCGTCGACTATCATCTGCTGGAGCTCGTCGCAAGTCTTTTCATACGACTGGCCGACAGCAGCTGCGAGTTCATCGATCGAAGTGTTGCCCTTATAATTGACCCTCGACTCGTAAGTACGTATCCTCTTGGCTCTTCTGCTGAGCACCAGTTTCATGACGCCTGAAGCAGTGAGGAATATACCGCCCATAGCCATATACTCTAAGATCTCGCTTCTTGTATTGGTATCCGCGAACATCGCCATTACGAACAGCAGACCAAAGACGAGGAAAGTAACAGTCCATGCAGACTTTCCGAGCCTCTTTTTATTGAGCTTTTTCTCGTTTCTCATCTTGGAGAAAGAGCCGCCCTGGTTTCTGTTATATCCGGCATTCCCCTTGCCATAATCAGGCCTTGCGTCTACTGAACCGGAATTGCGATTCCTTGTGGTAGTAGTGGTAGTTGTCTTTGTGGTTGTAGTGCCGTTTGCGGTTCTGGTAGTTGTAGTCTTTGTGGTGGTGGTACGCGGCATGCCTCCATTGCCGAAAAGCTCTCCGAAGACTCCGCCGCTTCCGTCAGCACCTGTGAAGGCATCTTCCATATCCCTCACAATGTCTCCCATATCCCTAAAGGCATCCGTGGTCTCCTCTGTAGGCCTGGCTGCAAAGTCAAGGGAATTGGCGTACATAACGAAGGAGATGCTTCTTACATTCTCCGGTATCACGAGCCTGGACTTGAAGTTTTTGACCTCGCCATTAGCCCATGCGCCCGCCTTTATGGCCGCTGTGCCGATCTCGCTTCCGTCGGCTTTGTTTATGACTTTGATCCTGAATGAGAACTTGTCAAAATCAAAGCCTGAGGTGTTCTCGACTGAAAAGCTATAGCTGAGCCTTCCGTCAGGGAGCCTGGAAGTCTTCGTGGTAGCCTGAGCCGATTCTTTGAAGTCGTTCTCAAACCACTCCGTGATGACATCCCGCATTTGTAAAACCTGTTGCATTTAGATAAACCTTTCGTTTTCCGAAAAAATCAAAGATATACACATAAAGTATACCATAAGAAAACAGCAGATTGTACTCTGCTGTTGTTTCAACATTCTAAT
>CADAUB010000028.1:0-4003 GCA_902790965.1 uncultured Eubacteriales bacterium | reverse complement strand
TTCAACATTCTAATTCTTCTTTGGGATCTACCACATTCGGGGGGCCAGTTGAATGGCTATGAACGATGATAGTTTTTTAGAAATCCAGGGCGAAGTCGAGTTCTACCTCTTCATCGGTATCTGTGATGCCGACAACTCCGAAACCGTCTTCTTTCTCCCTCTGCTCAACTGACACATATGTATCCCTGCCGGTAAGAATAGGCATCACGACGAGTATGTGCTCTTCGATAAGGTCCTTGGCGCTAAGGGCTGAAAGTGTGCCGTCGTCCATCAGTGCGATAAGTGTCCTATATCCGCCGTTTCCGAACCTCACCAGATATATGTCTTTGACTTTACCAATTTCCTCAAACGGATACGTAGCCCCGTCTTTGAGCTCGTCGTTGGTCTCGGCGATCTCTTTTACCTTATCCAGAGGGACTATCTTGACGCTGCCGTCATCGTAAAGCGTTATAGACTCAAGCTGCAGAGGCTCATCATCCATGCCCTCTGTATCTATCTCATCAAAAGTCTTAACAACAGCCGCTGTCTCTTTATCGGCTTTGTCTTTATCCTTGCCTTCGCTTGATCCGTCGCTGCTGCCTGATCCACCGCAGCCCGCAAGGGCCAACGCCATTACCATTATTATAGTTAAAAGAACCGTTAATTTATTTTTCATATAACGCTTCACTTCCTCTCTGACAATACTCCGTTAGTGTAACATAAAAAGGAGCGGATAATCCGCTCCTTAAATGAAAGTTTAGTGAAGTATTTATGTCACCACTTATGCCTGGTTCTTTGTCGCCTTCACGATCTTGTATACTCCGTATGTGAGCATTGGGATCGCGTAGATGAACAGGAATCCCCAAACCGATGTGCCGTAACCCTTTACGATGAGGTTGAGCAGTCCGAATGTGGAGATGATGATACCGATGATTACCATTCCAACTGTCAGAGCTGGGTGTACCCAAGGAGCGAGCTCCTTGCCACTTCTTGTGATGGATGTCTCGATCCTGTCTGTGAAGGCCTTGATGAATCCTGTACCTGTCTCGATGAGTGTACCGAAGAGTACGATCTCAAAGATGATATAGAGCCAACGCATGTTGAGCAGATCGAAGATAACTGTTACAGGAGTCTCTGCAGCTGTTACGTTTGCGAAGTCTGCGCCCATTACCAGCAGGAGCAGGATGCCAGGGACAACGCCGATGATACCAGCGAGAACGCCGCTTCCAACAGCTTCCTTACGTGTATCACAATCTCTGACTGTGTAAAGGATCAGAGGAACAACAACGAGGTTGTACAGAGCGTAGTTTGCACCGTTTGTGAACCAGTTTGGTGCGATCTCGCCCTTAGCGAACTCAGCGCTGATGTTGCCGCCGAACTTAACCATTACAGCGATCAGGAATATAATGTATACCGCATACAGTACGTATGACCAGAACGAGAGCACCTTCTCGATAGCCTCTGTTCCAAGGAATACCAGTACGAAGACACCTGCGGCGAGGATGATAACGCCGATCCATGACGAAGCTCCTGTAAGAGCGTTGATCATGCTGCCAGCTGTAGCGTTGAGTACTCCGAGTACGATGAACATCATAACGTAGTAAAGGATGTCATACAGGAAGCCTGCCTTGCCGAGCAGCTCTTTCATCATTGAACCGTAATCATAAGTCTTGAACACGCGGACGAATTCGAATGTAACGGCGCACATTACAGCCCAGATAACGAGCGTGACCAGTGCAGAAAGCAGTCCACCGACCATTCCGCTTGCTCCGAAGTACTGAGCGATCTCAGCACCCGTACCGTAACCTCCACCGATGGTGACCGACTGGAAAATGAATCCCGGTATCAGCCATCTGGTGATCCCCTTCTTTTTCTTCTCCATAGTTCTTTCCTCCTTTAAACTATAACTATTAATTGAGAACTGTATTTGCAGGCCGACTATTTACCATCCTGCTTTGTACTTGAGTACGTCATCGCTGATCTTACCCGCTTCGAAGTCTGTCATCGACTAATATCGAAGCCCTTTTCCAGCAGCTCTGTCTCGATGTTGAGAGGTGGCTGGATCCTCAGGATGTTGCCGGCAACGGATATAATTACTAATCCCATTTCATAGCAATGGAAGAGAATCTTAAAAACTCCTTCATTGTCTGGTGTGCCATCAGGCTTTTGAACACCTATACCCATCGAAAGACCCAGATTGCGGTGGAATGCCACGATATCCGGATGCTTTTCTTTAAGCTCAGCGGCCTTCTTCTCGGCCATAGCGATATTGTCCTTTAAGAGACTCTGGAATTCCGGCTTCTGATACTCATCGAAAGCCGCAACGCCGGCCGCACAAGCGATGGCGTTAGCTCCCATTGTGAACAGATGAGCCGGAGCAGGCAGACAGTCGATGATCTCGGTCTTTGCCATGAAAGCTCCGAGAGTGAGCGACGCGCCTATCGATTTACCCATTATGATGCCGTCAGGAACGATTCCGTAATGCTCGATGGCGAACATCTTTCCTGTACGCCAGAAGCCCTGCTGTACTTCCTCAGATATGAACAGGATGCCGTTATCCTTGCACAGCTGATAGAGCTTCTTCATGAATATAGGGTGAGCCGGGAGGAGACCTCCATCGCCCTGTACAGGCTCGATGATCACTGCCGCTACATCCTTTGCAGGAAGCCAGCTTGCGAATGCCTGCTCGATCTGAGCTACGCAATTAGCTTCAACTTCCTCATCGGATTTGTCTATGCCGTAGAACGGGAACGCGTAGCAGTCAGGCAGGAATGGACCCATACCCTCATGCATCTCTGTCGAACATGTAGTGAGAGTCGCAGATCCGTATGTGCTTCCGTGATAACCATTGAGGAATGTGATGATCCCGGAGCGATGTGTGTAAGCTCTTGAGAACTTGACCGCGGCGTCATTGCCGTCGGAACCGCAGTTTCCGAAGCAGACCTTTGCGTCGACCCCACCCGGGTATACAGATACGAGCCTCTCCGCGTATTCGATACTGCGCTCGCTGTAGCTATAAGCCTGAGTGTACTGGGTGTACTTCTCGAGCTGCTCCTTGATCGCCGCGGTGATCACAGGATTCGAGCTCCCGAGATTGAGCGACGATGCGCTAGTAAGAAAATCGATAAACTGATTGCCGTCAACGTCTGTCAGAATTGCTCCCTGGCCACTTTCTACCGCGAGTGGAAAGTATGAAAGATGTGAACATGGTGCGATCACTTTTCTGTCTCTCTCCATAAGAGCAACGCTTTTTTCTGTGTTCATTATTGCCTATTAACCTCCAAGATATGCTTTTTTGACTTCTTCTGATTGGGCCAATTCTGCTCCTGTGCCCGACAGGGAAATCTTACCTGTCTCTATTACATAGGCTCTGTCCGCTACCGAAAGAGCCATCTGCGCGTTTTGTTCTACGAGCAATATCGTAGTCCCGGCCTTGTTGAGATTCTTGATGATCTCGAAGATCTGATCGACCAGTATAGGCGCAAGTCCCATCGATGGCTCATCGAGCATCAGAAGCTCTGGATCCGACATGAGAGCTCTTCCCATAGCCAGCATCTGCTGTTCTCCTCCCGAAAGAGTACCCGCGATCTGAGATGTTCTCTCCTTGAGCCTAGGGAACTGCTCGTATACATAGGCGAGGTTTTCGGCGATGCGATCCTGCTTTGTTACGAAAGCACCCATTTCGAGATTTTCCTGTACGGTCATACCCTGGAATATTCGCCTGCCTTCAGGCACGTGGGATATTCCCATGGATACGATCTTGTGAGCAGCAGTGTGGGATATCGATTCGCCGAGGAACTCGATGTCACCTGTCTTGCTTCTCAAAAGGCCTGAGATCGTATGAAGTGTTGTGGATTTGCCGGCACCGTTGGCACCGATAAGCGTTACGATCTCGCCTCTGTCTACATCGAAGGATATGCCTTTTATGGCGTGGATAGCTCCGTAGTAGACGTTAATGTTTTTGACTGTAAGTACAGTACCCATTACTCTACCCCCTTCCCCGCCGAACCGGCATCAGGCTTGC
>CADAUB010000027.1 GCA_902790965.1 uncultured Eubacteriales bacterium | reverse complement strand
CTGCAGGGTGATTTCCCCATAACTTTCCACCTCTCACGCGCAGCTCCCAGCCTAAGCGTTATGGGGAAACAGTCGCAACAAGGCGAATTCCCCATAACTTTCCACCTCACACACTCGGCTCCCAGCCTAAGCGTTATGGGGAAACAGTCGCAACAAGGCGATTTCCCCATAACTTGCCTCCTAGATAGCTCCTTCCTTGGCCACGGCAGACAACGGGACTGTACTGAATAATGTGCTTCACGCGGAATTTCAGATTTTGTGCAAAAATTGGGGAATAAATTGCAGGAATTAGGGAGTATATTGTTCGACAATTTCGCTTATTTTATATAGCATTTAACTACATCGAAAGCGCGATCGATAAACAGTAATGCAGACTTCAAAAAAGGGTAAAGGAGAAAGAAGTATGGCGAACAACAACAATAACCAGAGGAGGAATAACGATCCGGTAACCTTTGAGATCATGGAGCGTATCCAAGTCCTTGGAAGCAAAGAAAACGGATGGACAAAGGAAGTCAATGTAGTAGCGTGGAACGGAGGCGTCAGCAAGATCGATCTTCGTGAGTGGGATCCTGAACACACAAGAATGACGAAGGGCATCACGCTTTTTGAGGAGGAGGCTGAAAAACTCACAAGAGCACTTGCCGAGAGATATAACATCGGAGGAGGAGCGCCTGCACCGGCGCCAGAACCGGCGCCATCGTCGGAGTCCGCGCTGGCCTTCTAGCGGAATCGGGCCAATTGACTAATCATAGCCGCCAGGCGGCGAAATAATGGACCCCACAACTATCAGCCCTGACGATGGCGCAGAGGCATTGAATGCGCCGGCGCCTAAGATCAGCAGTGTGAATGCGGTTGACCACACGGATTACGAATGTTAGACTCAATTGAATCGAACCGGAATGAACCGGAATGAATTGGAACGAATTGTAAGTCTACACAAGCAGTAACGGAGCACACAAACACATGAAAGCCGCATTCCACACACTGGGCTGTAAAGTTAACCAATACGAGACGGAGGCCATCAAAGAGGCCTTCGTTTCTCGTGGTGCAAAGATAGTGGATGAGGAAGATTTCGCGGATATCTATGTGATCAATACCTGCACTGTAACGAATATCGCGGACAGGAAATCGCGGCAGTTCATAAGGCGCGCGAGGAAGACTAATCCTGACGCCGTAGTCGTGGTAACGGGGTGCTATGCACAGGTCGCGGCTAAGGAAGTAGCGGCGATGCCTGAAGTGGATCTCGTGATAGGCAATGCGCTCAAGACGGAGATCGTGGACAGATCGATCGCCGCGTACGAGAAGATCCAGCAAGGGAATAGAGAAGAGTACTTCCACGTGCTCTCTTATGACGACCTCACCGGCTACGAGGACATGGGCGTGGTCACTTCCGACGAGTCGTCGATGACGCGCGCGTACATAAAGATCGAGGAGGGCTGCAACCGCTTCTGCTCGTATTGCCTCATACCGTATGCAAGAGGCAGGGTAAGAAGCAGAGCTCCCGAGCAGGTGGCCGCCGAAGCAAAGGCTCTCGTCGAGAAGGGCTGCAGGGAGATAGTTCTTACTGGAATAAACACGGCGCTCTACGGAACGGAGCCGGGATTCAGCTTTGAGCGCGAGCCGGACGAAGCCGGTCTTTCGGGCCTCGAAACTATAATAAAGAGGATCGACGCATTCGATGGGGATTTCAGGATACGCCTCAGCTCACTTGAGCCTACGGTAGTGGATAAAGATGATGTACTGAAGCTGCTCGGCTACAAGAAACTTTGCCACCACCTCCATCTTTCCATCCAGAGTGGAAGCGACAAAGTTCTAAACGCCATGAACCGCCACTATACGCGCGATCAGTATCTGGAGATAGTAAAAGCGCTAAGGGAATTTGATCCGCATTATGGGATCACCACAGACATAATCGTTGGCTTTCCGGGCGAGGCAGAGGAAGATTTCGCAGACACGCTCGATGTAGTAAGGAGAGCCGGCTTTGGAAAAGTCCACGTGTTCCGCTATTCACCGAGAAAGGGGACCCCGGGCGAGAGCATGCCCGACGCTGTGCCGGGCGCGGTCAAGAACGAAAGGGCTGACAGGCTGGAGGAACTGGCCGAAGAAGTTGCTAATGAGCGCATTGCCGGACTTGCGGGGACCGTTCAGCGCGTCCTCGTAGAGGAGATCCGGGGCGGATATGCCGAAGGGTACGCGGGCAATTATGTAAAGATATACGTAAAGGACGCGGAAGCCCGGATAACTGCAGGGGAGTTCTGCGATGTGAGGCCGGTTGAGCCGTTCAGGGACGGCATGCTGGGCGTTGAGACTGTAGAAGCATAATAATTATAGACATATAGATAGCACCGTGATAAACTGAAATGCTTAGATATGAAACGGTGCTATTTGTCATTTATTGTAGCTTAATTTAGTAGTAAAGAGACGGTTATAATGACGCTTTTTTATATATTATATCCATGGAAGATGAAGATCTGATCAAATAAAGAAGCTTTTGCCACTGAACCAAAGGTGACATTTATGAAAGAGATAAAGAAAACAAAAACAAACAAATACAGACTCATCAGGACGATCCTGACTCTCATGCTTGCCTTCACTGTGATATTCAGCATGAGTGGCGCTGTATTTGCCGGACTCGGTGATGCCCCGGATGTATCTGCGCAGGAGGCAACTGCAGACTCTTCTGAGGGAGCTAATGCTGCTACAGATTCCTGTGATGACGCCGATACCGCAAAGGATGGCGAGGCTGCATCGAATGGGAATGAAGAGGTTGCAGGTGAAGAAGCTGCACAGAGTGAAGAAGACGCAGAGGACGAAGTAAGTGCCCAGGAAGGAGCCGGCAGTGAGGACACTGATGCAGAAGGTGCTCAGGAAGAAGCCGAAGAAGAGATCGACATGACAGATGCGTCCACGCTGGAAGGCTGTGACTTTACTGTGCTTGGAGAGGATGGCACATATTCCTTTGATCCTGAGACCGGAGTCTTGACGATCACCGGTGATGTAACGGTCGCAATGGCTGAGGGCAAGACCAGCACAGGCCAGAGGATCGTGGTTGCAGACAGCTGCAAGGTCACGCTCAATGGAGTGGATATCAAAGCTGCAGAAAAGAGCGGCCCGGGGATCCTGATACGGGCAGAAAGCAATGTAAACATTGTGCTTGCCAAGGGCTCAACTAATAATGTGACCGGAGCTCATGGATCAGATATCAATGCGACAAGCGGCGGATACGCCGGCATAGAAGTGGAGTTCCTCTTTGAAGAGGGAGAAAGCCCATCCAACAAGATGGCATCGCTTACAATAAGCGGATCCGGTACCCTGAATGCTACAGGCGGACCAAACGCTGCAGGCATAGGCGGCAGCAACAGCCTGAACGGAAGCAGGGGAAGAGGTCTCTACGGAAATATCACCATAAACGGAGGCAACGTTACGGCGGTTTCTCCTGGTTCCGGCGCAGGGATCGGAAGCTCCAACAACCCGAATGGAGGCACCAGCATAGGCTCGTATAAGGCTACCGGCAATAATGCCTGGGGTACTATTACGATAAACGGAGGCTCTGTTAACGCAAAATCAACTGGTTCCGGCGCGGGAATCGGCGGCGGCAACCATGTGGACAGCAGCAAGATCGTCATCAATGGCGGTACCGTAACAGCTGATGGTGCTGCAGGTATTGGATGCGGTATAGGCAGCAGTAAGAATAAGGGATATGCATCAAATGACAAAGGCCCGGGATACTATTACGCGGATGTCACTATTACCGGCGGCAATATCACTGCCACAAGTAATGATATCGGTGCTGCTATCGGCGGAGGCATGTATTGCGATGCGATCATAAATATATCCGGTGGAACGATCAACGCAACAGGAGGAGACCGGGAAGGTAAAACTCATCACGGAGGAGCCGGCATAGGAGGCGGATATCTTGGTCATGCGGACATTACTATCACAGGCGGAGAAATCACTGCTGTCGGTGGTGATGGTGCTGCAGGCATCGGCTCCGGAGGCTCGCCTAACTCGAATGAAGAAAGAGGCGTTAACGGACGCGGAACTACAGATATCACAACCGTAGATTTTACTAAGATCGAGATCAGCGGAGGAAAGATCGATGCGACCGGTGGTGTAAAGGGCGGAGCCGGTATCGGGCTCGGTGTAGGCGCGGATAAAGCTGAGATCAGCATAACCGGCGGAGACATCATAGCAAAAGGTGCAGCATCAGAGAGATTCGACGAAGATGTAACAAAAATGGCCGGCGGCTCAGGTATCGGTTCAGCATTTTCAGGTATCAGTTCAGGCAGCGCAAAATACTTTGTTGAAGCCGATGTGGATATTTCCATCACAGGAGGTACGGTCGTTGCTATCGGTGGCTGGGGAGCTTCAGGTGTCGGTTCCGGCGCCCAGAACAAAATGGCAAACAACATAACCATCGATGCAGCAAATACTGATCTTCAGGCTTACTCAGATGGTACAAAATTCGCGATCGACACAAGGATCCTCAATGATGATGGTTCAACAACCAGCAGAGAGGATGGACGTAAGGTATCGGGCAATCTCCTTCAGGGGACATTCGTTCACAATTACAAAGGTGAAGGGGATGCTCCTGACCAGAGCCCTGAAGGACTTAAATCTATCGTAGTAACAAATGATAATACCGGAGACTCCAAGACGCTCACAATGATGCCGGAAGGCTACCGGTCATATGCAACCAATGTTGCGGATCCGGGCACATTCACGGTATATACAGATGATGAAGCGATCGGCGCAGGACAGGGAAGATACTTCAGCACTCAGACAACTGATGTCTATAATAAAGAAGAGGCTGAGAAGAAGGATAATCTTGTACAGTACTCTGTGGAAACAGGCAAGCTCTCAGATAATTTCTACCTGTTCCCGGTCAAGTCTGTGATCGTAGAGAAGATCGTTGACGGAAACCCGGACGACGTAGAAGGCCTGAATGCAACAGCATACTTTGGTATCTGCTATAAGGATGATGAAGGCGAGACGGTCTTCCTTAAGAATGACGACGGGACCATATGGACAAAGTCCATCGAGATAGTAAACGGTAAGCCTCAGGGGAAGGCGTACTTTGTCAATCTCGATGACAGAAAATATGATGTTCGTGAGATAAAAGGTGCCAATGATACAGACAGTCCTATCGGCAGCAAGTTCGGATCGCTGACTCTCAACAGGATCACGACCCAGCATGGCGAAGCTTTCGGGCTTGATGAGGCGACAGAGCACGGCTTTGCAGTAACAACAAAGGACGCCGGAGACGACAAGGTCAATATCACCGTTAAGGTGAGCGCCGCGCATAGTGAAGATGACACCTGGTCACTCAGCATTTTTGCAAACGGCAAGCTGGCGAGCGATTCCATAAAGTTCAATAAGGAGAACGACTGGACGTATACCTGGACTGTAGATAAAATGGATGCTGAGGGTAAGGCGATAGAATACACTCTTGCAGATACAAGCAACAACGCCACTATAGATAAAAACAATTGGAGCGATGAGGTAAAGGTCATCAACACATATGAAGGAGAAGGTGTTGTAATCAAGATCACAAAGGCCATCGAGAATTACCTCGACGCAAACAATGGAGAAACGAAAAAGACGGCCAACGCAACCTTCGTATTCAATGTAGAGGCAAAGAATTCAGCCGGTACCACTGTGTATGAGAATTACGTATCCATTACCTTTGATAGATACGGCGAAGCGAAGAGCGAGGTTCTCGCGATCAAGGGCGTGACAGGTATTGAAGAGATCACTGTCAACGAGGTCTATAAGGCCGGATACAAGATGGCGGAGGGTTCTGCAGAAAAGCAGACGATAAAGCTGACAGGCGAAGGTGCCGCCGAAAAGAATGAGGACGGCCAGTATGAGTTCAGCTTTGCCAATGAATATGATGATACAGTAGTTGAGGGCTCAGGCGCGCTCAACAGGTACGAAAACAAGCAGTATGTAACAAAGGCATCCGGACAGGAAGAGGAGCCTGCGGCATAGCAGGGGAGGAGGCAGAAGATGAGGGGAAGCATAGTAAAAATATTGCATAAGCGCTCGGCTGCCTTCGCGCTGGCGGCAGTGCTGATGGCCACGGCTGTAAGCGTCCCGTCGGTGCTGGCATACTTCACAGACTATGTGAAGGCATCGGGGTCCAAGGATGTGCATCTGCAGTGGCAGACAGAGCTCAAGGAAGACGTGCGGGATAATGACAAGCACATCACCATCAATAATGTGGGAAAGACCCCGGTCGTGGTAAGAGTACAGATATTCGCAAATGAAGATCTTGCGAGTATAAGAGGAAGCTCCTGGAAAAATGGGGCAGACGGCTGGTACTACTACAAGAAGATCCTGGCAGAAGGCGAAGAAATGGCTGAAGCTGATGAACTGCTTGTAGATGTAAAAGGCAGTGACCAATTGCCGGACAGCGATTTCAATATCGTAGTCATACATGAGTCGCAGCGTGTTGCCTATGAAAGCAACACAAAGCTTGCGGCGCCGGATGGCTGGGACAAAGATGCAGTCGCTGCGATCGCAGTGCAGTAAGGAGGGCTGAGTCATGACGAAGATCAATAAGAACACCCTCAGAATAGCGGCGGCAGTGCTGTGCATAGCGCTCATAGTGCTTGGCGGACTGATCGGACGCACAAGAGCGGCGCTGCTCGAAGGCAACGGCGCTCAGGTAGAGCTCGGCATGGAGACGCTGGCCGTGCAGCTGACCGAGAACGGAAAAACTGTTGATGGAGACGGAACGCTCTTCAGCAGTCTTAAGGACGTCAGCATAGACCCGGGCTACACATATGCCGATGAGATCGCCGTCAATAACAACGGCGCAAGTGAAGAGTATGTCAGAGTCATCGTTACAAAGTACTGGACAGATGACGGCGGCAAGGTCACTACCGTAAGCCCTGATGATATAGAGCTTGTGCTTGGAAACGGCTGGGCGGCTAATAAGAAGGAGTCTACCGCAGAGCAGACCGTATATTATTGCAACAAGTCGCTGGCCCCGGGCGGATCAAGCACGCTTTTCACAGGCATAAAGCTGGATGCAGATATAGCCGGTGCTTATACGATCAAAGAAAAGAGTGAAGACGACAAGACTACACTCATTGCTGAATTCAAATATGATGGGCTTACTTTCAATGTAGAGGCAGAGGCTCAGGCTGTACAGTATGAGCATGGTCAGGAAGCTGCCGGCAGCGCGTGGGGCGTCACCAACGTTACGTTCAACAACGGCAGCGTTACGGTGCAGGACTAAGGAGGTGCAGAGATGAAGAGGATCCTTAAGAAGACACTTCCCGTCATGTTCGCACTCGTGCTGATCAGCGCATCGGCGCTCAGCGTTTCCGCAGAGACCGTAAAGGGTACAGTCACCTATGACGGTGATGCGGTCGCACTTAATTACTCTACGAAAGATATAAAGGAGGCGCTTTCAGGCCTCACACCGGGCGATGATGTGGAACTTGAATTCACACTCAAAAATAACAGCAATAAAGCCACAGACTGGTACGTGGAAGACAGCGTCATCAAGGCTTTTGAAGAGGGCATAGAAGAGACCACGGAGGGGACCAACGGCGCATACGAATACAACCTCGTGTATACATCGGCTTCAGGCAAGTCCACCGGCATCTATTCAAATGAAGTAGGCGGTGACAATTCCGGCACTACTGTGCCGAAAGGACTCAAGCAGGCTTCGAGCGGCAGCGAGAAGTATTTCTACCTTGACAGGATAGGCAAGGGAAAGACGGGCACGCTCAAACTGGCCATCGCCATTGACGGAGAGACTCTGGGCAACAACTATCAGTCTTCGATCGCAGACCTCGATGTAAATTTCGCCGTAGAGGTTCCTGATGAAGATGACAGCACTGTTACCACCTCGCCAAAAACCGGCGATTATACGCAGCTTGGCATATATATGGCGCTCTTTGCCATGGCGCTGGTGCTGCTTGCGGCTGTAGGCATATATGCACTTCACCTCAGAAGGAAAGGAGGCAAAAATGACTAGATCATGGATGACAGGACGCCGTGCGGCATCGTTGATCCTGATCATGCTGCTTGCTGCAATTTTTGTGACATTCACATCGATGCCGTGCCGTGCAGAGGACGGCGCCGGTGAAGGAGACAGTTATACATACAGGATGAAGATAAGCGCCGGCAATAACGGTGTAATGAAGCTCGCCGACGGATCTGAAGCGGCCGAGAGCATAGTGTATGCTGATGAGAGCGGAAGCTTCCCTGCGGTGTCGACGGACAGCGTGAGGACCACTAACAGCAAGTATGTGGTGGTTGGATTCAAGGAAGCCGGACATGATGAGGTCATGTCGGAGATAACGGCAGTATCGTCGGTCAAGTCTGATCTCAACTACGTTGCGGTATATGGAGTCAAGGGCAACATGGTACCATATACAGTGCGCTATCTTGACAGGGACAATGATAATGCTCTGATGGCTGATGCAACATACTACGCGCCTAAAGGCAGCAGCGTAATGGTGTCATTCAAGTATGTAGACGGCTACGCTCCTACGGCATATAACCTTACAAAGACCATCACCGGAGACGGCAGCAGCGATGTGCTGACATTCAAATACTATGAAAGCGATCTCACTGTAGCTCAGCAGACAAACGCTGCAAACGCAGCCAATCCTGCTGCGCCTGCCGCAGTTGCGGCAAACCCTGCAGCGGCACAGGCAGCTGCGATAGATGCAGCCACACCCGGAACACCTAATGTGGTCAATCTCGACGATGAAGAGACTCCGCTTGCTTCGCCTGAAGAACTGGCAGAGAATGAAGTACCTGCTGCGGGCATAAACAATGGCATCATCTGGGCCGCCATAGTGGCAGCGTTGCTTGTGGCATTGGTGATCGTGGCATTGCTCATTAAGCGTCGCAGGGACAGCGAAGAAGGATACGAACAAGAAGCCGAATAGGATCACCGCAAATAACAGATAACATGAGCGGTCCCGCAAAACGGGGCCGCTCTGTGCTATAATTACAATACAGTGTTGCCGCAAGACGATAATAATACAGGAAGGAAAGGAATGCATACATGGTAGCGATTCTTATAATTCTTTTTGTAGTTCTGGTCATAATCATAAGGAACGTCAGGATCGTTCCGCAGGAGCACGCTTACGTCATCGAGAGGCTCGGAAAATTCCAGACCATATGGTACGCGGGCATCCATGTGAAGATCCCGTTCATAGATAACATAGTAAACAAGATATCCCTTAAGGAGCAGGTATTCGACTTCCCGCCGCAGCCGGTCATCACAAAGGATAACGTATCGGTCAAGGTGGACTCGGTAGTGTTCGCGAAGATCTTTGATCCGCAGAAGTACACATACGGAGTGGAGAACCCGATCGCCGGACTGCAGAACCTGTCGGCAACGACTCTCAGGAGCATCATCGGAGGCATGGAACTCGATACCACTCTCTCATCCAGAGAGGCCATCAACTCGCAGATGGAGGCTATCCTTGACGAGGCTACGGATCCGTGGGGCATCAAGGTCACAAGAGTAGAACTCAAGAACATCGACCCGCCTTCAGAGATAGAAGAGGTCATGACCAAGCAGATGAGGGCTGAGCGTGAAAGAAGACAGACGGTGCTCGAAGCCCAGGCTCACCAGGAATCGGTAGTTTCCCGCGCGGAAGGTGACAAGAAGGCGAAGGTGCTCGCGGCTGAGGCCGAGAAGGAAGCCAAGATAGCCCTCGCTCAGGGTGAGGCCGAGTCCATAAGACTGGTCTATGAAGCGCAGGCGGAAGGTCTTGAGAAGCTGAGGGAGGCGCATATTGATGAAAGCGTCCTGAAGCTGAAGGGTCTTGAAGCGCTCAGGGATGTTGCGGACGGCAAGGCCACCAAGATCTACATGCCGACGGAGATAACCGGACTCGTATCCACTCTCGGCGTTGCGGCTGAAGCCCTTGGAGTAGGCGACGCGTCAAAGCCTGATCCGGGCGCGCAGCATAAGGTGCAGCAGGTCGACGACCCTTGCGTAAGGGAAACATCGAGCGATGTCACGAAGAAGGCGGCTACCCAGGGAAGCGCCGTGGCAGAAGACCTTGAGTCAAGACGCAAGGACGTGCTTTAAGAGAAGATGGTTCCTGAAAAGGATCCCCGCAAGTCGCCTGTCTGGAAGGTCATCCAGATCGTCATAACCGTGTATATACTTATAGTACTGGCGGCAACGGTGATCATGCTGTTATAAACGGGATCCGTCCCGTAAGGGAATTGAATGAGCAGAGTAGAAAGAAATCAGAGTGAATACGGCAAGGCAGAGAAAAGCGGAGGTGCGGGGAGCTTCCTCGGCAGGCTGCTGAGCGCGATAGGCACTTTAACAATGATACTGATGATCGCAATGGGGCTCGTCGTTGCTGTTCCGCATTTGATCGGATACAGCCAGTACGTTGTGGTGAGCGGAAGTATGGAACCGGCGATACCGGTAGGGAGCATTGTGATGTCAAAGCCGGTCGAACCAGCTGAACTCGAGGTGGGGGACGTAATAGTCTTTTACACCGAGAAGCATATTGATACGCCGGTGACACATAGAGTGGTCGAGAATCGGATAGACGAAAGGGAAGTCATCACGAAGGGTGACGCGAATTCAAGCAACGACTTAAGTCCTGTGTTTTATGAGAATATAGAAGGGAAGGTGTTGCACCACATTCCTCGCATCGGGTTTGTTGTGGGACTGTTTGGGACTACCTTGGGCAAGATCTCGGCATTGATGATCATTGTAGCGGGATATCTGCTGACTCTTATCGGCAGCAACTTCAGTAAAAACAACCAGGCTGAATAACAGACAGCGGATGTCTATAGGCGACGGGAGCGTTCAACTTGAATGATCATGTGGGATAAGAGTAAAATAAGAGCGGCAATACAGCGCATTGGCGTTAAAATATTGAGGAGGTTAAGGGATATGGATGATTGCATTTTTTGCAAACTGGCAAACGGCGAGATCCCAACCAACATGGTCTACGAAGATGATCAGATCGCGGTGTTCCGTGACGCTGATCCGCAGGCTCCTGTGCATATTCTGATGGTGCCTAAGATCCATGTTGCTTCGCTCGACGATCTTACAGAAGAGCACGCTGGATTGATGGCACACATGATGCTCAAGATCAAAGAAGTTTGCGCTCAGGAAGGACTCGAGAACGGCTATCGCTGCGTGATAAATACCGGCGAGGATGGACAGCAGACTGTAAAGCATCTGCACATCCACATACTTGGCAAGCGTGCTATGCAGTGGCCACCGGGCTAAGAAATCAGAGGAAGCCCTTTTTTAGGCAATTATTTCCCTAATTTCAACAATAATCGCATAGCAAATGACGGAAAAACGCTTCAGATACTTGCAATTGCAAGCGCCTGAGGCGTTCTTTTTGTGATTTGATATGAGCTTTGGATACTTGCCATACTGAATTATCCCCAAAAAGGGAAAGGGTAAGAAGGCCAAGTCGACGGGACGGCCGGCATCTCCGCGCTTTGTAGATGCTGAAGTGATCAGCCGACCGGCTAGCCACAGGGAAAGGAGACAAATAGAAACATGCTTAGTTTTACAGAATTTACGGAGGAATTTATCACCGGATGCAATGGCGCGTTAAGGACGGATCCAAAGGCCGCGATACGGGTAGAATCCGGCGCTGTGACCAAGCCTCAGAGGGGGAAGTTGACAGGGCTTCGGTTCATCAAGGAGGGGAGCATGATAGCCCCTACGCTATACGCAGAGGATCTATACTCGCGTTACACTCAGGGCTGCCCTGTCGACAGGATCACCCACGAAGTCATAGAGACTATCAGGCATAGCTTTGATGTAACGCTTCCGTTCACAGAAGATTTCGATTTGGGGTCAATGGCAGATGACATAAATTTGAGACTTCTTTCAAAGAAAAGAAATCCTGCTATCGCGGAGAGCGTTCCGCATATGGATGTGGGCGGAGGCCTCATGCTGATCACTGACGTGGTGAGAGGCGATTTTCGGGCGATGATCACAAATGATCTGCTGAAAGACTTTGATATATCAAAGGACGAACTCTTTGATATAGCCTTCGGGAACATACCGGAGAATGAAGCCGTGATGTATGTGCTTTCGGATATGGTATATGGCGATCCGGGCGAAAGGCGCGATCTGTTATCCGAGGCTGAGGATGGGCCTCTGCCGGAAGACTTCGAAGTATTCGTCTTATCAAATAGAGATACGTATTGGGGAGCCGCGACTCTTTTCTATCCCGGCGTGATAGACAGGCTCCATGAAATGATTGGCAATTTTTACGTGATCCCATCATCGGTGCATGAAGTCCTTATAATGAGAGTCTCTGCAGACGCCGATCCGGACAAAATATCCGAGATGATATGGTCGGCCAATCGCAGTGTAGTGGATGAAGAGGACGTGCTGTCTGACGATCTTCTTATATGCGATTCGGACAAGCTCAGAGTTGCGGTGCGCGGCGGCAGCGGATGCAAATGCGAATGCGAAGACGGGTGTGAAGCTGATTGAGGCTGCACGGCTACCCTTGAATGATCAGTTAGGGGCGAGTACAATATTGGGGCTGAATGACAGACATAATATGTCCAATTAGCCCCAAGGAGATATCCTAAGGATGTTTTTAGATCCGAAACCACTACCTAAAAACCAACCATTCACGGATAAAAGACTCGCCGCGATGATCATCCCTTTGATGATAGAGCATCTGCTCCAGATGATCGTCGGCATAGCGGATACCATGATGGTCAGCTATGCCGGTGAGGCGACAGTATCGGGCGTCTCGCTTGATACGATGATCTACACAATATTTATCTACCTCTTTACCGCGCTTGGTACCGGAGGCGCTGTTGTAGTATCGCAATATATCGGGCATGGCGAAAAGAAGAACTCAGACCGCGCGGCATCGCAGATCTATTTCATCGCGGGAGTTATATCGCTCATAGCGATGGTATTCATGCTGATCGTCGGCAGGGGACTTCTCGGGATCATGTATCCGACTGTAGAGCCCGAGGTAATGCAGGCCTGCCGTACTTATCTCTGGATCGTAACTCTCTCGTTCCCGGCCAACGCTTTGTACAACGCCGGAGCAGCCCTGTACAGATCGATGGGACGCACGAGGACTACGATGTTCGTGTCCCTCGGAATGAATATCCTGAACGTAGCGGGCAACGCTATCGGTATTTTCGTGCTCCATGCCGGAGCAGCCGGTGTTGCCTGGCCAACGACTATATCCTGGTACTTCGCAGCAATAGTGATGACGGCTCTCTGCACAAGAAAGCAATCCGAGGTCACACTTACAATAGGGGATGCTCTCAGGCCAGATAGACAGATGGTCTCTCGTATATCCCGCATAGCTGCTCCTAATGCCGTAGAGAATACTCTGTTCCAGCTGGCCAGAGTACTTCTTGGCACGCTTACTGCTACATTTGGTACAGCGCACATAGCAGCTAACGGTATCGGTCAGACTATATGGTCTCTTTCTGCGTCTATGTGCGTAGTAATGGTGCCTATCACTACCACCGTCATAGGGCAGTGCATGGGAGCCGGCGACATCGAGGCAACCGAGTGGTATATGAAGAAGATCGTAAGGCTGTCGATGCTTTTGTCGACATTCTGGAACTTCTTCATCCTCGCTCTCGTTCCGCTTATACTCCCTCTGTACTCGGTTTCAGCTGAGACCAAGCATCTATTGTGGATAGTAGTTATCATCCACAATGTGTTCGCGTCTTTTGCCCAGCCGTTCTCACATCCTCTGTCAGCCGGCATAAGGGCGACGGGGGATGCCAAGTTCACCATGTGGGCTGCCATATTCTCTACTATCGTCTGCAGAACGCTGCTTTCATTTATCCTCGGCCTGTGGATGAAGCTCGGGGTAATTGGAATAGCTATAGCGATGGGACTGGATTGGTGCATAAAGGGGAGCATCTGCGTGGTGCGCTGGAAGAGTGGCAAGTGGAAGTCCTTCAAAGTGATCTAAATCAATATATAGTGCCTAAAGTGCCGGGAATGTCCGTATATAGGGTGCATAGTAAACGCTGGCTACCGTGTTAGGTATAATAAGTCTCAATCCCTTGAAAAAAGGGCATTTTGGTTCTAAAAATTCCCAAAAAATAAAGAAAAATATTTTCAAAAAATCCTTGCATTAGAATCCCCATATAGATATAATTCAAAGGCTTGTTAAACGCGAAGAAGCAGGAAGTTACCGTGCTAGCGGATAATTTCTGCCGAGAAGTCCTCACTCGATGAGGGCGAAGGGTTTCGCTATTTTGTTGTGAGCTCAGGCATAGGAAACGCTCGTAAAAGTGTAAGAAACCTAAAAGTCAGAGTTAAAACCGACAAAACGCTGAAATTCCAAGGCTTGCCAGAGAGTTGCATGGCTGCCGAGAAGCGGAGGCGCAGGCGAAGTCCTGTACAAGCATAGCGAAAATTAGTACGAATTTTTAACAGGAGGAAAGCAATGGCAGAATTACAGAAGATCAGAATCAGAATGAAAGCTTATGACCATGCTCTTCTCGACAAGTATGCTGCGAAGATCGTAGACACAGTCAAGAAGACAGGCGCTGACGTAAGTGGTCCTATTCCACTTCCAACAGAGAAGGAAGTAGTCACAATCATCAGAGCGGTCCATAAGTACAAGGACAGCAGAGAGCAGTTCGAACAGAGAACACACAAGAGACTCATCGACGTTACTAACGCAACAAACAAGACAGTTGAGGCTCTCCAGAAGCTCGACGCACCTGCAGGCGTAGACATCTACGTAAAACTCTAATCGTCAATAACTCTATTCCGGAGTTGTTAGTAAGATCACACGAGAGGCTCGCCAAACGACCCAGATGGCGAATAAGCAAACCGGAGTGATCCGCTGTAAGAACAAGGAGGAAACAACATATGAAAACATTGCTGGGAAAGAAGATCGGCATGACTCAGATCTTCGCTGAAGACGGAACAGTCATCCCGGTCACTGTCGTAGAGGCAGGCCCGGAGACAGTCGTACAGATCAAGACTGTCGAGACAGACGGCTATGACGCAGTCCAGGTGGGCTACGAAGATCAGAAGCCGCAGAGAGTCAACAAGCCACTCACAGGCCACTATGCCAAGGCTGGTGTTGACACAAAGAAGCACCTCGCAGAGTTCAAGCCGGGCGAGGGCGAGACTTACGAAGTAGGCCAGGTAATCACAGTGGCTGACTTCGAAGAAGGCATGAAGCTCGATGTTACAGGTACATCCAAAGGTAAAGGTACTCAGGGTAACATCAAGAGACACGGTCACCGCAGAGGACCTACAAGCCACGGCTCAAAGCATAAGAGACTTGCCGGAGCTCTGGCAGCTGGTACATACCCATCAAGAGTCTTCAAGGGCAACAAAGCTCCTGGAAGAATGGGACGTGACACAGTGACTGTACAGAACGTAGTACTCGTAAAGAAGCTCGAAGATCGCAACCTGCTGATGATCAAGGGTGCTGTTCCTGGAAAGAAGGGCGGACTCCTCAGAATCAGACCAGCGGTCAAGGGTCAGGATAAGTAAGGCAGAAAGGAGGAACTGAAATGGCAAAGCTTAACGTAGTAGACGTTAACGGCAAGAAAGTCGGAGACATCACTCTTTCCGATGAGATCTTCGGAATCGAGCCTAATGAATTCGCAGTTCAGGCCGTAGTCAAGAATTACCTGGCAAACCAGAGACAGGGAACCCAGTCTGCCAAGACAAGATCTGAGGTTAGAGGAGGCGGACGTAAGCCTTTCAGACAGAAGGGAACAGGACGCCACAGACAGGGAAGCTCGACAGACCCTACACAGGTCGGCGGCGGCGTAGTATTCGCACCAAAGCCAAGAAGCTACAGATACAACCTCAACAAGAAGCTCAAGAGACTCGCTCTCAAGTCGGCTCTCTCCGCAAAGGTAGCTGACAACGAGCTCATCGTAGTAAAAGAGTTCAAGTTCGAAGAGCCTAAGACAAAGGAAATGGTAAAGGTTCTCGCGAACATCAAGGCAGACAAGAAGGCTCTGATCGTCATGGACGAGAAGGACGACAACGTAGTCAGATCCGCTCATAACATCCCTGGCGTAAGGACTGCACTCGTAAGCACAATGAACGTATATGAGATCGTAAATCATTACACTCTCGTGCTCACTGAGGCGGCAGCCAAGAAGATCGAGGAGGTGTACGCATAATGAAGACCGGATACGATGTAATCCTCGCTCCTATCATCACTGAGAACAGTATGGATATGGCAGCGGACAAGAAATACGTGTTCAAGGTAGCATCGACTTCCAACAAGACAGAAGTTCGTAAGGCTATCGAAGAGATCTTCGGCGTAGACGTAGCCAAGGTCAACGTAATGAACGTAAGCGGCAAGAGAAAGAGACTCGGAAGAACGTTCGGAACAACTTCTTCATATAAGAAGGCAATCGTAACGCTCACACCTGACAGCAAGGAAATCGAGCTCTTCTCGGATATGTAATTAAGGAGGCAGTAGGAAATGGGAATCAGAAAATATAAACCAACGACTCCGGGCCTTAGAGGAATGACGGTCTCCACATTCGAAGAGATCACAACCGATAAGCCTGAAAAGTCTCTTACAGTCACCCTTAAGAAACATTCCGGTAGAAACGTAAGAGGCAAGATCACCGTCAGACACAGAGGCGGCGGTTACAGACCTAAATACAGGATCATCGACTTCAAGAGACAGAAGGACGACATTCCTGCAACAGTAAAGACAATCGAGTACGATCCTAACAGAACAGCTAATATCGCACTCCTTGTATACGCAGACGGAGAGAAGAGATACATCATCGCTCCTAACGGCCTCAAGGTCGGCGATGTGGTAGAATCGGGCCCTAACGCAGATATCAAGCCGGGCAACGCTCTCCCAATCGCAAACATTCCTCTCGGTACAATCATTCATAACATCGAGCTCAAGCCGGGCAAGGGCGGACAGCTGGTAAGAGCAGCCGGTAACGGTGCTCAGCTGATGGCCAAGGAAGGTGAGTATGCACAGGTCAGACTCCCATCCGGCGAAGTAAGAATGGTAAGAATGAACTGCAGAGCCACAGTAGGCGAAGTCGGCAACCTCGATCACGGTAACATCCAGATCGGTAAAGCTGGCCGCAAGAGACACATGGGTTGGAGACCTACAGTAAGAGGTTCCGTAATGAACCCTAACGACCACCCACACGGTGGTGGTGAAGGTAGAGCTCCGATCGGACGTAAGGGTCCTGTCACTCCTTGGGGCAAACCGACACTCGGCTACAAGACACGTAAGAAGAACAAAGAGTCTAACAAGTACATCGTCAGAAGACGTAATGGCAAGTAGGGAGGAGCAAATTAATGGGAAGATCGCTTAAGAAAGGCCCGTTCGTAGAAAAGAAGCTTCTTGAAAGAGTAGAGGCGATGAACGCAGCCAACGAAAAGACCGTACTCAAGACATGGTCCAGATCATCAACAATTTTTCCTCAGATGATAGGTCACACGATCGCAGTTCATGACGGACGCAAGCACGTGCCTGTATACATCACAGAGGATATGGTAGGACACAAGCTCGGTGAGTTTGCTCCAACCAGAACATTCAGAGGTCACTCCGGTGACCGTAAGCTCTAATCAGAAAGCAACAGAAAGGAGAAGCTATACTATGGAAGCTAAAGCAGTAGCCAAGTATGTAAGAATGTCTTCGAGCAAGCTCAAACCTGTTGTCGACCTGGTAAGAGGCAAAGACTTGAACGAAGCACTCACAATCCTCAAGTTCACACCTGGTAAGGGTGCTGAGCTCGTGGAAAAGGTGGTACAGTCCGCAGCAGCTAACGCTGAGAACAACCACGAAATGAATCCTGACGCACTCTACGTAGCAGAGATCAGCGCAAATCAGGGTCCTACAATGAAGCGCTGGAGACCGGGCGCACAGGGCAGAGCCGGAATGATCCTTAAGAGAACAAGCCACATCAGCGTGGTACTTAAGGAGAGAGAGGCAGCCGCTAAATCGGCTCCTAAGGCAGAAGAGCCAAAGGAAGAAAATTCTGAGAAGGAGGAGGTTCGCTAATGGGTCAGAAAGTTAATCCTCATGGAATGAGAGTCGGCGTTAACAAGGACTGGAGCTCCAAGTGGTATGCCGATAAGACAAACTTTGCGGATCTCCTGGTAGAAGATAACCAGATCAGAACATTCGTAAAGAAGAAACTGTACAACGCAGGCGTTTCGAACACAGTTATCGAGCGTAAGGGCGCTGACGAGGTCAAGGTCATCGTGATGTGCGCAAGGCCAGGTATGGTCATCGGCAGATCCGGTGAGGGCATCGATGAGTTCAAGAAGGGACTCGTCAAGCTGACTGGCAAGAAGGTAGAAGTCAGCATCGAAGAGGTAAGAAGAACAGAGCTCGACGCACAGCTCACAGCTGAGAGCGTAGCTCAGAGCCTCGAGAGAAGAACTTCCTTCAGAAGAGCCATGAAGCAGCCTATCAGCAGAACTATGAAGGCTGGCGCTAAGGGCATCAAGATCGTATGCTCCGGCAGACTCGGTGGTGCTGAGATCGCAAGAAGCGAAAAGTACAGCGAAGGAAACGTACCTCTGCACACACTGAGAGCAGACATCGACTATGGATTCGCTGAAGCCGACACTACTTACGGAAAGATCGGCGTTAAGGTATGGATCAACCACGGCGAGATTCTCGACAAGGGCCTCAAGGATGCAGTTCCAAAGGCTGAGGACAGAAGAGACAGGAAGGGTCGCAGAGGCGACCGCAGAGACGGCAGAAGATCTGACAGAAGATCCGACAGAAGAGACGGAAGAAGATTCGACGGCCGCGAAGCTAAGCCGGAAGTTAAGCCAGCAACAACAAGAGTTCGCAAGGCTCCAAAGGCAGCTCCTGTAGAAGAACCTCAGGTAGAGGCACCACAGGTTGAAGCTCAGGCGGAAGCACCTGCAGCAGAGAGCGAAGCATAGATAAGGAAAGGAGAAACTCGCCATGTTAATGCCAAAACGTGTTAAGCGTAGAAAACAGCACCGTGGCAGAATGAAGGGCATTGCAACAAAGGGCAATGCAGTAGCATACGGTTCATATGGACTGGCTGCAGATGGTCGTGGCTGGATTGACTCCAAGCAGATCGAGGCCGCTCGTGTAGCTATGACAAGGTCCATCAAGAGAGGTGGTAAGGTCTACATCAAGATCTTCCCACATAAGCCTGTAAGTAAGAAGCCTATCGGCGTACGTATGGGTTCCGGTAAGGGCGCCCCTGAATACTGGGTAGCAGTCGTTAAGCCGGGTAGAGTAATGTTTGAGATCGACGGAGTTACTGAGGAGCAGGCAAGAGAGGCTATGAGACTGGCCGCTCACAAGCTCCCAATCAAGTGCAAATTCGTCGTAAAAGGTCAGGAAGGAGGAGCTGAGTAATGGATCTGAACAAAATCAGAAAGATGACAGATCAGGAAAGAACTGCTGAACTCGAGAGAATGAAGCAGGAGCTCTTCAACCTGAGATTCCAGCACGTAACAGGTCAGCTGGAGAATCCGGTAAGGATGAGAGAAGTAAGAAGAGATATCGCTAGAGTCAAGACCATCATGAGAGAGGTCGAGCAGGGAAAGAACGCATAGGAAAGGAGGAGTTTGACAAATGGAAAGAAACAGAAGAAAGACGAGAGTCGGAATCGTTACAAGCGATAAGATGGATAAGACTGTCGTAGTCGCTACAGAAGAAATCGTCAGACACCCTCTTTACGGCAAGGGCGTTAAGAGAACTGTAAAGTTCAAAGCTCATGACGAACAGAATGAGTGTGGCATCGGCGATAAGGTCATGATCATGGAGACAAG
>CADAUB010000026.1 GCA_902790965.1 uncultured Eubacteriales bacterium | reverse complement strand
ATGATGGCTTCCGTCGCTACACGCTCTGAAGCCGGTGTTCTGGAATCAAGGAAATCTCTCCAGGTGAGCTCTGAAGCCGGCTTTGACTCCAACACGTGCTTTTCGCGCATCTTGATCATGCTGTAGTCCTCGCAGTGGAATCCGGCGCGGGCGCCGCACTCCTTGAGGATCTCCATCGCCTCATAAGCCTGGCCGTATGACAGCGAGCTGTAGTCAGGCGAAACAGGACCGATGAACGACTTGAACGCAACAACGCCCTTCTCGTCGAGAGCCTTGAGCTGATCAAGATTGTCCGGGATAAGCCCTCCCCAGAAGGCATAATCGCAATACGCGTTTGGTGATACCTTGGCTTCCTTGATGTCGAAGAGCTCCGGTGTAGTCATCGCAGGCTCGTTCTGAAGAGGCATATCGATAATAGTCGTATAGCCGCCGACTATCGCCGCAGCCGTGCCATGAGCGTAGTCTTCTCTCCACTCAAAACCCGGATCGTTCAGATGAGCATGAGTGTCGATAGCGCCAGGGAATACGTATTTTCCCTCTGCGTCGATCGTCTTTTTTGCTTCAACTTCGGCATCGGGCGCCAGTACAGCCGCGATCTTGCCGCCCTTGACCGCTACGCTGCCTTCCTGGATAAGCTCAGGTGTGACGATGCGTCCGTTTTTGATTAAAAGATCATACATTGCGGAATCCTCCTGTTCTTTGTTATTTAAAATTGGTTTATCTATTTTTTGGTATACTATCATATAGAGCTATCCATTTCAACAAAAACTGATAGAAAAATGTCACTTACCATAAAAAATTTCATTTTGGAAACTCTGCGCATTCGTTGAGTTTCCAACGAAATTTGCATTTGTCCCCCATGTGCGGTTCCTCATCGGACATCCGTAGGTTCTGTTTGTCGAAAATAAGTTGACCAATTTGAAAGTTCGTAATATTATTTACACGCAACACAATAATGAAGGCAATTCAGCGATTTAAGACACCCATCATTGTTCAGGAGGTTGATATTTTGGATCAGACGGCCAGCGTAAAGAACCTTGAGCAGTGGATCGAAGAACTCGATCAGTTCAATCAGACCCCCGGAAACGGCACTACCCGCCCAGTGTTCACAGCAGAAGACATGGCTGCTCGCAGTTATGTACACAAACTTATGGAATCAGTAGGACTCGAAGTCAAAGAAGACAATGCAGGCAATCTGTTCGGAGTCCTTCCGGGAGAAGATCCATCGCTTGAACCTGTATGGACAGGCTCTCATATAGATACGGTGCCAAATGGAGGCAAATACGATGGGATCGCAGGCGTATTTGCCGGTATAGAAGCTCTCCGCATGATAAAGGAGAGCGGCGCACCTCATAAAAGAAGCCTCTCCGCAAATGTATATTCCGGAGAAGAGATGAGCCGATTCGGCGTTTGCTGCATCGGAAGCCGCGCTATTGCTGGCAGACTCCATCTTGAAGACCTTAAGTCTCACTCCGATCCTTCAGGAACAAGCCTCTATCAGGCTCTCAAGGATGTCGGATATGATCCTGACTCCTTCGACGAAGAATTCCCTTGCAAAACTCCGGTCTACGCAAGCCTCGAACTTCACATCGAACAAAACGATGTTCTTGAAAAATCTAACTATCCTGTAGGAGCAGTCACAGGTATCTGTGCTCCTACCAATATGGTCGTAGAAGTCTTTGGTGTTCAGTCTCACGCCGGCGGCACAAGCATGACCGCCCGTAGGGATGCGTATATGGCAGCCGCTGAGATATCGCTCCTCCTCGAGCGCCTCGCTCTGGAATCTGACAGCATGTATATAACAGGAACAGTCGGAGAGATGACTCTGGAGCCTAATGCCGCAAACGTCATTCCTGGACACGCCACATTCTCAGTCGACATCCGTTCCGTGACGATCGAAGACAAAGACGCCCTTCTCGAGAAATTCTATTCCGGAATCAAAGAGATCGAAGAACGCAGAAAAGTAAAAGTTACTACAGATATGATGAACCACGACAAGGCCGTCATCTGTGACGAGCACATCGTAGAGCTCGTTCGCAAGGGTTCAGCTGATCTTGGCATCCCGACTATGGACATTGTCAGCGGGCCATACCACGACAGCCTGATGCTGGGCGACATCACCAAGGTAGGCATCACCAAGGTAGGCATGCTCTTCGTCCCGAGCAAGGACGGTATCAGCCATAACAAGGCAGAATGGACAAGCATTGAAGATATAGCAAAAGGTACAGATATTCTTGCAAATACGTTATTAAAACTGGCAAATGAGGCCTAAAGCAAATCTCAGTAAAACAGAAAGGAAAGGATTTACTAATGGAAAAGAAAAAAATCGCTATCATCGGTGGAGGAATCGCCGGAGCAGCACTTGGCTACAACCTGAGTCTCTATGACGAAGCAGACATCACTCTTTATGAGAAGAATCGCATTGGTTGCGGCACTACTGCAAAATCTGCCGGAACGGTATGTCTGTTTGATGACTCTCTGAAGAACCGTTACTGGGACGTTCGTCTGTATGGCTTCGAGACCTATCTGAAGATGGAAAAGGAAAAACCGGGTTCTGCCGGATTCGACAAGACAGGTACTCTCGTCTGCGCTACAGATGAAGAAGTTGAAAAGACTATCAAAGCCGGTATCGCGCTGGCTAAGTCCGCAGGATATACTGGTGAATACATCACTGACAAGGCTCGCATCAAAGAGATCCTGCCTTCACTGAATGTCGATGCCATCCTCGGTGCCGGTTATACACAGGACGACGGATACTTCGACGGAACAATGATCTCCAACACATTCGCTGAGAAGATGGAGAAAAACGGAGCTTGCATCAAGCGCGGTGTTGAAGTCGTAAAGATCAATACAGAGGGCGGCGCTGCTAAGTCCCTTGAGACTTCCGAAGGCGAGACAGTAGACTACGACGTTATCGTAGACTGCACAGGCCCATGGAGCCGCTTCACAGGAAACCTGGTAGGACTCGATGTTCCTATCTGGCACACAAAGGCTGAGGCATTCTTCCTCGTACCGCCTGAAAAGAAGCTCGACTACGTGTTCCCTGTTCTGAAGTTCCCTGCATTCTATGCACTGAGAGCCGGCGACAACGTATTCATCTGCAAGTCCCACCTCTCCATGAACCTCGACGATCCAATGCACGCAGGTCAGTGGGATCCAGATCAGCTTCCACAAGTTGGCGGAACAGACGATTACTTCATCGACTTCCTCTTCGATCAGATGGAAGAGAACGTTCCTGGACTCGCAGACAGCGGACTCGCCTCTTCATGGCTGTCCTATCGTGCTGAGCCAAGAGACTTCCTCCCTATCCTCGGAGAGACCCCTGTTCAGAACTACTTCCTCTGCACAGGCTTCGGCGGAAACGGCGTTATCGAGGCTCCTGCAGCTACAAGAGATATGGCTAAACTGATCATGCGCGGAGAGAGCACAATGCTCCTCGAAGAGTGGGCATTCTCCCGTCTTCTTGAGGAGGCATAAAATATGAAGATCGCAGTATGTGTAAAGCACGTTCCGACTTCCGAGAACGTCCAGATCGATGAAAACAACAATCTGGTTCGTGATACTGCGGAATCGGATACTAACCCTTGCGACCTGAACGCAATGGAGTTCGCGCTTCAGCTCAAGCAGCAGACCGAAGGAACTATCGACGTTTATTCCATGGGACCAGACATCGCTCTGGCTTCCCTTAAGAAATGCCTGGCGATCGGTGCTGATCAGTCATATCTGATCTCCGGCCGCAAGTTCGCAGGCGGCGACACACTCGGTACCGCTCGCGTTCTGGCAAAGGCTATCGAGGACAACGGTCCTTACGATGTCATCTTCACGGGCAGCGAGTCCTCCGATGGTGGCACCGGTCAGGTCGGTCCTATGATCGCAGAGCTCCTTTCGATGCCTGATGTAAGCGAGACAGTCGCTATCGAGGCAAAGGACGAGAACACTCTTGAGATCAGAAAAAATGTCGGCGACGGCAATCTCGTACTCAAGGTCAAGACTCCGGTACTCGTTACAGTTCCATTCGGATGCAACGAGCCTACCCTGCCAACGCTCCGTACACAGCGCAAAGCAAACAGAGCCGAGATCCCTGTTATCGATGAATCGATGGTGGATCTCGATGCATCTATCATCGGTAAGCCTGGTGCGCTTTCCATAGTCACAACAGTATCGTCAGCATCTGCCGGCAGAACAGCCGAAGCTCTGGAAGGCAGCTTCGAGGAGATCGCGGCACGCATCGATGAACTCGTAGAAGAAGGGAGGGCGTAACATGGGAGCTATTGGAATCTTTGCAGAGATCATAGATAATACCATCAGTAATTCGCTCGGCTCAATGGTCGAATTCGGACTTAAAGTCAAAGAGGCTTCCGGAAGCGAACTCGTATTGTTCGCAGTCGGTCAGGACATGAAGGAAAAAGAAGCAGGCCTAAAAGCGGCCGGTGTTGACCGTCTCGTACTGATGGATATCCCGGGTGTCAGCTATGTACAGACAGACAAGCTGTCCTGCGCTGTAGCAGAACTCCTGGACAAAGTAGAATTCTCCACTATTCTGGTTCCGGCCAGCCACACAGCCCGCTCGCTCTTCGCCAGAGTAGCTATGAAAAAGAACATCGGAATGACCGCAGACTGCACAGATCTTGACACAGAGATCATAGACGGGAAGCCTGTAGTTCACCAGATCAAGCCTTCATTTGGCGCACAGATCATGGTTACCTGCGATGTTGAGGGAGACTCCGAGATCATAACAATGAGAACAGACGACCAGGTGGTTCCTGATCTCAGCGGAGACCCTGTCATCGAGTATGTTGAATTCAGCGGCGCCGATTCTGCGATCGAAGTCGTAGACTTTGAGAAGAATGACAGTGTCAACAGTCTCCACAGCGCCGAGGTAGTAGTATGTGCCGGAAGAGGCGCTATGGATGAAGAACGTTTCGACATGGTCAAGAAATACGCTGAGAAGATCGGCGCTGTAGTAGCAGGAAGTCGTCCTATGGCCGACAACGGCTGGATACCATTTGAGAATCAGGTCGGTCAGTCCGGCACTGTGATCCGCCCAAAGGTAGCCCTTACGTTTGGTGTATCGGGTGCGATCCAGTTCACAGAGGGCCTCAAAGGCAACCCTCTTATCATCGCGGTAAACTCCGACGAGCACGCTCCTATCTTTGGATTCGCAGACTATGCTGTAATCGCAGATATGAGCGAAGTGCTTCCTGAGTTGCTGAAATAATATTTGTCAGCATTAATTACACATGAAAGATCCCGGGATGGAATATCCCGGGATCTTTTACTATCTTTTGATTTTGTCCGAAATCTCGGCCGTCTCTGCCAACGGAGAAAGCCCTCTCCGGTAAAAAAACAGAGCGATGTAAAACCGCTCTGTCAATGTCATTTACAGCTCAACGTCTCTGTTGCAGTCCTTGGAGTAGATGTAGATGAGTTCCTCATCTCCGACCGCGTAACAGGCCTGTGGAAGATATGAATCCATGAATACGTAATCGCCCTTTTCCAGTGGGATCCAGTCCTGATCGAGCAGGTACATAGCCTGGCCCTGCAGGAAGTACATTCCGTGCTCCTGGAAGTGTGTCTCGACGTATCCGTGGTGGATGCCCGGCTGGAACTTCAGGAGATGCATGTTCATGTCATAGCCGAAGTCTGTGCTGGCCGGCAGGAAGTCCTTGGATACCATTACCTCGCTGCCCTCGTAGACCATCCAGTCTACGTCGTTGATATTAGCGACTACCGTATGAGCCTCTGTACCTTCCAGTGGAACGTATCTTCTGCGATAGATGTAAACGAACGCATCCTCATCGGAAGTGTTCTCGAAGCAGAATGGCTTGTCTGCAGGCGAGTAGATGTATCCGCCCTCTGCAAGGTCTGCTTCCTCGTCAGCGTTAGCTACATGGAGCTTACCGCTGATCACATACAGGAATGACTCGATGCCGTTTCCGCCGATACCTGTGTTCTTTCCGCCAGGATGAACGGTGGAAATGTAATCAGCAAAGGACGCGCCCATCTCAGGTGATCCGAGGATAGTAGTGTCGCAGTTCTCATAACCAGGAATGGCGTTCTTTACGATGCCGTCTGGCTCGATAACTACGTAGTTGTTTTTCTTGATAACGGATCTTGTGCCAATAAGCGCTTTACGGTTTCCTGCGTTAACATTGTTCAAATAACTCATATCAATTCCTCCGTGTATTGTTACTGTTCTTTGTTAAGTCAGATTTTGGTTAACCTATTTTTTACACAGTAATATTGCCACGTTTATGGCTTTTTTGCAATAGTTTTATGGCTGAATTTCAACAGATATTGCGCTTGTAATGGGACTTCTCATGTGCTACGATGATTGCCAGATAAAGAATAAGGTATTCAAAGAAATTCTAATATTTTAAAAATTGGGAGGATCGAAGTTATGGAATTGATGGAAGTGCTCAGAAAACGTAGAAGCGTAAGAAAATATACAAATCAAATAATATCGGACGAGGCTCTTGAAAAGATCCTTTCTGCCGGAATGCTTACCCCATCCGGTAAAGGCCTTAAGCCATGGCAGGCCATCGTTGTACGTGACCCTGACACCCTCGCAGCGCTGTATTCATGCCGCCAGGGCGGTGCCAAGATGCTTGAATCTGCCACATGTGCAATAGCCGTTTTCTCCGACAAAGAAAAGACCGACACATATATCGAAGACAGCTCCCTCTTCATGGGATATATGCATCTTATGGCGTCTTCACTCGGAATCGGAAGCGTATGGCTTCAGATCCGTCTCAGACCATCCGATCAGGAAGGCGTTACTTCGGAGGAATTCGTTCGTTCGCTGCTCGGAGTTCCTGAAAACATGATGCCTGAAGCTATCCTTGTAATGGGTTACCCGGAGTCGCAGCCTGATCCAAATCCTATGCCGGAATTCCCAAGCGAATTCGTACATTACGAGAAATGGTAGTCTTCTGAGATTTCTGAATCTCTGAGATAATCAAGGTCAACTAAAGAACTTTAAACACTAAAAAAGATCCACGCAGCAATTGCGTGGATCTTCTTTATATCTTTTGTTTGCCGGTACTACATCACTGTTCTACTGCATTTTTCTCTTGTCTCCGCCGTCCATCCATGTCTGGATATTCTCGAAGACCATATCAGCTCGGCGCTCGATCGACTCTACTGTGTCGAATCCTACGTGCGGTGTGCAGATAAGATTTGGAGCTCCGAAGAAAGGATGTCCTTCCGGAAGCGGAGGATCCTTTTCATATACGTCTGTGCCGTATCTGATCCTGTTCTCCTTGATCGCGGCTGCGACAGCCTCGGTATCTACTACCGGGCCTCTCGAAGTATTGATCAGGATAGCTCCCGGCTTCATAGCATCGATCTGTTCCTTGCCTATCAGCCCTTTAGTATCAGGCGTAAGCGGTGTATGAACGGAGATGATATCTGCATTTGCCATGACATCCTGAAGGCTGCAGTACTCGATGCCTATCTCCTTTGCTCTCGCCCTCTCGCTGCGGCTATATCCGATCAGCTTGCAGCCAAACGCCTTGAAGATCTCAGCCACTCTGCACCCAATGCTTCCTGTGCCGACGATACCGACGGTCTTTCCGCGAAGCTCGTTGCCCTGAAGATCGCCTTTTCCGCCACCACTCTGGACAGCTTTATCGCCCTTTGTGATATTGCGCATATGATCGAGCGTGAGCCCGATAGCGAGCTCAGCGACGGCGTCATCGCAGTAACCACCGGTGTTGTAGATAGGGATATTTCTTCTCTTGCAAGCCTCTGTTCCGACATGGTCGATTCCAACGAATGCTACCGATACCATCTTGAGATTTTCACAGGAATCGATGACTTCATCAGGAAGCGGATGGTTCGCTATCATCAGGATATCCGCGCCTTCGCTTCTCTTTTTAAGCTCTTCTGTGTCTGTCGTAACATCCGGATATGCCGTAAAAGTATGTCCCTCTGCCTCAACACCCTTTGCGAGTTTTTCAAGTTTTTCCGCCGAAATGCCGAGCGGCTCTAAAAGCACGATCTTCATATTATTTCCTCCATCTTGTCGTATACCCTCTTAAGTAGTGTGATCTACTTAAGCCTTCGTCACCTTATTCCACATGATTATATCACTCTATCCATCAGAATCAACAAAAGGGTCAACCCAATTTAAAGACGTCGCTTTTGAATATCCTTGTCATGAACTCTGTTTCATCGAAAGCGATATCTTGCCGCGCTTCTCATCGATGGACAGCACTCTGACATTTACTATATCGCCCACCTTCACTACGTCGAGTGGATGCTTCACGTATCTGTCCGCAAGCTCGGAAATGTGCACGAGCCCGTCCTGATGCACGCCGATGTCTACGAAGGCTCCGAAGTCGACAATGTTTCGCACAGTACCCTTAAGTTCCATGCCCGGCTTAAGGTCGGACATTTCAAGTACATCGCTTCTTAGCACAGGCGCTTCTACTTCATCTCTTGGATCCCTGCCAGGCTTCTCGAGCTCTGCCGCGATATCCGCAAAAGTATATGTTCCGATGCCTAGCTTGTCGGCGATCTCTTTCCTTGACGCCAGGCCTTTCACCTTGCCGGCGAGTATGTCCTTCACGTCAAAGCCGCATTCCTTAAGGATCGCTCTCGCGGCGTCATAGCTCTCAGGATGCACAGCTGTAGCATCAAGCGGCTCCTTGCCGTCGGTTATCCTAAGGAAACCGGCGCACTGCTCGAATGCCTTTGGCCCGAGTTTAGGCACCTTGAGAAGTTCCTTACGGGTGTTGAAGCGACCATGCTCGTCCCTGTACGCCACTATGTTCGACGCTATCTGCTTGCTTATACCGGATACATAACCAAGGAGCGATGGCGACGCTGTGTTCACATCGACGCCTACCATATTAACGCACTTCTCGACGACTGCCGTGAGCGCCTCGCCAAGATGCTTCTGGTTCATGTCGTGCTGGTACTGGCCTACGCCTATTGCCTTAGGGTCAATCTTTACGAGTTCCGAAAGCGGATCCTGAAGCCTGCGGGCTATAGAAGCCGAACTTCTTTCGCCAACATTGAGATCAGGATACTCTTCCGTCGCCAGCTTGCTTGCCGAGTATACCGAGGCTCCGGCTTCATTGACTATGGCGTACTGCAGCTTGCGTCCGCGGCGCGCCTTCTCATAGTCGTGAATGAATCCGGCGATGATCTTCTCCGATTCTCTCGATGCTGTGCCGTTGCCGCAGGAGATCACATCTACGTTGTACTTGTCGCAAAGCTGCTCGAGTGTCTTTACCGACTCAGCCACTTTGTTCTGCGGAGCGGTCGGATAGATAACAGCTGTCTTCACTATCTTTCCGGTAGGGTCGCACACAGCAAGCTTGCAACCAGTACGGAACGCAGGGTCCCAACCGAGCACTGTCTTGCCCTTGACCGGTGGCTGCATCAGAAGCTGCTCGAGATTAGAGCCAAAGACTTTGATGGCACCCTCTTCAGCGGTCTCTGTCAGCCCGCTTCGTATCTCCGTCTCGATAGACGGCGCAATGAGCCTCTTGTATCCGTCTTCGATCGCTGCTTCGGCATATGGAAGACACAAGTCTGTCACTCTGCGGAGCACTTTTCGCTCGAGGTATTCGAGTATCTCATCTTCGGGCGCCTCTACTGACACCGACAGCACTTTTTCTTTTTCGCCTCGATTAATAGCGAGCACTCTGTGGCCCGGTATCTTCGAGACCGCCTCGCTGTATTCAAAATAGTTTTCATATACGGAGCGCTCACCTGCTGCCGACAGCTTCTTGCCTTCAGTTCCGAGGCCGCATGTTATGGAGCCCCTGGCGAGCGTCTTCTTTCTGATCCATTCCCTGAAGTCGGCGTTGTCTGAAATGTCGCCTGCGATTATGTCCTGCGCCAGCTGAAGCGCCGTCTTTTCATCGGGAACTTCTTTCTCCTCGGAAATGTATTTTGCAGCCTCTTCGAGCGGATCATGGTCTGCGTCCCTTGAGAGCAGATAGTCTGCAAGACCCTGCATGCCCTTTTCCTTCGCTATATCCGCTCGGGTCTTTCTCTTTGGCTTGTACGGTCTGTACATGTCTTCGAGCACCGCGGCTGTCTCCGCAGCCTCGATCTTCGCTTTAAGCTCATCGGTCAGTTTGCCCTGCTCTTCTATGGTGCTGATGATAGTCTGCCTGCGCTCGTCGAGATTGCGAAGATATTTCAGCCTCTCATCAATAGTACGAAGAGCCTCGTCATCCATCGCACCTGTCGCTTCTTTTCGGTAACGCGCAATGAACGGGATAGTATTACCGCTGTCGATAAGTCCGGTGACGGCTTCCGCCTGCCAGAGCTTTATTCCCAGCTCTTCCGCTATCTTACGAAGGTTCTTCGCATCAGTATTTGTCTTGTCTATATTAATGTTTTCTAAAGTCTTGTTCTCCAAAAAAATGTTGCTCCTTTATTGCATTGTTTTTTCCCCTATTTCTTCCCCCGTTTTCTATGGGTCTTATGTCCCAGGCATTTTGGTTTTAGCTTTGCAAGCCTCCAAGTGGCCCCATAAACAGCTCTCCTAAAACTCGTATCGCCTCCATCATCGATGTCGATCGTTTCTGCGTGTGATCTGATGCGCGGCAAGTTACCGATCTTTTCGCTCATATAAAAAGCGACCGCGTGAAAGTATATCTCTCCGGCGAGCTGCCGAACGCTCATGCCTGTTACAGCGCCATCTCGCAGTAGTCTGCGCGCCTCATCCATGCAGACCTTCCTGTTAAGGTATTCTCTTTTTACATCTAATGATATGCTCAACGTCTGACCTTATGTCTCTCGCAGTCTATCAGCTATTTTAAGCCCGGGAAATCGAGCTGACGCAGCGCCTCGAAGAGCACTATGTTGGCTGCGTTTGAAAGATTGAATGAGCGAAGCCTTGTGGATTCGCTCATCGGTATGCGTATCGCCTGCTCCTTATGCGCTTCGATGAAGTCGCGTGGCAAGCCGGCGGTCTCCTTCCCAAACAGGATCATATCCTCATCCCTGAAATCCGCGTTGGTATACAGCTTGCCGCCCTTTGTAGTCGAAAGCCACATCCGCCTGCCTTCGTATATCTCTAGGAACTCATCAAGGCTTTCGTGGACCTCCAGCTTGACATACGGCCAGTAGTCCAAACCCGCGCGCCTGAGGCTCTTTTCATCCAGGCTAAAGCCAAGTGGCTTCACAAGATGGAGCACGCTGTCCGTCGCTGCGGCGCTCCTTGCTATATTCCCAGTATTAGGTGGTATTTCAGGTTCCACCAGTACTATGTGTATCGCCATTCTATATTTCCACCCCTATACTCAGCTTATCTTTATCTTTTTGCCCGCGTTTTTCCTGGTGAAGATCTTCCTGTATCTCTTTCTGTATTTCTTATTGATCTTTTTCTTGCCGACCTTCACCTGCGCCCTTTTGATCTTGGACTTGTAAAGCGATCCTCTGACGGACTTCTTCGTCAGTTTTTTGCTCTTGATTATGAGCCTTGTCGCCTTTGATCCGCGGAAGGCGTTTTTGCTTAAAGTCTTGACGTTCTTTCCTATGGTGATAGTCCTTATCTTCTTGCCCTTGAACGCCTTGGCATTTATCTTTGTCACATTATATTTCTTGCCCTTGATGGTCACAGTAGAAGGTATTTTGACCGACTTCTTATTTGCCGCTTTGGCCAGGGCAACAGTGCCGACCGCTTTTGCGCTGGCAGCTTTCGTGATCACATAGGTGTTTCCGCCTGACATGACCTTGCTATTCACAGCGCCTTTATCCGCGGCTGAACTGTCATCTTTGGATGAAGAATCAGGGTCGGTCACTGTCACTTTGAAGGTCGCGCTGATCTCTTGTTCATCGCCATAGCATACCGTCATGGTCACTTCAGCTGTGCCAGGGCCGATAGCTGTAACAACACCAAGCCTGTCAATTTCAACGACTGCATCGTCAGACGAGCTGAACAAATAATAATTCTTATTTATCGCTTCACCTTCAGGCTTTATGGTCCACTTTGCCTGAGCGTGCTTTCCGGTTTCGAGCTTCATCTCAGGTTCATCAAACACTATTCCTTCAGGATCTTTCCGCTCAAGACCATCCTCTTCGGTGACATGGATCAAGAGCTCTGCTTTTATTCCGTTGATGGTAGTCGCTGTCATTACCACATCACCGGCTTTTAATAGTTCGAAGGCCCCTATAGGATCTACTGTCGCTATGGTCTCATCGCTTGAGGTCCATGTGACCTCTTGAGATAATGCGTCGGATGGAATTATGGTGTATTCGGTGCTCACATCGACCATGGAGCCCGCTTCTGCCCACAGCTCGTAGTCCTGTAGGTACAGAGCTGTTGGGACGATTGCCTGATCTTCCTCTATATATTTTGCATAGAAGGTAGTATCCTCTACGATCTGGACGTCTTCCATAGGGCTGCCGTCTTCGGTGAACCATCCGGTGAAATAGAATCCATCTTTGTCAGGAGCTTTAGGGTCATCATCCGCCGACTTGCCGATCCTCACCTTGTTATTTACAAATACGGTCTTGCCATCCGCTACGTAAGTTACAGTGGCATAAATCGCTCCGAGCTTGTCCTCATTATTTTTCATCCATTCATGGCGGGCATTTGTCCATCTGCGAAGATTCTCCACATTGACCCCAAGGTCGTGATCTTCCTTTTCCGCAATTACCGGATCTGCTTCATACGCAGCCTTGATCTCATCGCGATACTGGTCCATGACTCCACCGCTTTTGGTAAGCTCTGTCAAGGCAGGATCAAGCTTTGCCCATTCCTGTTCCAGTATCTTAACGAACTCCGGATCTTTGGCCCTCAGCTCATCGACCCAGATCATAGTGGTGTTATTGAATCCCTCCGTATCCAAGCCGGCTTCTTCGCCCTCAGACAATATGCCCCACGCTATATCAAAGTCCCAGAGCGGTCCAAAGTGCATTTTGCCATCTTTAGGCTTAAAGAAGTACGTGCTGCCAGTGCCGTAAGCATCACCGTTATCGGTAAATTCCTGTATCAGCCAGTAATCCGCGACGGATTTGAGATCGAGCTTAGCAGCGATCTCATCATGCCTTTCCTGATCGATCACATCGCAGTCAAAGATCAGATCTTCTACGCTCTGAACGTAATCGATCAGGTATTGTCTCTGTGCTTTCTGTTCTTCGGTCAGGCTGTCCTCATCCATAAATTCCGGATCATCAAAATGAAAAGGCACGACTTGCTTTGTTTTGAATGTATTACTCTCAGGATCATCCTTCTGATATTCGTTGAATATGCTGAAAAGATATCCGCCGTCTTTTTCTATGGCCACTCTGGAAGCGTCCACTTCGACGAGCTCGCTTAGATCATAGCAGCCGAGGTATACAGGGTCGCCCGCCCCTTGCATGACAACATCGACAGGCACGCCTTCCATGTTGTAAGGCATCCCGATCTGTTTTCCAAGCCAGTAGGTGATTCGGTTGTGGATTATCGAATCATCATAATAATTGGCCATAAGCGCCCATTCCTTGCTTTTGCCCATGCCGAACAGATCAGCCTTATTGGACAGTTTGAACTTATATGGACGTTTACTAACGTCACTCCACGTAGAATTGCCCCTGCCGCGGATATAATCCAGCTTGAGTGATTTCTCTACCCAGGAAGTGTCGCTTCCCGGCAGATCATAGTCGTCAGGCACTTTTATCTCCACGGTGCCGACGCATCTTACCGAGTGCTTCTCGCTCTCATTCATCTCCGCGATCGTCCCGTAGTCGTGCTTGTCGTCATTTGCTTCTGCAGCCGCAATGGCTTCCTCGCTTTCATCGATATTGATTACCACGAGCGGTATGCCATGCTGTGGCTCAAGGATATTTCCATCTTCAGCAAAAACAGCCGTAGCCGAAAGCACCAGCATCGCAAGTGCGGCCACAACTGATCGTATAGCTATACGTAAGTTACTATGACTCATAACACTCCCCCTTCAATCGACAGTAAAGTCCCAACCAAACTATATCTTATACCCCAAATGTTTCAGAAAGGCCCTGAGCCCTTCCTCGATATCGCTGTATGTCACATCGAATACGCCTGTATACCACGGGTCGGCTATGTCTCTCGGATGATCCGAAAAGTCCAGAAGCCTTTTGATTTTATTATCCGGATCGCCGCCCATGATGCGTATCGTATTTCGTATATTCCGCTCTTCAGCGCAAAGAATATAGTCATACTTGCTGTAGTCTGCCTTGGTGACCTGCATCGCCCGCTTGCCGCTGAAATCCGTATAGGCAGTCCTTCCGATCCCGTGCAGCAAAAGCTCATCGCGGGCCGGTGGATATACAGGGTTGCCCCTGCCACCCCATATCTCTTCGGTCGAAGTCGCAGCAGAGTCAATGAGGAAGTCATCCTTGACTCCCATTTTCTCGACCATATCCTTCATCATGAATTCCGCCATCGGGCTTCTGCAAATATTGCCGTGACAGATGAATAATACTTTTTCCATTATCTGTGATCCTCTTCATAACACTTTCAGCGCTCTGCTGCATGATGTAGAGTCAGTGACGACATCAAAGCCTTTGCTCAGGTAATTGGAACATTACATCTGATGATCAGATGATCCCCATCGGTATAAGTACGATCAGTAGAATCGCAACGAGTCCCCACACCGTGATGAGGAATCTCTTTCTCTTAGCAGGTTCCATATCCGGCACATAATTGCTCGCCAGGAAAAATGGGATGTATGTCGTGATGAATACAGGAAGTACGCCCCACCATTTGTATACCCAGATGAAAGAGTGATTCGATGTGCCTGCAAGGAACGACTCGACCAGCGCGAATAGCAGCGCCATGCTCAGAGCACCAGCTAACTTGCAGCTTATTCCCTTTTTTCCGTCTTTAGCGAAGTATCTTGTATTTCTGTCAGCAGGCAGCATTTTGAAGGATATTATGCCCGCCAGCGAGAACATCATCGACAGCTCCCAGCAAACGCCGATCAACAATATAAATGTGGTCGATTCGTTACTTACTGACCAAAGTGGATAGCCTGTTACATGTCCTATGATCGCGTTCCCTATTTCATACAGCCAGTGCACACCGTAGAGGGCGAGCCCAGCAAAGACTGCGTCAAAGTTTTTCTTATTGATCTCGGTCCAGTAAACATAAAAAACAACGGCCAAAATGAAAATAAAAGTCCAGTTGAAATTGTCCGTGCTGCGTACGCTGATGTTGTCCACCAGATCCATCGCAGCCTGTGATCCGTCACCCCAGAATTGAAACATGACCCATCTCCTTTCTGTTTAGATGTCTACACCCTCTATTTCTTTGAGGATCTCACTTTGTCTTTCGTAGAACAGCAGCTCTTTGTTGTGCTCGAAATATTTCTTGCACCCGTGCCTGCTTATATAGCGCGCTGAGTATGCGCCCTTGGTAAGCTCGGTCACTATTATCAGCATCTCCTGCCCGTCGCCAAAGACTTCTTCCGCAAAGCTGAACATATTCTCAAGCTCCGAATCCATAGTCTTTACTCGCTCGAGGTATTCACTCCGGCGGCCGTTAAAGCACTTTCGCATTACCTCAAATGCTTCTGCTCCATCAGGATCTCCCGCCTGAGCCAAAGCTTTCGACACAGCCTCCATCGCGTTCATTGTGCCGTGGAGTATGCGGCGTCTGTCATCCGAAAGTGAATTGGATCGCTTGCCGTTATCCAGTTCGCTTCTCTTTGCTGCGATCGCATTTGCCAGTAGCTGTGATACAGGCTCCGTTGACCCACTCATCTCAGCTTTGATCTTCTTTAACGCTTCCAATTCCTCTGAGAGTATCTGCTCTTCGTAGTATATATTTCTGAGATCAGAACTGACTTTGTCGAGTATGAGGCCGAGAAGTGACAGCCTTTCATCGTACTTAGCTCTTCTGACGCGCTCCATTACTGAGTCACTGGCATTGCCGCAAAGTATCTGATCCACCTGATAGTCTGACTTATACTTATTGAAAAGCTCGTAGTAATTCGTGAAAGACTTCGATACCTTCTTGTCCTGCAGATACTGGCATATCATCTTCTCGCTGACTTCGATGCCATTCTGCTCATAGAGCCTTATCATGTCTGAGAGATTGAGCCATGCTCTGGCGGTCACGATGGTCTTTCCATCTACTGTCGTTTCAACCTTATAGAAGTCGCTGCTTCGGATATCCAGAAAAGTGGAGACCGATGGGTGCACTCCCCTGTCCGCCGCGTATTCGCGCCAGGTATTGTAATCAGGCTCGATGTCTATGCGCTTTAGTCTGTCCCACGTAACGGTATCGAATTCGCGCACCGAATTGTTGTATTCAGGCGGGTTGCCCGCTGTCACAACGATCCAACCGTCAGGGACACGGTGCCTGCCGAAAGTCTTGTACTGCAGGAACTGCAGCATCGAGGGCGCCAGGGTCTCAGACACGCAGTTTATCTCGTCGAGAAACAGTATTCCCTCTCGAAGGCCTGTCTCCTCCATCATGTCGTATACAGAGGCGATGATCTCAGACATGGTATATTCAGAGACACTGTATTCGACTCCGCCGTAATTTTTCTTTTGGATATACGGAAGCCCAAGAGCGGACTGCCGCGTGTGGTGTGTCATTGAGTATGAGACGAGTCCGACGCCAAGTTCAGACGCTATCTGCTGCATGATAGCGGTCTTTCCTATTCCCGGGGGCCCCATGAGAAATACAGGCCGCTGGTCTTCGATCGAGATCTCGTATTCTCCGTATTCGTCCTTCGTAAAGTATGCGATTATCGCATTTTTTATCTCTTCCTTAGCATCTTTGATATTCAACGCTCTATCTCCTCAAATCTTCGCTTTCCAATACTATCCGTATAGCCCATGGTGGAAAATCCGATCCGCTGTATTCGTCATCGAGGAACACGAAGGCGGTATCGTAAGCGGGCTTTGCCGAAGGGAATGTCCCATAACCATCAGTGAAATAAATCAGTCCCCTGAGTTCGGTGAACTCTCCCGCATCCACAAGTTCATCCACGAAGCTGAATACCGGCCTGAAGTCGGTGCCGCCAAGGCCATGTATGCTCATGTCCTTGATGTATTCGTCAAACTCCTCTTCTGAGCTGATCTTGGCATGCTCCTGGATGGACGCGTCACATTGGATGATATGTATGTTTACACGGGAAAAGTAGCTTTCGCTTGTTTTGAGTATATTATACGTCTTTTGCAGGAATCTCTGTACTAGTTCTCCTGAAGTGCTTCCGGATGTGTCGATAGCTATCACGAATTCTTTGATGCGCTTTACCTCTTTGTATTCCAGGGGCTCCACAAGCGGCATGTTTTCGTACAGCTTAAGTCCGTATGTGTACAGTATATAATCAAACTCTTCGTCATTTACTTCAGGGTTTTCTCCGATGACAGCAAACTTTCTGAGAAATTCCGCGTAGTCATACCTTTCTCGGTTCACCGCCCTGAGATTCTGCATCAGTACGTCTGCAGAGTCTCCCTGCTCCTTGAAAAATGTGTCGAGCGCGTCCTGGACTTTTTCGGCAATGGCCTTCCACTCTTTCCCGGCCTCAGCTATCGCCATCTGAAGTTCGCCAATATCCTCATCGGTCAGCGCATCTTCATTATCGTCTATATCTTCTTCGGAGGCGTCTTGCCCACTGCTCGCTACATCCTCGCCTTGCTCTTCATGCACATCTTTATACCAGCACGTGTGATCATCGGCATAGAAGAGTTCGCTTAATCTCTCAAGCTCGTTCTCAGGGATGCCCTCGGTGCAGAAATAGCGATAGATCTTCTCGGCTGTCAGCACACCCACATGGCTTCGCAGCATCTCGACCTCAGCAGTCTGAGCGGCTTTGTTCTGAGAGTCTGTGATCCTAAGTCCAAGATCGTTTATCGTGCTCTCGACCGCTATGTCGCAGGCAAGATCCCACAAACGACGGTTTACGCTTGCCCCGGTGAACATGTGGCTGTATATGCAATGCAGCAATACGTGCAGATAATCGCGCGTAGGCTTTTCGTTCTCAGCCTTGAATGTCCTCAGAACATGGCGCGGCCCATATATAAGGTGGCTGCCATCAGTAGCAAAAGTCGCGTCATCTGACGGGACCGGCTCGAGCCTTCCTATCGCTGGATCGAGAAACCTCATATTCACCAGAAGAGTGTTTCTGGCCAGCGCGATCACGTCGCGGGCTGCTTTATTAATGATCCTGTTTGTCTCGTCTCTATCCGTCATAATTCGTCTATCAAGAAGTCAGAAGGGCTCTGCATTTCAGAGCTGCGTTCCAGCAGAAAAGCTGTGCAGTCATTTGCGGCCTTAGATATGGAATAGTCGAGTATGTCGCGGGTTTCTTCCTGCTCTACAACGCAGTTATCGAATAAGATCACCAGCTCATCTATATCGTTGTTACTGACCGCTGACTTTGCGAGGCGCATCAAATGGCTCTTCAAATAATCCGAGTATTGTCTTCGCGCGTCTTCCTCAAGATCATATGGATACTTTAAGCGCTTGAATACGATGTCGTCCATGCATCGCCTGTTCCATCTCAAGCCGGGGAACAGCTCCGCGTCGATGAACCTGTAGTCGAAGGAGTTATCCGCTTTGAACGCGTCGATCATCTTTTCGGTCAGCTGATGGTCGAGATCGGTGAACAGCGGCAGATATCCGGTTTGTTTGTCGCTGTCATCAAGCACAGTGACGTCGATCGAGCTCTCCCAGAGATGAAAATGCTCATCCTCATCGAAGCGGTCAGGTGCTTCTTCCATGAAGTATTTGCTGAAGCTGTATAGCGATGACTCATATACGCATACGGCCTTTCTTCTGTCTGAAGGACCGAAACAGTTTTTACCGAAGCAGCTAACAGAGCGAGGAACTATCAGCTCTTCACGAACTTTTTCGAAGGCTTCGTCACCGATAGACTTGAGTGTCTCTGGCAATTTGGCAGGCTCAAAAGAGTCGCACTTGTAAAAAGCCTTGCTGCCGATGCTCTCTGCTGCGCCAAACAAGGCCACAGACAGAGACCTGCACTCCGCGAAGGCCGTCTCGCCTATGATGCGCGCGCCGCTTATATCTGCATATGTAAGACATGTATCACCGCTGAACAGGGCCCTCGGTATTTCCTCCAGCCAGTCAATGCGTGCAGTCTTTATGGCAGTATGCGAAAAAGTGCCCGCTCCAATAGAAGTGAGCGAGCGCGGCATTTCCGCTATATCAAGTTGTCTGCAATGGCGAAATGCCATATCTCCGATAGTCTTTACTGCTCCGATACTGACGGTGTGAAGTGAGCTGCAAAACTCGAACGCTCCAGCGCTGATCACCTCGGCCTTGTCCATCAATACCGTTTCAAGATTCGAGCAGTCCTGAAAGGCGAACGCCCCCACAGATATGACATCGCCAAGGTCTATGTGCTTCAGCCTCTTGTTGTCTGCAAATGCCCTCTCTGCGATCTCAGTCACTCCTTCAGGCACACGAAAGCATTCATCTGTTCCGGTGTACCTTTCGAAGATGATCCGTCCGTTGTCATTCCTTAATGTGTAGTCTTTCTGTTCCATCTTGACCTTATGGCGATTGAAGTATCTTTTTTCCACATAGATATTACCACAAAGTCCTGGGTTCCCGTGATATTTATAGTCTTACTTTCCAGCTGGCTGCCTCGCGCCTCTCCCCTATGAAATCCTTATATATTCCGTTCTGCTTCATAAGTGACTCGTGAGTACCCTGTTCTGTGATTCGCCTGTCTGAACAGCCCGTCTGAATCACGTTCTACCGCGCCGACATGGTCAGTATCCTGATGTGTAATGAGAATATGCTGAATGGAAGACGGGTCGATATCTAACCAGCGCATCTTTTCCGCAAGCCGGTCGTAGTTATATCCGGCATCGATCATGATCGTGGTCCCGTTTTTGGTGTAAAAGAATATATTGGCGATCCATTCCCGGATGCATGCCGTATGCTCATCTATCCACCCGGTATTAAGCGGCTTGAATATCTCCTTGCCACGGTAGCCAAGGCTCATTACCCTCTTTTGAAACTGTGATGCTTTCTTTGACATATTTACCCTCCACATATACTCCTATGTGAACAACTCTCTTTCTCATATATGTTAGTCTTATCTAACTCGTTTGTCAAAAGAAATGCTCCCCTTTCGGGGAGCAAATTATTTTTTTTCGTCATTTTGATCTCACGATAGCTTTCATCACCTCTCTGTATGCTACGAAGAGCACGCCCGCTATAGGCCAGACGATCCACGTGAGTTCCCAGCGCATCGTTATGAAGCTCCACCCAAGATATACTACTGTTGCGACTGCCCAGTAGATGCCATCATACTTACCGGCCTTTTTGTTGAGCCTGGTATAGTCGCCCTCTTCAAGCAGCCTGTCATAACCGCCCTGCCTTATGCATGTCAGCACGATCAGCTTGACTCCGACAGCGATTATCACCAGCATCATCGCCACTCCTACAATTGGGAGCAAGTCAGTGTTGTTGGAATACTTTGTCATCTCTATGACCAGCATTGGGACTGCTCCGATGATGCACATCATTATTCCGATTATCAGTAGTCTGCTGTGAGTCTCGGCATAGCTGTCTCTGCGCTCTTTGACCATGCCGCTTACACCATACTCTGTATCGATAGCGGTATTGTCGAGGTATTCATACGGTTTGTTCCGAATGCCCTCTCTCACAAACAGCCCGACTGCGATCGCTACTATTACTATAAGGATCGCTGTTCCGCCGACTCCGGCAGTTGCGTCACTGATTCCGATGAAATCTGCCTCTGCCAGTCCGCCAATGAGGATCAGCAGCACAGGCGCCAGTATGCACATCATTACGCCGGTCGATATGCGTGACGCTGCTCTCTCGTTGTTTTCCAGAAACGATGAGGCCTCTTCCAGGGATACACTTCTTACAGTCTCTTCAAGTCCGCTGTCTATCGGCGTGGATTCGCTCGGGTCTGCATTTTCTATTTCATCCCTCAGAAGATAATCTGTACTGACGCCGAACAGTTCCGACATCATAACTATCTTCTTCATATCTGGCACTGCCTGCGCGCCTTCCCACTTGGATACCGACTGTCTCGATACACCGAGCTTGTCCGCTAGCTCTTCCTGTGACCAGCCGTTCTTCTTTCTGTTTTCGATTATCTTGTCTGCTAATATCATTTTGGTTCCTCCTGATTCAAGTGCATTCCTTTGTGCTTGCAACTGTAATTTACAGTTTTGGGAGGTTGCACTCTACCAATCAGGCTTTTCAATCTGTCAACCGGCGGTTGCACTATCGCATTTTACCGCTTCTGTACTATTTATACTATCATTTTGCCGTTTGATATAAAAAAAATTGTACCAGTGTATTTAATTGTCATATAATTAACAAAACAATTATGGCATTATATCTTTTAATAAGGAGGTCTCTCAATGGGCAGATTAGATGGTAAAGTTGCTATTATTACCGGTTCAACATCCGGAATGGGCCGTGACACCGCTTATCTCTTCGCGAAGGAAGGCGCTAAGGTCGTAGTCACCGGCCGTAACGAAGAGCGTGCTAAGGCTGTAGTTGACAAGATCCAGGCCGATGGCGGTGAAGCTATATATGTAATCGCTGATACAAGTAATCTGAACTCACCTCAGAAGATCTTTGACGCCACCATGGAAGCTTACGGTACAGTTGATGTTCTTTTCAACAATGCCGGAATGATCAGCATGCAGCCGATCACAGAGCTCAGTGTAGAAGAGTTCACACAGGTAATGAACGTCAATGTTACTTCTGCATTCCTTCTGTCAAAGCTTTGCGCTCCAGTTATGAAGGAAAAAGGCGAAGGCCACATCATTAACACTTCTTCAGTAGCCGGCTGTGCTGCTCACTGGGGCCCAATCGCATACTGCACAAGCAAGCACGCGATGAACGGTCTCACAAAAGCGATGGCTCTCGAGCTCGGACCTGAAATCCACGTTAATGGTATTCAGCCTGGCGCTATCATGACTGCTATGTTTGATGAAGCAGGCGGACCAGTCGTAGACTTCATGACAAGCCGCTCACCTCTTGGCCGCGTTGGTCAGGGCTGCGAGATCGCAACAGTTGCACTGTTCCTCGCAACAAGCGATTCGTCATTCGTAGACGGACAGCTCCTGCGTGTTGATGGTGGTGTAGACTGCTAGTCACTCCTTAACTCAATAAAAGAACCACCGGGTCGATGATCCGGTGGTATTTCTTTGTGAGGATTTCAGGAGCGTATCGTGAGGAAACACATCCAGTCCCATATTCATCGTCACTACCTTATCCTTTCTTTGATTTGCCCTGCACCATTAATATCCGATTGCGAGTCCAAACAAAAGCAGTCCTGATGTGAGTATCAGATTGAGCGCTTGGAACTTCCACGAATATCTGAACCATTCCCCGTAGCTTATTTCAGTCAGTCCGAGTGCGATCAGCAGTCCCGCGTTGGTCGGATAGAATACATTGCTGAATCCGTCGCCGAAAGCGAAAGCAGATATCGCGAGCTGCATGCTGAGCCCGAACATCTGAGCCAGCGGCGCTATTATAGGGATCAGCAGGAAAACTTTGGCCGAACCTGAAGCGATGAAGAAATTCATGACCAGACATATGAGATATATGAACAAAATGAGGCTGGATTTACTCATGCCTCTCGCCATGTCAGCAGCGCTGTTCAGCATCGTAACCAGGATCCCCGACTCTTCCATAGTGTACTTGATCGATGAAGCCATCAGGATCATAAGTATAGACGGAGCTATGGTGATCATTCCTTTTACGAAGGTCCTGCCGAGCTCACGCATGCTCATACCCGAGAGCAGTACCGCAACGATCCCGGCTATAAGAAACATGAGAGCGACGATTATCATCGTATAGTCCTGGAGGGCGGTGATGACACTGGAGCTGAGAACGATCAGGATCCCTGCCC
>CADAUB010000025.1 GCA_902790965.1 uncultured Eubacteriales bacterium | reverse complement strand
TGAAGAGCAGTCTGTACAGCTCCTTTCCCGTGTGGGAAGATTCGGCCATGTGATCGGAGCGGGGCTTGGTCTTATCCCGCAGTGCGGACTGTCCGCGGCGGCGGCAAGCCTGTACTCGGGTGGGGTTATCACGGCAGGCACTCTAATTGCTGTTTTCCTCAGCACGTCCGATGAGATGCTTCCTATCTTTATTTCGGCGGCAGTAGCGCCTTCTACGATCGGCAAGATCCTTTTGTCCAAGTTTGTGATCGCCTTGATCAGCGGTATCGCGGTCGATCTTATACGCGGGCTAGTGCGCAGTGTCGCAAGCTATTTCCACGAAGATAAACACATCCATGACCTCTGCGAGCAGGATCACTGCGGATGTGAGGATGAAGAGGGCAGCATATTCCATTCCGCCCTTATCCATACACTCAAGATCACGGCGTTCATTTTTATAGTATCTCTGGTGCTCAGCCTGGTGGTCGGCATGGTTGGCCGCAATGAACTGGCGGGCCTTATGACAGGCGCCCCTATCATTGGAAATCTGGTCTGCGGCCTCATAGGTCTCATACCTAACTGCGCCGCGTCGGTCGCTATAGCCCAGATGTATCTCGAAGGACTCCTTACAGCGGGTCAGCTGATGTCGGGCCTCCTCGTTGGAGCCGGAGTCGGCATACTCGTATTGGCTCGCACCAATCATCACCCAAAGGAGAACGCTGCGGTGATAGGTACGCTCTGGATACTCGGCGTAGCCTGGGGCATACTGATAGACCTTGCGGGAGGAGTCACGTTCTAAGCTCCAAGCTCTGCGCTTGATGAAAGCCGGTCAACAAGCTATAATGAATTGGTTGTGTCTCGCTCAGTGATTGTGGCGGGATAATTATTAATAGAAAAAGGTATCGAAATGGCAGATAAGAAAACTACAGAAGAAATCAAAGATTACTCCTCCATGAAAAAGGATGAGCTTCTCGCACTGGCAAAGGATATGGGGGCCAAGGTCAACACAAAGACCAGAAAGGCCGACATCATCGCAGCGATCGAAGCTATAGAGAAGGAATCTGAAGTAGAGGCTGCAGAGCCTGCAGAAGAGAAGGAACCTGAAGTCGAAGCGACTGAGGCTTCAAAAACTGAAGAGGCTGCAGAGTCTACAGAAGAGAAAGAGCCTGAAGCCGAAGAGGCAGAGGCTACTGAAGCAGAGGCCGAGACCGAAGAGGCCGCTGAGCCGAAAACTGACGAAGAGTCTGAAGAAACAGAGACTGAAGAAAAACCGCTTTCCTCTACTGAAAGAAAGAGAAAGATCAAGGCTGAAAGGCGCGAAGCCAAGGCAGCGCGCAAGGAAGCCAACAGAGTCGAAGAGAAGAAGAAAAGACCGAGCAATCTGCTGCTCGCCATCCTCATCTTCGGCGTGCTTATCGGAATGTTCGCCTTCGTAGGCGGATACAACTACTTCAGCAAGCCGGCTTCCATCGAGGCATACTTTGATGAGACCGGCATGGCCGACATGTATACAAACGCACAGTACGACGAGCACTCAACTATCACAGTGCGCGCTGATGGCAATACTATCAAGATGCTCATAAAGGTAGATGAGGATATCGAAGATGAGCACCTCGAAGAGTACACAAGCGAAGAGGCAACGGACAATCTCAAGTCGATGGGCGCCGGCTTCCTCACATCTGTCAAGCCTGAGGTAAGGGGCTTCGGAGGCACCGTAAAGGTCGGAGTCAAGAAGGGCGATGAGACTATCAATTACGTCAAGATGAGCTATCACGAAGCCAAGAAGTTCATCGAAGATCGGGAAGAGCAGGCGGAAGAAGATGCTGACGCTGCAGAAGATGCAGCTGAAGATGCGGAAGATGCGGAAGATGCTGCAGAGGACGCTGCCGAAGAAGCTGAAGACTAGACAGGCGAACTCAAAATCATAAGAAAACAAAGACGCTGAATGGTGATTGACCACTCAGCGTTTTTCTTTGAATATGATTCTGTTTTGATGGGCGCCCTTACTGGACTGTGAATCTGTATCCGAGGCCACGCACGGTTATGAGGTATCTCGGATTGGATGGGTCGTCTTCGATTTTCTGTCTCAGTCTGTTGACGTAGACCATGATGGCGTTTTCGTCGATTATAGTCTCGCCCCAGATGACGCTGTAGATCATATCCTTGGAGAAGATGTGGTCTACGTTGTCGATGAAGAGCTTGATCATCGAATTCTCTTTGGCCGACAGAGGTATCTCAACGTCGTTCTTATAGAACCTCAGAGTTGAAGTATTGTAGGTGAAAGGACCTGCCTCGATGATGTTGCTCCTGCTCTGAGGAGAACTCTCGCGGCTGCGCCTGATGAGCGCCTTTGCCTTAGCTACAAGGGTTACCGGATTGAAAGGCTTGATGATGTAGTCGTCAGCGCCTATCTCAAGACCGTAAAGCGCGTCCTGATCTTCCTTGCGGCCGCTTACTACCATAACCGGTGTTGTAAGACCCTTGGCTCTGATACGCTGTATCACCTCGAATCCGTTAATGCCTCTCATGTTGATATCGAGAAGAATGAGATCATACTGATTTACTTCGAGAAGCTCGAGCGCAGCCTCTCCGCTGATGGCGAGGTCGTTCTCTATCCCGTTGGATTTGAGAGCTTTGTGAAGCATGGTGAGTATGGTCTTGTCGTCATCTACTACCAGGACTTTGTCAGCCATATATTCCTCCTAAACACCGTCTGCTACCATTGCGGACTGATACATACACAGACATTTTAACATAAAAATACAATAAAATGTGGCATATCCTTTAGATATCTACACTATTTTGTGTCGCGCGGGCAATTTCATGTTAAAATGTGTGGTGTCAATGCGCAGCATGCTACGCAGATCGGAGGTATACGGATTGGGAAAGAAATTTTCCGGACGCGAAGCTTTAATACTGGCGGTAATAGCCGCGATAGCTCTGATAGCCATAGGAGGCTACAATGCCTGGCGCTCATTCCAGAGCTTCGACGAAAGCGTTCTCACGGAGAAGGACAGCCAGCTTTATAGTCTAGTGCGTTCCGATGATATAAACATAGAGACTTCCATCAGCTCGTTCGAGAGAGAGGCTGAGACATATCTCGCCAGAAACAGCGTCAACACCGCTCTGGACAAGTGGAGACAGACGGGCGAAAAGGCCAGCCTTCAGAACGCGTTAAAGGATAATACCCTCAAGGCAAATCCTATCTACGCCGATCTTCTTGTGATACGAAAAGAAAAAGTCTCGATGTCGGCCACGGGTAAAACCGATTACACGTTCCTGACTGGGAGAGGCCCTACAGGGCTTTGCGTATGCAGGGATGGCGATGGTAATTTTTACCTTGCGTATGAGCAAGACGCCACAAAGAACATAAGGTTCGATGCTCTCATCAACCTCTCGACTTTCTACAGCACCGCGATCAACACCAACCCTGACAGGCAGGTAATGCTTCTCGATTCCGCGGGAAGTGTGCTTCTCACGACAAATGACGGCGTGACATTGGCTATGGAAGCTGACGCTGACGCAGAGGGAGATCTCGCGGAGACAAGAGACTTTATCGTGCAGTGCCAGAGCGAGAATAATTCCGAAGGCCGCATGCTCGAGCTCGCGGACGGAGATGGGCGCGAATATACCGCGAGGATGGTAGTCCTTCCTAGCGGAAGCACGGTAAATGGACAATTCGCCATCGGCATGATCACCAACTACGAGGAAGCGCTTATGCCGTCGAGACTGGTCGCGAGGCAGATGCTCCTCTACGGCGGACTCGCTATGCTGGGCGTACTGGCGCTCATACTTATGATCATGTATATGAGCCGTGCCAACAGGACGAGCTCCGAAGAGCTCCGAGCGCTCAGAAAGAAGAATGAGGCGATGGAGGAGATCAACCAGAAGATGCAGGCTCTGACTCACCACCAGAGGCTCGAGACCATCGGAACCATGACGGCCAGCATCGCGCACGACTTCAACAATCTGCTGACACCGATCATGGGCTACAGCATCATGACCATGGAGATGCTGCCTCCTGATGCTACGGATCTTCAGGAAAATCTCCTTGAGGTATACAACGCCTCGGTGAAGGCTAAGGATATAGTTACGCGCCTTGCAGAACTGACCAAGAAGGGGAGCGAGGCTAGCTACAAGGATATAGAGATCGACGAGGTGATCCAGAGCGCCCTTAAGGTGACGCTCCCGGCCAAGCCTAAGGAAGTGGAGGTCAAGGCCAAGTTCGACGCCGAGGGCGTGCTCGTCAAGGCAGACCGCACTCAGATATCGCAGCTCGTCATGAACATAGTGCTCAACGCTTACGACGCTATGAGAGATGATGGAGGCACGCTGATGGTGTCCACAAAGCAGGCTGGTGATGAAGTGATAATGCGCTTCAAGGACACAGGCTGCGGCATGGACGCCGAGACAGTGTCACGCATATTCGATCCGTTCTATACCACGAAAGAGTCGGGCAAGGGCACAGGCCTTGGGCTCGCCATAGTGGCTCAGATAGTAGAGACCCACGGCGGGCGCATATACGTTGAGTCTCATCCGGGCGAGGGCACCGAGTTCAGGATATATATTCCGACTGCCGGAAGCGGCATGGACGGGCTCAGCTGGGGATCCGACCCTGAGAGCAGATACGATACGAAGCGCTACACGGCTAAGGTGTTCCGTCAGGAACTCGCCAAGGCTGAAGCGGCCCGTCGCGAGCTCGAAGCGAGCGGAGAAGAGGACGCTAAAAAGCAATAGAAAACGCTTATCCCAAAACAGTATCAATACGACCAACAGGCGCAGGGGCAAAAAGTCTCAAAAGCGCCTGTTTTTATTAATTTTCGTACAACAAAAGCAGTGCTCTTGTGATATTATATATAAGGCTTATTTCGGCACATTGCTGATGACAAGAATTTAAGATGAAAGGAATACAAGATCATGATAATACTGGTAGTTAATACGGGAAGTTCTTCCCTCAAGTATCAGCTGATCAACATGGATGACGAGTCCGTGCTCGCAAAGGGCCTTTGCGAGAGGATCGGTATCGACGGTCATATGAATTATAAGACCGAAGCAGGTACCGTATTTGACAAAGATGTTGCTCTTCCTGATCACGGTGTAGCTATGCAGCTCGTAATCGATGCTCTTACAGATAAGGAGCACGGAGTAATTTCATCGATGGATGAGATCGGAGCTGTAGGCCACAGGATCGTACAGGGGGGCTATCTTTTTGATAAGTCCGAACTCATCACCGATGAAGTGGAAGCAGGCATCGAAGAGCTCTGCACACTCGGGCCTCTCCACAACCCACCTGCATTGGTAGGTATCCGCGCTTGCAAGAAAGTACTGCCTAACACACCGGGCGCTGTCGTATTCGACACAACATTCCACAGAACAATGCCTGATGAGTGCAAGTACTACGCTATTCCTTGGGAATACGCAGAGAAGTATCATGTTCAGAGATACGGAGCTCACGGCACAAGCCACCGCTACGTTTCGGAGCGCTGCGCAGAACTGATGGGCAAAGACCCTAAAGACCTCAACATCGTAACATGCCACCTCGGCAACGGATCTTCGATCACAGCCGTCAAGGGCGGAAAGTGCTACGACACATCCATGGGCCTCACACCACTCGAAGGTCTCGTAATGGGAACACGCTGCGGTTCCATCGACCCAACAGTCGTCAGCTTCATCTATGAGCAGACAGGAATGCCTGTAAAAGAGATCACAGACATGATGACAAAGAAGTCCGGTCTCCTCGCTGTTTCGGAGATCTCCGGTGACTGCAGAGACATCTGCGCTGCTGAAGCAGAGGGCAACCACAAAGCTCACGTAGCAAGAGAGATGCTGCTGAGATCCGTCAAGAGATTTATCGGCGCTTACTTCGCAGAGCTCGGACATGTAGACGCAATGGTCTTCACAGCCGGCATAGGCGAGAACGACGCTGAGCTCAGAGAGAAAGTTTGCGACAACCTCGGTATCATGGGAGTCGTTATCGACAAAGAGAAGAACGACTGCCGCGGCAAAGAGGTCGAGATCACAGGCGAAGGATCCAAGATCCGCGTATTCGTGATCCCTACAAACGAAGAGCTTATGATCGCTAAGGATACACAGGCTCTCGTCGAGGGTAGATAATTCACAAACTTAAGGAGGACGAGTTCTTCCACAAAGGCCGCGAGCGAATAGCCTGCAGAATCGACTGTGCGGTAGCTGGTGCTTAACGATTGACGAGCGGCACTGACAGAATGCCGCGAAGTCAGAGTTTAGCACCACTGCGTTAAGCCGCAGAGAGGCGAGAGCCGTATCGATTCGGAAGGGTATTCGCGGAAGGCCGACTGAACAACGGGAATAATTATTTCACCATATATTCCAAAAAAGTACTTTTTATTAATTATCACTAAAAACCTTTTTGTAAGGAGAGATGAAAAACATGAAAAGACAATTCAAATCAATGGACGGCAACAACGCTGCTGCTCATGTCTCCTATGCGTTTACGGAAGTTTCGGGCATTTACCCAATCACACCGTCTTCGCCAATGGCAGACTATGTAGACCAGTGGGCCGCTGCCGGACGCAAGAACATCTTCGGATCAACTGTTGAGGTAGTTGAGATGGAGTCTGAGGCTGGTGCTGCCGGTGCTGTACACGGCTCACTCGGAGCTGGCGCGCTGACAACAACTTACACAGCTTCCCAGGGTCTCCTCCTGATGATCCCTAACATGTACAAGATCGCCGGAGAGCTTCTTCCTGCAGTATTCCATGTATCAGCCCGTACGGTTTCGACTCACGCGCTGAACATTTTCGGAGATCACTCAGACGTATACGCCTGCCGCCAGACAGGATTCGCTATGCTCGCTGAGGGAAGCGTTCAGGAAGTTATGGACCTCGCTCCTGTAGCACACCTTGCTGCTATCGAAGGCAGAGTTCCTTTCCTCAACTTCTTCGACGGATTCAGAACATCGCACGAGATCCAGAAGGTAGCCGTATGGGATTATGAGGATCTCAAGGAAATGTGCAACATGGATGCTGTTAAGGCATTCCGTGACAAGTCTCTCAACCCGGATCACCCTCATCTGAGAGGATCCCACGAGAACGGAGATATCTTCTTCCAGCACAGAGAAGCTTGTAACAAGTACTATGACGCTATCCCTGAGGTAGTTGAGAAGTACATGGACAAGATCAACGAGAAGATCGGAACAGACTACAAGCTGTTCAACTACTACGGAGCTCCTGATGCTGACAGAGTCATCATCGCTATGGGTTCCATCTGCGACGTAGCAGAGGAAGTTATCGATTACCTCAACGCTGCAGGCGAGAAGGTTGGTCTCATCAAGGTAAGACTTTACAGACCATTCGCTGCTGACAGACTGATCGCAGCTCTTCCTAAGACAGCTAAGGCTGTTGCAGTTCTCGACAGAACAAAAGAGCCTGGCGCATTCGCTGAGCCACTCCACCTCGACGTTATGTCGGCATTCTCCGAGAACGGCGTTGACGTTAAGCTGATCGGCGGACGCTACGGACTTGGTTCGAAGGATACTCCTCCAGCATCCGTATTCGCTGTATTCGAAGAGCTCAAGAAAGATGATCCTAAGAAGAGATTCACTATCGGCATCGTAGATGACGTTACAAACCTCTCACTCGAAGAAAAGCCAGCTCCTATCACAGCAGCTGCAGGAACAAAAGAGTGCAAGTTCTGGGGACTCGGCGGCGACGGAACAGTCGGAGCCAACAAGAACTCCATCAAGATCATCGGAGACCACACAGACAAGTACGTTCAGGCTTACTTCCAGTATGACTCCAAGAAGACAGGCGGAGTTACTATCTCCCACCTGAGATTTGGTGACAACCCTATCAAGAGCGCATACTACATCAACAAGGCTGACTTCGTAGCATGCCACAACCCTTCATACATCGAGAAGGGATTCAAGATCGTCCAGGACGTTAAGCCAGGCGGCACATTCCTGATCAACTGCCAGTGGAAGCCAGAGGAAGTTGGACAGCACCTCGATGCAGCAGCTAAGAAGTACATAGCTGAGAATGACATCCAGCTCTACATCATCGACGCTATCGACCTCTGCGCAAAGATCGGCATGGGCAAGAGAACAAATACTACTCTCCAGTCCGCATTCTTCGCACTCGCAGACGTTATGCCTAAGGCTGATGCTATCCAGTACATGAAGGATGCTGCTACAAAGTCCTACCTCAAGAAGGGTCAGGATATCGTAGACATGAACCACAAGGCTATCGATGCCGGTGCTGACGCTATCGTTAAGATCGACGTTCCTGCTGAGTGGGCTAACCCTGAAGCAGACGCTGCTAAGGCTCCTATCGAGGGTCCTGAAGCACTCGTTACACAGGTTAAGAACATCCTCAACCCTGTTGACACAATGGACGGCGACAGCCTGCCAGTATCCGCATTCCTGCCACACGTTGACGGTGAATGGGAACTCGGAGCTTCCGCTTACGAGAAGAGAGGCGTTGCAGTTAACGTTCCTGAGTGGGATAGCACAAAGTGCGCACAGTGCAACAGATGCGCATTCGTATGCCCACACGCTACAATCAGACCATACCTGCTCGACGAAGCTGAGATGGCAGCTGCTCCAGAAGGATTCAAGGCTGTTGATCACAAGCTCAGCAAGGGCGCATACAAGTATGGCCTCGCTGTATCCCCACTCGATTGTATGGGATGCGGAGTATGCGTAACAGTATGCCCAACAAAGTCTCTGACAATGAAGCCGCTTGAGGAGCAGCTCCCAGAGCAGAAGAACTTCGACTATGCTGTAAAGAGCGTATCCGTCAAGAAGGAATTCGCAGACAACAGCAACGTTATCAAGTCGCAGTTCAAGACTCCTCTCCTCGAGTTCTCGGGCTCCTGCGCAGGATGTGCTGAGACTTCATATGCAAGGCTGATCACTCAGCTCTGCGGAGATCACACATACATCTCCAATGCTACAGGATGCTCCTCCATCTGGGGTGGCCCTGGAGCTACAGCACCTTACACAACAGACGCTTGCGGCCACGGCCCTGCTTGGAACAACTCCCTCTTCGAGGATAACGCTGAGCACGGTCTCGGAATGAGAATGGCTATCAAGACAAGAAGAGCTCAGATCAAGGCTGAGGTAGAGGCAATCGCTGCTGACGCTCCAGCTGAGGTAAAGGCTGCTGCTGATGCTTGGATCGCAGTATTCAACGATCCTGAACAGTCCAGAGCAAAGGGCGACGAGCTCTGCGCTGCACTCGAGAAGGCTGGCCTCGGCGCTGAGATCATCGAGCGCAAAGACCTCCTCGGCGAGAAGACAGTTTGGATCTTCGGCGGTGACGGATGGGCTTACGATATCGGTTACGGCGGACTCGACCACGTACTTGCTAGCGGCGAGAACGTAAACGTAATGGTATTCGATACAGAGGTTTACTCCAACACTGGTGGACAGGCTTCCAAGGCTTCCAACATTGGACAGGTTGCTCAGTTCGCTGCTGCTGGTAAGGCTATCGAGAAGAAGTCCCTGTCCCAGATCGCTATGGCTTACGGCTATGTATACGTAGCTCAGGTAGCTATGGGCGCTGACATGAACCAGACTCTGAAGGCTATGAACGAGGCTATCGCTTATGACGGACCATCCCTGATTATCGGATACTCCCCATGCGAGATGCACTCCATCAAGGGCGGCATGCTCAACTGCCAGCTCGAGATGAAGAAGGCCGTAGAGTGTGGTTACTGGAACCTCTTCAGATTCAACCCTGCTGCTAAGGCAGAAGGCAAGAATCCGTTCACTCTCGACAGCAAGGTACCTGCAGGCGGATATCAGGAGTTCCTGATGAACGAGGCAAGATACAACAGACTGACCAGAGAGAATCCGGAAAGAGCAGAGAAGCTCTTCGCGGAGAACGAGGCAGCTGCAATGGCACGTTACGACAAGCTCGTAAGATTCGTAGACTTCTACAAGCCTGCTGAATAAGAGGAATTGTCCTGGCGATTGACGAGCGAGAGCGAAGTCAGAGCCATGGAAATTCCTTTACGCAGTACGCCTGCGACTGGCAAGCGAAAGCGCAGACAGAGCAGATGCGTACGAGCCGTTATAAGTAGCGTACGAGCCGTTATAAGTAGCGTACGAGCTATTAATAACATTGCGTAAAGCAAAATCAGAGAGCCGGTCTTGGACCGGCTCTTTTGTTGCGAGTGTATGATACAGACTGCATATGCTATCGTACTTATTTTAATATGATTAGAAGAGAGTGTTTATCATATGTTTTTCGTATGGTGATGCCAAAGTTATATGTATTGTGAGCGGCAATTCTCATAGTGTATTATTAATAATCAATCGCAATTACTAGGGTTTGGACGTGGGACAGCAAAGATAATAAGTATCATTCACAACGGATGGAGGAAGAGATGGAATACAATTTCCCTATAACAAGAACTACCACACCAAAGGAAAAACCAACAGACTGCAAGTCGCTCGGATTTGGTAAATACTTTACAGACCACATGCTCATCATGGACTACGATGAAGGACAGGGCTGGCATGACGGAAGGATCATCCCTTACGGACCGATCAGCTTTGACCCTGGTGCTACTACACTTCACTACGGCCAGATGATGTTCGAGGGCCTCAAGGCTTACCGCAATCCAGAAGGCGGCCTCAATCTCTTCCGCCCTGACATGAACGCGAAGCGTCTCAACCATACCAACGAGCGTATGTGCATCCCTCCAATGGACGAGGAACTCTTCCTCGCTGCTGTAAAAGCCATAGTCAAAGTGGATGAAGACTGGACGCCGACCGACCCTGGTACTTCACTGTATATCAGACCATTTATCGTATCGCCTGAGGTAAGCTTCTCGGTGCTTCCTGCTAAGAAGTACTGGTTCATCATAGTGCTCTGCGCTGTTGGCGCTTACTATGAGGGCAACGAAAGCAAGCTCCACGGCAGCCGCATCCTCGTTGAAGAGCATTACATCCGCGCAGCAGTCGGCGGCACAGGCGATGCCAAGACAGCCGGCAACTACGCCTGCGGAATGATCGCTTCCACAAAGGCGAAAGAGCAGGGCTGTGAAGAAGTGCTCTGGCTCGATTCATATGAGCATAAATATGTAGAAGAAGTCGGAACATCCAACGCTTTCTTCGTCATCGGAGATAAAGTTGTGACACCACAGCTTACAGGATCGATCCTTCCGGGCGTTACCCGCGACAGCGCTATCAAGCTGCTGCGCAAGTGGGGCTACGAAGTAGAGGAGCGCCGCATATCTCTCGAGGAGGTATTCGACGCCATCAAGGACGGTTTGCTCAAAGAAGCGTGGGCCACAGGCACCGCGTGCGTTATCTCGCCGATCGGAGTTCTCAACTACAAGGGCGAGGATTACGTCATCAACAATGAGGTAGTCGGAGACATCAGCCAGCGCCTGTATGACAGCCTGTATGGAATGCAGACGGGCAAGCTTCCTGATGAGATGGGAGACTGGATAGTCAGAATATAGGTGACGACATGGAACTTAGGACCTTACGGTACTTTGTTACCGTTGCTGAGGAACTAAATATAACCAGGGCAGCCGAAAAGCTGCATATGAGCCAGCCGCCGCTCAGCGCGCAGATCAAGAATCTCGAAGCCGAGCTGGATACCGTGCTGTTCATACGCGGCAAGAGACATCTTAAACTTACTGAGTCGGGGCAGCTGCTCTACAGACGCGCCAAGGACATATTGAGCCTTTCCGACAGGACAAAGGCTGAAGTCCTCTCTCTGGGAGAGGGAATGCGCGGCACCATATCCATTGGCCTTGTCGAGGGTATGGCTCCCGATATAGCGGCGGAGTGGTTTGCGAGCTTCATGGATCTTCATCCTAATGTGAGATTCAGGATACTTGACGGCAGCACAGATGACCTTCTCGAAAAACTTAGAAGCGGCATTATCAGTCTGGCGGTCATCACATCGCCGTGCGACCAGTCGCTCTTGCACAGCTTTAGTGTCGGCGAGGAGAAAATGGCTGCTCTTATGAGCAAGTCCCATCCACTCGCGCAGGTGACAGATAGAAAGGTGAGAGTCACCGATCTGGTTGGAGAGAACCTCATAGTGCCTAGCAGGAGAGCCCTTATCGATACTATTTATAAATGGTTCCGCGAGATAGGGGCCGAGCCTCAGATCGTATGTGAGATGGATAGTTACCTCGACGCGGCGGCGTTAGCCGGCAGGCAGGTTGGCATCAGCATCTATCCGCGTACGGCTTACATCCCTAACGATTCCCTGGTGTTCAAGGAGATCGCGGGGCGTGACAAAAAGATGGAGTATCTTTTCGTATGGCGCAAGGGCCACACGCTGCCGGTGATAGAAGAGAACTTTATAGACTTTGTTAAGGATATAGTTGCGAGGGAAAAGTCTTCGAAACAGTCCGAATGATAGACTGAAAATAGCAATTCTAACAGATACAGAGCGCCCGCTTTTACGCGGGTGCTTTTCATACGCAAAAAATATGATAACGCTAATGATATACATATTTCAGTTATGAAGAAATAAAGGATATCTTAAGTGTGTATTGTTAACGCTGCAGTAAAGGAGGCGCTCATGGCTAAGTATATATTCGTGACAGGCGGAGTCGTATCAGGACTTGGCAAAGGCATCACGGCAGCTTCTCTCGGAAGGCTGCTAAAGGCAAGGGGCCTTAAGGTCGCGGCACAAAAGCTAGACCCATATATCAATGTGGATCCGGGTACTATGAGCCCTTTCCAGCATGGAGAGGTATATGTGACCGATGACGGTGCCGAGACAGATCTCGACCTCGGACACTATGAACGATTCATAGATGAAGACCTCAACAGGTATTCAAATCTTACTACGGGCAAGGTCTACTGGAACGTACTAAACAAGGAGCGCCGCGGCGAATATCTCGGATCGACGGTGCAGGTGATCCCACATATCACTGATGAGATCAAAGAGTTCATCTACAGCGTTGGAAAAGAAGGCAAAAGCGATGTGATCATAACCGAGATCGGTGGCACTGTCGGCGACATCGAGAGCCAGCCGTTCCTCGAGGCGGCCAGGCAGGTATGCATAGAGCAGGGAAAGGAGAACTGCCTCTTCATCCATGTGACGCTCGTGCCATACATAACCGGGTCGGGTGAGCACAAATCAAAGCCTACGCAGCACTCTGTCAGGGAACTGCAGAACATGGGCATATCTCCTGACATAATAATCATGAGATCTGATCGTCACATAGACGAAGATATATACAACAAGATATCACTCTTCTGTAATGTCAAACGGGACTGCGTCATAGAGAACATCACTTTACCGGTTCTATATGAAGCACCTCTCATGCTGGAAAAAGCGAGGTTCTCCTGGATAGTATGCCGCGAGCTCGGCATCGACGCAGGCCCATGCGACATGGAAGAATGGAAAGAGATGGTCGAAAGGATCAAAGCCGGTGGCAAGGATGTGACCATCGCTGTGGTCGGAAAATACATGAAGCTTCACGACGCGTATCTCTCGGTAGCCGAGGCTCTGAGGCACGGAGGCTTCGAGACCGGCTGCAATGTTGAGATCAAATGGATCGAGGCTGAGGATATAACCGAAGAAACCGAGGAAGATATCCTGTCTGAAGCAGACGGCATCCTTGTTCCAGGCGGTTTCGGAGACCGCGGCATAGAGGGCATGATCAGGGCTGCCGGATATGCGAGAAGAAACAACATTCCATACTTTGGCATATGCCTTGGCATGCAGATAGCTGTAATAGAATTTGCCAGATCGGTGCTGGGATACAGCGATGCGAATTCAGGCGAGTTCAACGAGGCCAGCACTCACAAAGTTATAGATTTCATGCCTGATCAGTATGGAGACATACCTAAGGGCGGCACTATGAGGCTCGGAGCATATCCATGCATCATAAGTCCTGGTTCTATATTGAAAGAAATATACGGAACAGATAGTATAAGCGAAAGACATAGACATCGCTATGAATTCAACAACGAATTCAGAGATGAAATGACAGAGGCGGGGCTCGAGATCGCCGGTACATCACCTGATGGACGCCTCGTCGAATCCATTGTTCTGCCGGATAACGACTTCTTCGTCGGAGTCCAGTATCATCCGGAATTTAAGAGCAGACCAAATAGGGCACACCCTATTTTCAGAGAATTCGTAAGAGCAGCTGGTAAAAAAGGAGAGTAGGTATGTGCGGAATAGTCGGCTTTACAGGAGTGCAGCAAGCAGCCCCTGTGCTGCTCGATGGGCTGTCAAAACTTGAATACAGAGGATATGACTCAGCCGGATTGGCTGTAAGAGAAGGCGAGTCGCTCGCCGAGGTGGTAAAGGCTACCGGCAAGCTTCGCAATCTGGCGGAGAAGATCGACAACGGCAAAGCTCTTCCGGGGACATGCGGTATAGGCCACACAAGATGGGCGACACATGGAGAACCTAGTCAGATAAACGCTCATCCTCACGTAAGTGGCAACGCTACAGGCTCAGCTTCCGGGCCGGTAGAATCCGAAGTGGTCGGAGTCCACAATGGCATCATCGAGAACTATGAAGAGTTAAGGGACAAACTGCTTAGAAACGGCTACACTTTTTACAGTTCTACAGATACTGAGGTTGTCGTCAAGCTGGTTGACTATTATTATAAGAAGTATAAGATAGGACCGATAGATGCGATCAACAGGATGATGGTGCGCGTGCGCGGTTCGTATGCGCTCGCGTTCATGTTCAAAGACTATCCGGGAGAGATCTACGCTGCCAGAAAAGACAGCCCTATGGTGATAGGCGTGTCCGACGGCGAGACTTTCCTGGCCTCCGATGTGCCTGCAGTCCTGAAGTATACAAGGGACATCTATTACATCGATAATCTGCAGTCTGTAAGATTGCTGCCGGGTGAAGCTCACTTCTTCGACCTAAACGGGGATGAAGTCAGCGCATCCAGCACTCATATCACCTGGGACGCTGCCGCGGCCGAGAAGGGTGGATACGAGCATTTCATGATCAAGGAGATCCACGAGCAACCTGCAGCTGTAAGAGATACCCTGGCGAGTGTCATCAAGAACGGAAAAATCGACCTGTCAGCCGCGGGCCTTACAAAAGATATACTTGAAGATGTTTCTGAAGTGTGGGTCGCCGCATGCGGCTCGGCCTGGCACGCAGGAGTAGCCGGGCAATACGTGATCGAGGATCTCGCTGAGATACCTGTGAGAGCAGAACTCGCATCGGAATTCAGATATAGGAAGATCCTACCTGACAAGAACGCTCTAGTTGTGATAATATCCCAATCGGGTGAGACTGCGGATTCGCTGGCCGCACTTAGGGCGGCAAAAGAGCGCGGGATAAGAACGCTCGCGGTAGTCAACGTGGTGGGCTCCACCATAGCCAGAGAGGCAGATAACGTCTTATATACTCTGGCCGGGCCTGAGATCGCAGTCGCGACTACCAAGGCGTACAGTACGCAGCTCGCCGCTATGTACGTATTGGCAATAGCTCTGGCAAATGCCAAGGGAAAGCTCAGCGAAGCCGACTACAAGTATTATGTCGATGAGATGCTTGCGCTTCCTGACAAAATAGAGCGTGTACTCGAGAACAAAGAACGTATACAATGGTTTGCGTCAAAGTACTCCAACGCGCGTGATATTTTCTTCATAGGAAGAGGCCTCGATTATGCCATAAGCCTCGAGGGCAGCCTCAAAATGAAGGAGATCAGCTACATACACAGTGAGGCGTATGCGGCAGGTGAACTTAAACACGGAACAATAAGCCTTATAGAAAAGGGCATACTTGTTATAGGGGTCCTTACCCAGGAGGAACTCCTCGAGAAGACAGTCAGCAACATGGAAGAGTGCAGGGCTCGCGGCGCATATCTTATGGGCGTGACGAGCAACGGCAACTACAATGTTGAGGACTATGTAAATTTTGCTATATATGTGCCAAAGACTGATGAGCACTTTGCGGGCAGCCTTGCTGTTATTCCGCTCCAGCTTCTCGGCTACTACACAAGCGTCGCAAGAGGCCTTGATGTAGATAAGCCTAGAAATCTGGCAAAATCAGTCACGGTAGAATAATAAAACATATATTAGATGTAGGGAGAACACGGTTTACTAACACTAGGAGGAAAAAATGAAGTACACCAAAATGCAGGCATGCGGAAACGACTACAGTTATATCAACTGCTTTAAAGAGTACGTGAGAGACCCTCGCGAATTGGCTCTTAAGCTAGCTGATCGTAACGTCGGCATCGGAGCCGATGGAATGATCCTCATAGAGCCATCCCGCAGAGCTGACGTACTTATGCGTATGTTCAATAGAAGTGGTAAAAAAGGTAAGATGTTCGGAAATGGTGTCATCTGTGTTGTCAAATACATCTATGAAAATCAGATCATACCTGCACACAGAAGACGCGCTCGCATCGATACAGACGCCGGGCTCAGAGACGCAACATTTGAGGTAACAGATGGTGTTGTTGAGAGCGTAACAGTAGACATGGGCTGTGCTGTAAGCAAAGGCTCGGCTACAACAAGCATCATAGGAACAGGTGAAAAGATCTCCTATGAAAAGGTAGATATTGGCAGCTCACACGCTGTGGTATTCCTCGACGAGGCACAGAAACTTCCTCTTGCTCAGGTTGCTGAGGCTGTTGAGAGCAGCGCAACTTATCGCAATGGAGTGGCTGTTGAGACAGTCAAAGTTATTAATTCGCATGAGATCAACATGCTTGCCTGGGAGACCGGCGATGGAGAAACACCTGCGTGCGCAACAGGCGCTGCAGCATCCGTTTCCGTCGGACACGCTAAAGGCATCCTTGATCTTCCTGTGCTTGTACATCTTGCAGGAGGAGATCTTACTATCAACATCGATCCTGAAACAGAGCACTGCTTCATTACAGGTACTGCCGAGAACGTCACGACTGGCGAGATCGACGTGTAATAACTGTTTCGGATAATTAATACTGCAAATTGGAGGTAAGCATGGAAACTTATAAGCCGGCTAAAGAAGGCAAGGTCAGAAGCGTTTATGATCTTGGAGATTACATGATAATAGTAGCGACAGACAGGATATCCGCTTTTGATGTTATCCTCGATAGCGAGGTGCCGGATAAAGGCCGCATACTGAACAAGATCTCTGAGTTCTGGTTCGACTTCACAAAGGATATCGTTCCTAATCACATGATATCCACGGATACGGCCGACATGCCGGTATTCTTCAGGACCGATTATTACAAGGGCCGCACAATGAAGTGCCAAAAGCTCGAAATGCTTCCTCTTGAATGCATAGTAAGAGGCTACCTTTCCGGTTCAGGATACGCGAGCTATGTGGAGACGGGCAAGGTATCCGGTATCGAGCTTCCTGCCGGCCTTAAGGAATCGGACAAACTTCCTGAGCCGATCTTCACGCCAACGACAAAGGCAGAGCAGGGCCTCCATGATGAGCAGATAAGCTTCGAAGAAAGTATTGAGACTCTCGAAAAACTTTATCCGGGCAAGGGCGCGGCTTATGCTGAGAAGATCAGAGACATCAGCATCGCGATCTATTCCAAGTGCGCTGAGTATGCTCTTAGCAAGGGCATCATCATCGCTGACACAAAGTTCGAATTCGGATTAGACGAAGAAGGCAATATAGTGCTCGGCGATGAGATCCTCACACCAGACAGCTCCAGATTCTGGCAGCTCGATGGCTATGCTCCGGGCAGGACAGAGCCTTCTTACGACAAGCAGTACGTAAGAAACTGGCTCAAGGCCAATCCGGATAAGGGATATAAACTTACCGATGAAGTCATAGATAAGACAAGAGAAAAGTACATCGAAGCATATCAGAAACTGACAGGAAAGGAATTCGCTATCTAAGGCGCAGGTTCCAGATCAAATATAAATGGGAGAAAAAAACAGAATGTCGAATTGTGCAATAGTAGGGGTCAATTGGGGAGACGAAGGAAAGGGACGCATGGTAGACCTCCTCACTGAAAGTTATGATGTGGTAGTCAGATTTCAGGGAGGCGGTAACGCCGGTCACACGGTCGAGAATGAAATGGGCAAGTTTGCCCTTCATCTGCTTCCGTCGGGCATCTTCCGCAGCGGTGTTATGAACATCCTCGGAAACGGCGTGGCTCTCGATCCTGAAAATCTCATGACAGAGATAGAGGATGTAAGAAGCAAGGGCGTATCGATCACACCAGACAATCTCATGATAAGCGACCGCGCGTCGCTGCTCCTGCCTTGGCACAGAGACCTTGACGAGCTCGAAGAGATGAGGCTCGCAGACAAAAAATACGGATCCACCAAGCAGGGCATCGCTCCGTTCTATTCGGATAAGTACCAGAAAAAGACGGTGATGGCAGGCGAGCTCTTCTACCCTGAAAAACTGAGATCACATCTCAAGGACATCATGGAGTGGAAGAATCTCACCCTTGAAAAGGTATATGGGCACGAGCCATACACCATGGAGCAGCTCGAAAAGTGGCTGGGCGAGGCCTGCGAAAAGATCAAACCGTTCGTAAGCGACAGCGGAGAATATCTCAAAGCCGCAAGCAAGAGCGGAAAGAAGATACTTTTCGAAGCTCAGCTCGGTTCTCTAAGAGACCTCGACTACGGCATTTATCCTTACACCACTTCTTCAAATACGATGGCAGCTTACGCTCCTGTAGGATCAGGCCTTCCTTCGGCTAAGATCGAAGACGTGATCGGAGTATGCAAGGCTTACTCGACATGCGTAGGCGAAGGGCCTTTCGTATGCGAGATGTTTGGTGATGAAGCCGAAGAACTCAGAAAAGCAGGTAACGAATACGGCGCCAAGACAGGCAGGCCTAGAAGAGTAGGCCCGATCGACCTTGTTGCGTCGAGATATGGCGTAGAGGTGCAGGCTGCTACTGAGGTGGCGCTTACAAAGCTCGACGTATTAAGCGGCATGGAAGAGATCCCTGTTTGCGCCAGATACAAAGTGAATGGCGAAGAGACAGACAGGTTCCCATTCCCGCTGGCTTTGGAAGATGCCGAGCCTGTTATAGAGTATGTAAAAGGCTGGAAAGAAGACATCTCCGGGATCAGAGAATTCAGCGAGCTCCCTGAAGCAGCGCAGCAGTACGTAAAGATGATCGAAGCGGCGATCGAATGCCCGATCACATACGTATCGGTAGGGCCTGAAAGAGACAGCATCATCAGAAAGTGAGACACAAATGAGAGATAAATACGAATCGCCTTTTTCATCCAGATACGCCTCGGACTACATGCTCAAACTGTTTTCGAGCGACACTAGATACACCACATGGCGCAGGCTCTGGGTGGCTCTTGCCGAAGCAGAGATGAAGCAGGGCCTTGGGATCACCGAGGATCAGGTGGCAGAGCTCAAAGCCCATATAGACGATATAGATTACGACCTGGTAGCTAAGAGAGAAAAGGAAGTAAGGCACGACGTAATGGCGCATGTCTACGCCTACGGAAAAGCCGCTCCTTCAGCAGCCGGGATCATACACCTCGGCGCTACCAGCTGCTACGTCACAGATAACGCCGACCTCGTTATCTACAGAGACGCGCTCAAGTATATCAAAGAGGAATTAAGGGCACTTATGGCCAATCTCGCTGAGTGTGCTCTTAAGTACAAAGATGTTCCGACTCTCGGATACACCCACTACCAGCCGGCTCAGCCTGTCACAGTGGGCAAGAGAGTGTCCCTCTGGCTCCAGGATCTCGAAACGGATTTCTACGAGCTCGAGTTCGCGCTTGAAAACATCAGGTTCCTCGGATGCCGCGGCACTACCGGAACAGAAGCCAGCTTTATGGATCTGTTCGAAGGCGATACCGACAAGATCGACGGTATGAATAAGATGATCGCAGAGACGTTTGGCTTTACCGAGATCTTCCCTGTGTCGGGCCAGACTTATCCGAGAAAGACAGACGTAAGGATCATGAACTGCCTCTCGTCAATAGCGCAGTCATGCTACAGGATGGCTCAGGACATCAGGCTTCTCCAGCACGACAGGCAGCTTGAAGAGCCGTTCGAGAAGAACCAGATCGGTTCATCCGCTATGGCGTATAAGAGAAATCCAATGAGATGCGAGAGAATATGCTCGCTCGCAAGATACCTTATGACCGACGCCATGAATGCTGTGATGACAGCGCAGTCGCAGTGGCTCGAGAGGACTCTCGACGATTCGGCCAACAGAAGGATCTCACTCCCTGAAGGATTCCTTTGCTGCGACGCTATTCTCAGGATCGCCAAGAACGTAACTCAGGGCATCGTCGTAAATGAGAAGGTAGTAGACAAGACTCTCAGAGATTACCTGCCGTTCATCGCTACAGAGAACATCATGATGGAGGCGGTGAAGAAGGGCGGAAACAGACAGGATATACACGAGATAATCAGGACTTGCTCGATGGAAGCCACGGCTGCAATGAAAGACGGCCGCGACGGAGCGCTTCTTGAGAAGCTCGCTGCTGAGCCATCGCTCGGGCTGTCGCTCGCAGAGCTCGAGGAACTTATGGATCCTCGCCAGTATACGGGCAGATGCGCCGGTCAGGTAGAGAGATATGTCGAGAGCCTGAAGCCGATCATAGACGGCGCGGCGGCAGAGTCCGAAGAACTCGACATTTAAACCAATCAGTTACCAGGGCCGGTCATGCCGACCGGCTTTTTTCGTAGTCTTAAGAAGTATAAAGACTGTTGAAAGGCTATGGGCATAAAGATATAATGTATTCTGTATCAGAATGAATAAGGAGGTACTATATATGCCACTCGTAACAACAACTGAAATGTTCAAAAAGGCTTATGACGGCGGATACGCCATCGGGGCATTCAACGTCAACAACATGGAGATCGTGCAGGGCATTACCGAGGCATGTCAGGAAACACATTCACCTGTCATCCTTCAGGTATCCAAGGGCGCAAGAAATTACGCCAACCACACATATCTCATCAAACTGGTAGAGGCTGCTGTTATTGAGAATCCGGAGATCCCTATCGCTCTCCATCTCGACCACGGCGATTCCTTCGAACTCTGCAAGAGCTGCATCGACGGAGGATTCACTTCGGTAATGATCGACATGAGCTCAAGGCCTTTCGAAGAGAATATCGAAGAGACCAAGAAGGTAGTAGAATACGCCCACGCTCATGGAGTAGTAGTCGAGGCTGAGCTCGGTACACTCGAAGGCGTAGAGGACGAGGTAGTAGTAGAAGCCGGTCAGGCCAGCTACACACGCCCTGAAGAAGTAGAAGAATTCGTAACACGCACAGGCTGCGACTCCCTCGCTATCGCGATCGGAACATCCCACGGAGCATATAAGTTCAGACCTGAGCAGTGCACACGCAACGAGAAGGGCATTCTCGTTCCGCCACCACTGAGATTCGACGTACTCGAAGAAGTATCGAAGAGACTCCCTGGTTTCCCGATCGTACTGCACGGATCATCCTCCGTTCCACAGGAATTTGTAGCTATGGTAAATCAGTACGGCGGCAACATGCCTGACGCCATAGGTATCCCGGAAGAGCAGCTCAGAAAGGCTGCAGCGATGTCGGTATGCAAGATCAACATCGACTCGGATATCCGTCTCGCAATGACAGCTAACATCCGCAAGCACTTCGCAGAGAACCCTGATCACTTCGACCC
>CADAUB010000024.1 GCA_902790965.1 uncultured Eubacteriales bacterium | reverse complement strand
CTATCCTCCGTATCCGGTAAAGCAGTTACAGTATATCTCAGCGGGTGTCAGTCGGCACCCCTAAAATTCAAAGTTGTCCTTGACAAGGGGTACGCTTCATCCTGGGGGCTCCAAAGATAACTCCAAATAATCTTGGGGGCAGATGACCATCTCAAATGAACAAGTAAAAACGAGGAAATCAGACGTAAAAATCTGGTTTCCTCGTGTTCGTATCAAGGCTTTTTCTTCTTGTAAGGACCTCTCTTGATGCCGGTGTTAACAGCATATTTTTCTTTCGGTAAAGGAACAGACAGCATCTGTGCATTCTTCCTCTCGGCGAAAAGGAATCTGTTTCTTAAGTGTTCAAAGTTACGGAAACCCCGGCCATTTCTCTTTAGATCCTTAGCGATGCGATTGAGTGATTCGATCGGTCCATTGGACAGGCGGCTTATGTGAGTCCCGTCTGCGCATAATCTTTCCATTACGATGAAAGAATTAATAATTGAATCAAAATGCCAGTCTAAAGTATCTGCGATGTCTTTGAACATGGCATAGCCGGAGTTACGGTACTCCTGAATGAGTTGATGCAGCGCAGGGCGTGCCTTCTTCGGGTTATTCCCATAGGCATTGTTGAATCGTATGTATTTCTCTTTAAGCTGCCGAAGATCTTTCAGATTTGGATCGATCTTAAAAAGGAGATGTTCTATCTCAGGGACGTCGAGATAATAGCCCAGTTTGAAGTTGTATCTAGGCGGATCAGTGTATCTCAGGTTGTCCTGGTTCGACAAGATCACCCACTGAAAATGTTTGACGAGATAATACTCTTTCGAAGGGACGAACTTGATCTCCCTGTGGAAGTATATCTCTTTTTCCCTATGGCGCTCTTCATCCCGGATCCTTAACTTCCTGGCGAGCTTGCTGAGGTAACGCCTCAGATAGCCGTTTATGTGCTTGATCACATGGAATGAGTCTACAACAGAGACGGCGTTTGGGAAGTATTTGCCGACATAGGATATGTATGGCCTGTACATATCCGTGATGAGATATCTGACGCGATTCTTCTCGGTGGTGGGCAGGTTTGTAAAGTATGGTTCCGTTATTTCCTGTCTCCTGTTTGCGATCATATCTATTGGCTCGCCGGTAATGAAATCCTGGATAACCAGAGCATAATTGCAGACTTTTGAGACATCAACGTGCACCTCGTCTATGCAGATAGCCTCGGTAAGAGGTCTCCTATGCATGTCTACATATCTTGAAAACGTCGTTAGTGCGTAAGTGTCGGAGACATTGAACTTGCGTGCGATGTCTGCAGCCGTAAGATGCGGATCCCGGAACGCATCAACGATCATGATTGTCGCAAGCTTTGAATTGTGCTTGTACTTCTCTACAAAACTGAATTCGTCGGTATACGTGTGACCGCAGCTGGGGTTCTGGCATTTCCATCTTCGCTGTTGGACGATCAGTACCAGCTGCAATCCATCCTGCATGACCGGATGATTTACTTTGCGTTCATAAATACCTTTGGAGTACATCTGGTAGGAACAAATGGGACAGAAATGCGGAACGAGTTTCTGCCGGATGTGGACGATCCGTTTTCCGCCGATGACTTCAGGCGGGTCTGCTTCAAGATTTGAATCTTCAATGTTCAGGAACTTTATGATATTATCTCCCATATACAATTCTCCTTTCTACAGTCATTTGGTTAGGGATAAATTCAATGATAGTTGAGTGGAGAAAAGAGGACAACCCGTAGTCTGATTGCGAGTTGTCCTCTATTTGATTGCGCGAGCTGGGGTGGGACCACTTTACAAGGGGCGGGCTTGAGCGAGCGCAATATGCAAATAAAAAAAGAGGTCTGATTTTACTCAGACCCCAACATTCAACCCCAAACTTTATGTACGAAAACGGTAGACCCCAAACTTGATTTCATTTTTCATCAGACCCCAAAAGAATTTGGATACCCGAAATAGTTAGCAACCATATTATTCAGTAGTTCTGCTACAGATAACAAAGCCCGGGCAACCGGGCTTTTGTGATATATAAATATCAATGGATTGCTTGCATTGACTAAAAAAGTTACTACAAGATATAATTTCTTAACAAATGTTAATGTTGTGTAATTGTTTCACATCGGTCATTCTCTAAGGACCGATGAGGCTTGTGAGCTGCTCGTTGGAGTTAGGAGGGCTTATGAACAACCGTAAAAGATTGTCCGCAATGCTACTTGCGATTGCGATGGTGTTTGCACTTATGCCTACGATGGCATTTGCAAATGGTGATGATGACATCTCCGGTGAATCCAGAGGAGAACCGGTATCGTTTACCGTTTCAAGAGCTACTGGTTTTCATGCAGAAGCAGTTTATGATCAGGATGGCGATGATACGTCAGAGTACTACCTCTCGTGGGTAGAACCGCAAATTGAACCTGAAGATGATATAACTGTAACTTATGAGAATGGCGAATCTCTTGTATATCATTTACAAATTTCTGAGGATTATTCCTGGGGGTTTGTGTCAGAAAATGGGGAAGATCCAGATCTCGTTGAGCTTACTTCGTCATGGGACAATGTCCAATCTTTCGATGAACAGTTTACAGCTGATACATATCAGGACTTCACTTTTGCTGCAGACTTTTTTGTGCCTGATAGCGATGATGTAAAAACGCTGTATTACACAACTTCTGCCTACCTTGATCCATTTGTCGATGACGATGATGATGACGACGATGACGACGAGCTAATTGATTTCGGAGAGTTACCAGAAGATTCTCAGATATCGACAATAGGTCTTAATGAGACAAAACAGGTTTCTGTCACACTTGATAACCCAATCGCAACATTTGCATTTGTTGCACCGGAAACAGGGCGTTACATCTTTGAAGCATATGGAAACGAGGATACTGTTGGCCAAGTGCGCACAGAAGACGAGGTTATAGAGCAGGAGGATGACTCTTTTGATAGCAATGACAATTTCAGGATCATTTTTGAGGCGAAAGAAGGCGTTACCTATTATCTTCAGGCCAAGGGTTATGATAACGATGCCATATCATTCCAGGTTAAAGTCTACGATGCATCTTGGCTTGCTGAGGCTGAGTATGATGAGTTTGATTATGAGGGAGAGCCGGTAACTTTAAGAGTCGAATTTGGAGAAGATGATATCATTCCAGATAGCATTACATATAGATGGTTCGATCCTAGTGGTGTAGAGATACAAAATAATAATGAAGATGCTTTAACTGTTTCGGTACCAGGAATATATCGGTGCGAAGTGAGTGACGGATCTGTTACACAAACAGTTGAGTTTAACGTTAGACTTGCTCCTATAATTCAGAACAACCTATATTTTTATCATTATGAAGGCGGTGTGTATGTGAGCCAATTACCAGACGGTGACGAAAATAGTATGGTAAAAGGGTCTGTAGTGATTCCGGCCACTATAACTTTTAAGGATAATGTTGCAAGGCCTGTTGTAGGTATAGATGATGGCGGATTCGCTGGTGCTACATTAATGACATCTGTAAGCATTCCTGCTTCAGTTACAGAAATATGTGAGGATGCATTTGTTAATACTGGACTTAATAGTATCACCATACCGGCTACTGTTAAAAAGATTTATGACAAATCCGTGGGGTTTACCAGCCGATATGATGAGGAAAAAGATGATAACGTTTACACACCGGTCCCGGGATTCGTAATTTTCGGAAAGACAGGCTCAGAGGCGCAGAGGTATGCTTCAGAAAACGGTATTACGTTCAGAGATCTTGAGGCTGAAGAGGCAGCAAGAAGAGCTGCAGCTCAGCCAAAGGAAATCCAGGATCTGCCTGTAGTCAAGATCGCAAAGCCAAAGGCAGGCAAGAAGAAAGCGACTGTTAAGTGGAAGAAGGTCACTAAGAAGAATCTGAAGAAGATCCAGGGAATCGAGATCCAGGTAGCTTCGGATCCAGGCTTTAGCCAGATTGTTAAGAGTGCAACCGCCGGTAAGAAGAAGACCTCCAAAGTTGTCAAAGGATTGAAGCCAAAGACTACGTACTGGGTGCGCATACGTGCCTTCAAGAACGCAGCTGATGGCAAGCATGTATCTGCTTGGAAGGTCAAGAAAGTAAAGATCAAAAAGTAATTAAAAAACACAGCCCTGAGATGGGCATCCGCGAAGAGGCAGCTAAGGGGCTGTCTCTTCCGTTATGAGGGTAAAAAGCGACCTCTTATTGTGAAGGAAAAACCATAGAATAGCAGTGGCTGTTAATGGTATAATTCAATGAACTATTGCGTTTTTAGAAATGCGAAATTAACGGGGTTTTAGGAGTTTGATGAACGGTAAGGAAAAAGTCCTACTAAAACTGATAGAAGAATTGCATGTGTTCTGCAAAGAACACGATATTCTGTACTACCTTGCAGAGACAGAGAAGACGCCTTGGTCAGCCACTTTGATGATGGATGGCCCTAATATGCGAAAGTTCATTGATAGTTTCAAATGTGATAACAAGGACAGGGCTCTTGAGTGGGCCGGAAACAATCACGCTATAGTGGGCGATCAGGTCAAGTATATCGATCTGAGTACTCTGTACTACAACCAGGCTAGACTAGTAAGAGAGAAATACCTGGGCATGTACATCACCATAAAACCGCTTGGCCCAAGCGGAAGCAAACTGACAAAGCTCGACAGATTCCACAGGCATATGGATTTTGAGTCTAATGAGAATCGGTCGGCTATTCTTAATGCGGCTTCGAGAAAGATACATACTTCCCGCATTGCGGCAGTGAAGGGCAAGATCAAGGCGAAAGAGATAACTGAAGTCAGTATTTATGGCTCGTCTGTCTATGTTCGCACCAGTTCGTCTTTTGCTGCCGATCCGGAAGCTACATGGGATGCTCTTATTGTCCGCAAGAAGAATAACGCAGACTTTATGTGTGATGAGACTATCTCATACAAGGAGATAGATCTTGGTGAGGATAGGAAGACTCTTGCAGCCTATGAGCGTAAGCTCGATAAGCCTCGCATAATATTCAAACGTGGAGACTCATTAAGCAGTAAGTGCGTTCAAGTTTCGAACGCAAGCTTCTGCAGATTTTGTGTTGCAACTGATCTTTTGCAGAAATACAGCTATGAAGAGATCGAAAAACTGGGTGCAACGGAAGGCGAAGTCAAGGATGCGCTTGATGCCTACCTTGAAAGGGCGGTAAAACTCAGATCCAAGAAACAGTCAGGATACATAGGGGAGCGATTCACCGAAGTGATCAACAAGCTTTACCCAAAGGTCGATACAAACGATCTATATGCCTTTACTCCTGATTTGTACAAGGAAGGCATCAGACTTTGCGACTACAAGGGGGATTTGATGGGAATATACGGAGGCAGCAATGAGTAGCACTAAACTTCAGGGGATACTTAGGCAGCTGCTCTCCGAGATCGATGCTATATGCAGAGAGCACGATATACGCTATTACATCTGGGGAGGCACGTGCATTGGCCAGCTCAGACATGGCGGTTTTATTCCGTGGGATGACGATATCGACATCGTGATGCCATGGAAGGATTACCAGAAATTCGAGGCTGTTATCGATAAATGCATGCCGGAAGGCAGAGACCTTGTCAGTTCCTTTAGGTATCCAACATACACCAATCCAATTCCTAGATACATGGACCTCAATACAACAGCGCTCAGAAGCGGTCGCCTCGGAGACGGCACGGTTTGTGGCGAGTGTATAGAGATCTTTGTACTTGATCCTATGCCACGCGATCCTGCTGAGCAAGATGAGTGGAAGAAACTTATGTATGTGTACTGCGAAGTGCTCTGCACAGCGTGGGTACAGGGAAAGCGTAGGATGCGCAAGGACTTTGTTGACATCGACCTGTATGAGAAATACAGAAAGAAAATGGACAAAGTGGGGCGTGAGGCAGTGCTCAAAGAACTAGAGAACAAACTGTTCAGCGTCGATGAAGCTGATTCAGATACCTATTGCCTCAGATGGATGCCGCGAAGCCTATATGAGATTCCTATTCGATGCTACGGAACGCCTCAGGATGTCATTTATGAGGGCATGACAGTAATGGGGCCTGAGCGTCCGCGAGAGATGCTGCAACTCTACATTGGTCACTCCTGGCGCAATCTGTTGCCGCCGGAGGCAAGAGATGAGCATCCGACGAGGATCAACCATGATCTTGCAGCGGGCAATTGCGAGCGCGAGTATCTTCAGATCATGAGTACCGAAGAGATGGCAGATGCTATGCAGCGGAGCAAGGATATGGGCATGAAGTACCATAAGATCCGCCACGAGCACTACTTGGACAGAGCAAGGCCTGCAATGCGCTACGCCATCGCTGTTACGAAGAAGCGCGCAGAAGAGACTGGCCTGGAGGCTCTTCGTTCGGACAGTAAAAAAGCGCTGAAGGCATTCGGTGAATTCATCGGTATGCAGAGAGAGCGCACATTCAAGTTCAACGATGTAGCGATCCCGCTTGATAACGAGTTACTGGACGTCTGTGTGAGTGCGATGTTCGAAGAGAGCATGATCCAGCAGGTATTCGATATATTGCATGTAAAGCACAAAAGCATCGTTAAGGGTTCCCCTAACAGCGTTACAGGTGGAGCGCCGCTTCCGATGACAGAGATACAGGAGTCTGTATACAGAGCCGCTAAAGATTTCCTTAAGATGGTAGTTCATATGGACGAAGGCGAATTTGATATCGCGAAGTCAATATGCGACGAATACGAGAAGATATATCCTCAGCACAGATGGATACTCAGGTGCAAAGTTGATCTTGCTTGCGAGGAAACAAAGAAAAGCGGCGATTGGAATAAGGTCGTAGATATAGCGGAGAAAGCGCTTGCGGTTTATCCAGATGATGACATAATAAGCAAGCGTTATGCCGATGCCTTGCTAAATACGGGCAAAAAGGCAGAAGCCGAAGAGATATATCACAAGGTCTCAAGGCAGAGCATCAATGGGCTGCTGCTACGCGAGATGAATGATTATGGCATTGAGGAGGCTGCTCTCAAACTCGATGCCAAAGTATGGGAGTTTTAATAGTAAATGGATAGTATCAAACTGATTATCGAAGAGCATAAGCTACTGGGCGATCAATTGTTCAAGCTTGCGAAGTCAGAGCTCATAAAGACTTACAGAGCGTCTGCCTTCGGATGGGCCTGGGCTTTGGTCAAGCCAACGGTCAGGATATTCGTATTCTGGTTCGCATTCACAGTTGGATTAAGAGCCGGCAAGCCTGTCGAAGGCTACCCGTATATACTCTGGCTCGTAGCGGGATTCCTGCCATGGTTCTATATGCAGGACATGCTTAACGGCGGAGCGGGCTGCATCCGAAAGCACAATCATCTTGTAACAAAAATGAAGTTCCCGGTGTCTACAATACCAACCTTCGTGAGTATATCTCACTTGTATGTGCACTGGGTGCTCCTAGGAATTACGATAGTACTCTTTATGGCCTTCGGGTTTATGCCTGACATATATTATCTGCAGATCATATTCTACATGATATTGATGTTCGTCTTTTTCACGATATGGGGCCTGTTGGCGGGCCTGCTGGCTGCGATAAGCCAGGACTTCCAGAATCTGGTAAGATCCTTTACCCAGGCTATATTCTGGATGTCAGGTGTTATGTATAACGTAGACATAATCCATAATCCGACTATAAGATTGCTGCTGAAGTTCAACCCTATAACAGTTATTTCAGGTGGATACAGGAAAGCGTTTATCTATAAGCAATGGTTCTGGGAAGATCCTGTAGAACTAGGCTGCTTCTGTGTCACACTCATAGTATTCACTCTGCTGGCGCTGTGGGCATTCAAGCATCTGCGCAAAGAAGTGCCTGATGTGCTGTAAAGGAGAAGCGAATGGAAAACGAAAAAGAAGTTGTAGTCAGATTTGACCACGTTACAAAAGAATATAGATTGTATAAAAGTGAAAAGGCGCGATTCAGGGGCCTTTTCAACAAGAATGTGCCACATAAGATCAACAAAGCCGTGAACGATCTTTCATTTGAAATTAGAAGAGGTGACGCTGTGTCGCTTATCGGGCGTAACGGCGCGGGCAAATCTACCATTCTTAAGATGATAACAGGGGTTACTTTCCCTACTTCCGGTGATGTAGAGGTAAACGGAACTATTAGTGCGCTTCTCGAACTTAGAGCGGGATTCGATGCTAATTTCACCGGCCGCGAAAACATCTATCTTAAGTGCGAGCTTATGGGTCTTACGCAGGATGAGATAAAGGCTCTAGAGCCTGAGATCATAGAGTTTGCTGATGTTGGCGAATACATAGATCAGCCACTCAAAACATACTCAAGTGGTATGAAGGCGAGACTTGGCTTTGCTATTTGCGTAAATGTAAATCCAGATATTTTGATAATCGACGAGGCGCTCAGCGTAGGCGATAAGCGCTTTCGAAAAAAGTGCACACAGAAGGTGCATGAGATAATGTCTAGAGAGGATGTCACGCTTCTGTTCGTTACGCACTCCCTTGACGCAGCCCAGGACTTCTGCAAGAGAGGTATAGTGCTGGAGAAGGGAGTCAAGCTGTTTGACGGAGATATAGAGGAAGCTATTGAGTTCTACAACGCGAGGGAATAAGCAGTGATCCAATTGATCAGATTGTTCAAAGCAATACTGAATATCTTATACAGGCTGATCTGCCCAAAGCACACAAAGAAGAAAGTGCTCTTTATGAGCAGAGAAAACAACGAGCCGTCTGTCGACTTCAGCCTTCTTGAGGAGCGTATAAAGCGCGACCATACGGATTACGACATAGTGATGCTGTGCAAAAGGATGGTGCCGGGCCGCAAGGGCGCGATTCCTTATATGTTCCATATTCTTAAGCAAGTGAAAGAAATGGCGCCGGCCAAGATCGTCATCCTGGACACGTACAATATACCCGCAAGCATGCTTAGGCATAGGAGCGGTCAGACGATCGTACAGATATGGCATTCCATCGGCACCATGAAGAAGAACAGCTACAGCATACTTGATCAGCCAGAGGGCAGGTCGTCTAAGGTGGCTTATGCTATGGACATGCATAAGAACTACGACCTCATATTCTGCGCAGGCGAAGGTTATCGTGACTATCTGGCGGAGAGTTTCAACTATCCACCAGAAGCGCTGACAGTCGTCCCTCTTCCTAGAGTCGACTTGCTTAGAGACAAGGACTGGATGAGCAGAAAAAGAGGAGAGATCCTCAGCGCTTACCCGTGGCTCAAGGGTGGAAAAGTCATAGTCTATGCCCCTACATTTAGAATGGGCGAAGACGAGCAACGAGACTTCGCGGATGCGGTCAACAAACTCAGAGAGGCAGTGGCTGCCTACGGAGATAAGTACAGGCTTGTAGTGAAGTCACATCCTATAGACGGCATGGAGTCTGACTGCGATGGATTCTCCACAATGGAGATGCTGTCGGTAGCGGATGTGTTTATAAGTGACTATAGCTGCTCTATCTACGAGGCTGGTGTCGCAGGCGTGCCTCTCTATTTCTACACTTACGACTACGACATGTACATGTCTCGAAGGAGCGTGTACATGGACTATAAGACGGAGATACCTGGGGTGATGCATGCTGATGCAGAGGGCCTCATGAAGGACATAGATGCCGGCGGAGCTGATGCTTCCAGGCAAAAAGCATTCATAGATAAGTACGTGGAACTTCCTGAAGGCAGCGCTGCTGAGAAGATGGTGAAGATAATATTCGACCACGTAGAGGGCAGATAAAACGTTCTGCAGAATGCATGGGGAATGGAGATAAAGTGGATATAAAGGCGATTCTCAGAAATATAAAAAACAAGGGCCTCATAGAGACACTCAAATTAGCGCAAAATGGTGTGCGCTACGACAGGGAGTATTTCGCATGGAAAAAAAGAGGAAATGCTTGCCGCGCTGAGGCGGACAGACTGGTGGCTGAGGGCGATGAAGAGGCTTTTGAGGAATACGCTTTTCGTGAATTCTCAGATATGATGCACCAGGGCATCGAACTGCTTGAGGCAGCTGTTTCCAGACAGGAAAAGAAAGATATCTCTGAGATCCTGAAGAAGCAGGAAGACTTCATGAAGGCAAAGCATAAACAGGCCTTCATGAAGTATAAGTCTCAACTCAAAATTGACTGCGTTAAGAGAGATCTTCCGGCTATATATGCAGCAGAATCGGTAAATCCGGTCGAGGATAAAGTCATCTTCATGGAAAATGGCGATTCGCCTTCACCTACAGGATACCAGCTTTCTAAGGTTATACAGGAGCAGGGCAAGTATCAGGTAGTTTATAGAGGAATGCATGTCCGCAAGGTAGCGGATATCGAGTATTACCACAACGCGAGAAAATTCGTCAAAGATCTGGCGACAGCCAAGGCGGTCTTCCTGTCTACTGCAAATGACTTACTGAGCCAGTTTGATGTAAGGCCTGAGACCAAAGTCATACAACTCTGGCATGGTGTTGGCATGTTCAAGAAGGTGGGCTTCAGCACAGTAGATAACAAGAACTTTGGTAAGGGTGCAAAAGAAAGGGCTGAGTACGACCAATACAGGAACTACACTTATGTGACGGTAGCCGGGGAAGAACAGATATGGACATTTGAGGATGCTTTCAGGATCCCAAGGGAGACTGGTATCTACAGACCTATAGGTATAGCACGTACCGACGTCTTCTTTAGCGAAGATTACTATAACGAGCAGATGGAACTGCTCTATGAGGCATACCCACAGATTAAGGGCAAAAAGCTGATACTCTACGCTCCTACGTTTAGAGGCGCTGTCGCGAAGGCAAAGGCTCCTGACGCGCTCGACATAAGAGCGATGGCCGAGGCTCTATCGGATGAGTACGTTCTTCTCATAAAGCACCACGGCCTCTGTAAGGAGCGCCCACCTATACCTGAAGACCTTCAGAATGTGTTCGCGTTCGACATGAACACGGTCAAAGTGCTCACCATAGAGGGTCTGCTTGCTGTAGCGGATGTATTGATCACAGACTACTCATCAGTAGGATTTGAGTTTGCGATACGTGAAAAGCCTATAGTCTTCTTCGCCTATGACATTGAGGACTATATCGACAAGCGTGGCATGTATTACGACTACGAAGACATCACTCCGGGGCCGGTCTGCAAGACTACCGAGGAGATAAACGACTTTATCCTCAACATAGACGAGAGGTTCGACATTGAAGAGGTAAAGGCCTTCAGAGAAAAATACGTCGACGCATGCGACGGACATGCCATCGAGAGGACTATAGCGCTTCTCGAGGAATAGGGAAATCATCATGAAGTACAACTATGTCAAAGATCATACAACTGACGATTATCAAGTGACGGATATCAGCTGGGAGCGGATATTCCTCAGTTTCTGTATAGAGACAAAGCGCGATGAAGAGGCGGAGTTTGCACTCAGGCACTTCAACCGCAGACGTCGCAGAAAAAAGAGAGGCGAACGTGCCAGCCAGATATTCGACATGTGGACATTCAAAGAAGTACCTATCACTCCTGAGAGGACCGAAGTGGTCACTGAAAATGGAGCGTTTGTAGGCAAAAAGTATTTCTTCGTGCTGAACATCACCGCAGCTGATGACAGGATGTTCCTGGATAACGGCAAGTGGCAGTTCCAGGTCAAAGTGCCTGGCGAAGAGGACTTCACATGCTCGGCCTCATATGATCTGGCGTATAAGCTTGACGACAAATCGCGCATCTTCAAGTACGACGAGGGTAAGTATTCTTACGATGTCTCATTTGATACATACTCCGAAAATGATGTGACGTTGAGCCTGGTACTCAACTCACGCTTCGTGATGGAGAACAACACCTGGAAGCGCAGGCGCTACGTGCAGGAAGCTCTTACCTTCAGAGGTAAGTTCGACAGGATGTACATGTATGCAGTAATAGAAGGCATGCGCGCCTGGTATAACGTGGCGGAGAAGCTGTCGCCGAAGAAAGGCGATAAGATCATGTTCATGACCGAGACCAAGCCTTATCTTTGGGGCAATCTCAAGTACATCGACGAGAGAATGAAAGAGAGAGGGCTTGACAAGAAGTTCAAAGTGACATATTCACTCAGAAATGCGGTCGGCTCTCACAAGAGCGCGCTTTCGTGGGCACAGCTGATCACCAGGATCGCACAGCAGGATTACATTTTCGTAGACGATTATGTGCCTGTGTTTGGGTTTATCAATCTTTCGGATCGCACCAAGCTAATACAGGTATGGCACGCTGGCGAGGGATTCAAATCCGTTGGATACAGCCGCTTTGGTAAGATGGGTTCGCCTTATCCTGCCGGTTCCTGCCACAAACAGTACGACTACGTAGTGACAGGATCGGAGAGACTGGTACACGTATACAGTGAGGTGTTTGGTCTGCCTGAGAAGTACTTCCTGCCAGTCGGCATGGCTAGGCTTGACGGCTTCCTTGATCCTGAGACGGTAGAGCATTACAAAAAGGAGTTTTACACTAACCATCCTGAGCTCGAAGGCAAGAAACTCATTCTGTTCTGTCCTACATTCAGAGGCACCGACCAGAAAGTAGCGACATACGATTACGGCAGACTCGACCTCGAAAAGATCTATGAGTTCTGCGGCGACGAATACGTTTGGGCATTCAAGATGCATCCGTTCGTAGTGGATAAGCCAAAGATCCCAGAACAGTACAAAGACAGGATAATCGATCTGTCAGGAGCTGAGAATATCAACGATCTTTACTACGTGACCGAGATAATGATCACCGATTACTCATCTGCGTACTTCGAATTCGCGCTGATGGAGAAGCCTGTCCTCTTCTACACATATGACAGGGAGTGCTACGAGCTGACAAGAGGCGTACATAAGTCGGTCAAGGACGACGCTCCGGGCAAGGTGTGCGATACCTTTGACGAGCTGATCGAGGCACTCAAAAACAAGGACTACGAATACGAAAAGACTGAGAAATTCAGAGAGGCCAACTTCAGCAACTACGACGGCAAGGCGGCCGATAAAATCATAGACAAAATACTTCTGAAGAAGTAAGCAGGAGGTTCACGCATGAGCAAGAACATCGCGATCATCTTTGCGGGAGGCAGTGGCGTGCGCATGGGCGCCGGCAAGCCGAAGCAATTTCTTGAGATCGACGGAAGACCGATCATTATTTACACACTTGACATATTTGAGGATCATCCGCAAATCGACGAGATATACATCGCCTGCAAAGAGGACTACATGGAAAAGCTTAAAAAGCTGGTGAGGCGCTACGATATCACCAAGGTGAAGGACATAGTCCCGGGAGGTACTACCGCGCTTGGCTCGGCTTATAATGCCCTTAGCGCGGCAAAAAAGAACAACAATGATGACGCGATAGTGCTTATACACGATGGAGTAAGGCCTTGCATCACAGCCGATCTGGTAAGCGAGGTAATCAGCGCTACGAATGAGAAGGGCGCTGTGGTAACATGCACTCCGATGTTCGAGACGCCTGTTCTCAGCAAGAACGGTGAGTTCGTAGAGGATTCTCCAAAGAGAGCTGATTGCTATACTGCACAGGCTCCTCAGAGCTTCAAGCTGGGCGACATACTGGCGGCTCATGAGCAGGTAAGAGCAAAGGACCCTGAGTACACAGACATAGTGGACAGCTGCACGCTTCTCCGTAGCATCGGCAAGGAAGTGGCCATCATAAAAGGCCCTCGCAGCAACATCAAAGTTACTACACCAGAGGACCTTTACATTTTCAAAGCTATGCTCGAATACAAGAGGAGCAAGGACACTTTTGGAGTTACATCCGATTAAGCGATCGAGCGACTAAGCCTTCTCCGTAATCTCGTAATGAGATATCATGCGACCTGTGCCTTCGGCGACGGACACTTTTGGAGCCCAGCCGAGGGCTTTTAATTTGCTGTTGTCGAGGCCGATGAACGCGGCAGGGTTGTAGCTCGCCTTCTTTGACTGATCGATGTTCATGACTAGCTTGAGATTCTTCTCAGGCCTACTCGCGAGGAATGCCTCGGCAAGCTGTCTGATAGAGATGGTATTGTCGCTGTCGGCTACATTGTATGCCGTCTCACTTCCCTTGAGGAGGATATAGAAGATGCCAGATACAGCGTCACCAACGTAGGTATACGATCTCATCGATGAGCCGTCGCTGTTCATAACTATATCTTCACCGCGGAATACGTTGGCGGCGAAATCTGCTTGGACACGTCCGTCATTGAGCCCAAGCCCCGGCCCGTAGATATGAGCGAATCTCGGAGTCTTACAGTCGATGCCATACTGAGCCATAAATGATGCGCAGATAGTCTCTGCGGCGCGCTTGCCCTCCGAGTAACACGATCTAGGATTGAGGCAATCGAGGTAGCCATAATCTGTCTCGCTAATGCTCTTAGTGCCGGCTGGCACCTGCCCGTAGACTTCTGATGATGACATAAGTACGAAAGACTTTGCGTGGCTGCTTACCGCGAGGTCGAGCAGGTTGAATGTGCCGACAAGATTGGCGCGGATAGTCGCCGTTGGAGTGGCTGAATGCTCGCGTGGCCTTGCTGCTGATCCGCCATGGAATATATAGTCGATGTCCCCATCATAGTCGAGTGGAATCGAGACATCCTGAGCGATGAGCTCGACATCGTCACGTTCAAGCACGCTTCCGAGTATACGGCGGGCCTTCTCTTCATTTCTGACAAGAGCGATCACCTTGATGCCCATGTCCATACTGTCGTTCAGCCCAAGCAGTGTATATAGCACATACGAAGGGATCATCCCACTTGCGCCTGTCACCAATGCGGTGGAACCACGGAGCTTTTCCCAAGGGAGATCTTCGCTGATTATGCGTTCAACATCTTCACAAATAATATGGTTTTCAAGTTTATTTATCGTCATCAATGACTGCCTTTCTACACAAAAATTACACCGAAAATAGAACAAAAAGAATTATAGCATGAATTGATAGACAACAGGCGCCTATGGTAAAATTATTTCCGTATCGGGGTCGCGTGGGCGGCCATAAATCAGTAACAAAATAGCGGCTAGAAAGAAGCCTTAAAAATGAATTTACCTAAGCTGAACATCAAAGAAAAAAATAAAGAGCTCAATAAAGAAAGCAATACAGATAAAGAGCAGAAGACCAAAGACTATGGCGTTACTATGGCTCACTTCAGAAGAAGCCTTATCTCGGGCGCTATAGTTGGTGCTATTGTGGTGCTTATTGCTGTAGTCTCTACTGCTATGCCTTATGCGATCACTATTGACGGTGATGCTATCTGCTATGTAAGAAATAAAGAGAAGGCCGGAAAAGTTACTCAGAAGATAATCCAGGATTATCTGCCAGAAGGCACTACTCTTCAGGCTGTAGAGATGGAAGGTGACTTCACCGTAGATTCGGTAAGTCTAAGCAAAGTGTTTACGGTCGATTGCGTCTCAGTCGACGAGGCCACTAAGATAGTTAAGAGCAAGCTCGAAAATCCTGATGAGTTTGGGGCGACTGAGGAAGGGAAGTCTGTAAAGGCTGTCTCCGGCGCTAACAAGGCAGTAGATGATCTCGTCTTAAAGGCAGAGGCTTCGGATGGAAGCGAAGCAGAGGTAAAGCCTGTTACAGAAGAGAAGGTGGAGCCAGCAGACGCGAAAGCTGAAGATAAGGCTAGCGAAGATGCAAATAAAGAAGAAGTAAAGTCCGAAGAAAAGACAGAGGATGCTGATGAGGAAACTGTAGATAAAACCGATCATGTAGGCGAAGATCCAGCCATTGCACTTCTGAGCACTGCAATGGTGACTGAGGAATACGATGCCGAGGTCGAATACATCAAAGACGACACCATGCTCGCCGGTGATTCTGAAGTCGTTTCAGAAGGCAAGAAGGGCGTTCATGATGTACTTAGACAGTATCGTACTGTAAACGGTGAGATAGTCGAGACAACAGATCTCCAGACTGAGACAGTCAAGGAGGCCGAGCCTAAAGTCGTAAAGAAGGGAACGCTTGGACTCCCTGATGGAGAAGACTGGAAGACTTTCGAAGGCGACCCTATATTCAACGACGGAGAGGCTCTCACGAAGACAGCCCTCAATTATCTGGGCGCGCCTTACAAATATGGCGGATACAGCCTTACGACTGGTATCGATTGCGTACAGTTCATCAGACAGATGTACGCCAAGTACGGCATCAAGTTGCCTAATGGTAAGAACGCTCTCAAGCACGTTGGTACTGCGGTATCGTTCGCGAACGCGCAGCCTGGCGACATCATTTGCTATAGCAATCACTACGCTATTTACCTTGGCGATAACAAGATCGTACATGCTACAAGCAAGGGCGGTGTAAAGGTAAGAAACAACGCACAGTTCAGGAAGATCGTCACAGTCAGAAGGATCCCAAGGAACTGACGGAAGGAGATCTGATTGTCCAGAAAGAATCTGATCACACTGATCGCGTCGATGTCCGCAGTATGCCTGCTCATAATATGTGTGCTGGCAGCTCAGGGCAAGGAGACTAAAGAGCCTGCTCTCGAAAAAGAGCCAGCTCCGACGAGGCCTGAGACAGAGGTGAGCCTTGACTATCCGGATAGCTCCAGATCAGATTACGCTGACGTAACGGCAGCGAACAACAGCGGCAGTGATTATACATTTAGAATATTCGATCAGAAGGCGGGTTATGCCACTTATTCTGACTACTTACGCGCGCACGGTTGCTCTACCTGCGCGCTTACGAGTATATTGAGGAATGTGCCGGGGCTCGAAGAGTTGACTCCCGACGCTTGCATCGAGGATGTTCTCAAGGAAGTCGCGGGTGAAGAGACTTTTAATTCCAACTTCTCAAGAGCGCCCAAGAAACAGATGCCGATTACCCTTTACGGGATGACAAAGGTGTTCGACAAATACGGGGTTTACTATGAACTCCCCGATGTCGACCCTGCTAAGAGGGAGCAGCAGATCACAGATTGGCTCAAAGCCGGCGACCCGGTGATGTTCACCTTCGGCGATGCGAGCGAAGCGCATCTCTCCGGAGGCACGCATACGATATTGCTTCTTGGTCTCGATGAAGAGGGGCGGGTGATCATTGGCGATTCCCTGCATAAGAACGCTCTGTACTGGGGTGCGCAGGGCCTGGTAAAAACAGACGGCCCAACAGTAGCAGATATGCTGGCATACGTTAAGAGAGACGATGGCTGGAGCGTGCTTGATGCCAATACAGGCGACTCGCATTTCTTCTACGATAACTCGTCGGACAGGGGTTACCTGCTTGTAAGGATCGACGATCCTATTGAGGAGACTGACAATGGAGCCGAGAAGGATTCGGCTGTGAATGAAGTTAACAGTGATAAGACTGAATAACTATAAAGGGGTATAGACACGGAATGGAAAGAAAAACACTCTACGCAGCGATAGATAACAGAAAGGTGGCCATCGTAGGTGCCGGCTCTGTAGGCTCTTCTATCGCCTATGCACTGACTATACGCAATCTTGCGAACGATATCATACTGATAGATATAGATTCCAAACGGGCTATGGGCGAGGCTATGGATATTCAGCATGGGATCCCATACATGGGCAGATCGTCCGTACGCGCGGGGGACTACTCAGATTGCAAAAACTGCGACCTCATCATAATCACAGCCGGCCGTCCAAGAAGGCCAGGCGAGACAAGACTCGACATGATCTCAGATAACGTCGGTATTCTGAAGGACGTAGTCGACAACATCAAGCCATATTACACACACAGCGTCATAATGGTCGTATCCAACCCTGTCGATATCCTTACATACAAGGTGGACGAGTGGATGGGACTTCCAAACGGCATGGTGTTTGGTACAGGCTGTATTCTCGATACATCAAGACTCGTTCGTAGCATAGCCGACTACATTCACATCAATACCGAGGCTATTAAGTGCGTGATTGCAGGCGAGCATGGTGATTCGCAGTTCCCTGTTTGGAGCAGGCTCACTATCGCCGGCATGAGCATGGATGACTACTGCAGAAACGTCGGTCTTGAGTGGGGCGATGAGCAGAAGGATTTCCTTTATGAGAAAGTAAAGAACATGGGAGCGACAATCATTGGTGCCAAGGGTAGAACTCACTATGGCATCGCGACGTGCGTATGCTCGCTGGCTGACGCTATACTCAACCAGAGGCCTACTATCGCTCCTGTTACTTCACCGCTTCAAGGCGAGTATGGTATAGAGAGAGTATCGCTGAGCATCCCGTCCATAGTGGGAGTCAGAGGCATAGAGCACAGGCTCGAGGAGACTTGGTCGGACAAAGAAACCGAGATGCTTCGCATGAGCGCAAAGACACTCGATGGCAAGCTCAGAGAGCTCGAAGAAGTTTTATAAAGAATTACGAGGGATAATGATGAAGAGATACAGGATAGGCGTGCTTGGCCCATCGGATATCGCTTTTAGAAGGATGGTGCCGGCTATGACTAATAGCGGGCACTTTGACTATGCGGGCGTAGCTCATGCCAGTCTGGAGGAATTTCCGGCGCAGTCTGAAGGCCACGCCGCTAAGTGCGATAAGTTCAAAGAGGCATTTGGTGGAGAGATCTATGAGAGCTACGGGACTCTCCTAAGTGATCCGGATGTTGACGCGGTATACATCCCGCTGCCACCATCAGAACACCTTAAATGGGCAAAGGCTGCTTTCGCTGCAGGCAAGCACGTGCTTGTAGAAAAGCCATCGACTACATCTGTTGTGGCCACAGAACAAATGATAGACATGGCTGAGGAATGCAATTTGGCTCTGCATGAGAATTACGCCTATGCTTTCCACGCTCAGGTAAAGGCTATTAAGGACATTCTTGAATCTGGGCGTATAGGTGAGCTCAGAATGGTGAGAGCAACATTCAGTTTTCCATACAGGGGCGAGAATGATTTCAGATATCACGCTGACAGAGGTGGCGGCTCTATTATTGACTGTGGCGGCTATCCGATTAATTTCGCATCGGGATTTCTTGGGGATAACGTGAAAGTCACTAGCTCAAGCCTCCATTCAACAAGGGGTCATGATGTCGATACCTATGGCGCAGCGACACTTGAGGGGGACAATGGAGTGGTCGCACAGGTATCCTGGGGAATGGACAATGTCTACAGATGTGGCGCAGAGCTTCACGGAAGTACAGGTATGCTGAGCGTCGATAGGCTGTACAGCCCGCCAGCAAACATGAAGCCTATCATAACCATTACTGACAATTCGGGTGTTGAGACGATTGAAGTCCCAGCCGATGATCAGTTTGAAAGATCCCTCGATTACTTTGCCGAGTGCATCGAGAATTCTGAAACTGCTGGAGCCAGACGAACTGAAATACTTAGGCAGGCAAAACTGATACAGTCGATTATCGATAACGCTAAATAACTAGGCAAGACGCTATAAACAAAGAAGAGATGCTCGCGACAGAGCATCTCTTTTGCTGTAATAATAGCAATTGCTTTTAAGCCTGTGGTTTTACTACCACGTGTATATTCTTCCTCGCTTTTTCGAGAGCATCGATGGCCTCTTCGAGTGTATCGCCGGTCGTGATCACGTGACCGATGCGGTGAGGTCCGATGCGGAATGCGTTCACCTTGTCGCCAGGCTTCTTGTCGAACTGCACATCTATGATATGCGGATCTTCAGGGTTGTTGTTCTCCTGCGATTCAAGTATGCCTTCGACCTTGCTGAAGATAAGGTGGCATGCGCAAGGCTTCTTGAGATCTGTAGGGAAGTCAGCATGTTCGCCCATTGCTACTTTGATGATGTTCTTGTAGTAATCGATGCCATAGTAGATTTCTACAAGTTCCACAAGGCCCGTACCACCAGCGCGTCCGCCGATCTCGAGTACGTATGGCTTGCCATTCTTCAGGATGAAGTCGGCATTCACTGCGCAGTTGTTGAGCTTCATAGCACTGACCGCTGCAGCGAGAGTCTCTTCCATATCCGCCATTACCTCTGGGCTGGCATCGAATGGAGCGTAGTGACCGATAGGTACGCCGACGTCTCCCTCAAGCACATAGTCTCCATGAGGCATGCAGAATTCGAGCTTGCCATTCTGCACGTATGCCTGAGCTCCGCACTCTTCACCTTCGATGAACTCTTCGACGATGAAGGAGTCGGATCTTGTGACTGCATGAGCGGCTTCAACGGCCTCATTGAAAGCAACATCGTCATCGACTCTTGTGATGCCGCGGCTTCCTGAAGAGTCGATTGCCTTGACCATCAATGGATATTCAAAATCTTTCAGTTTATCCAGATGATCGTTGTCGTCGTATTTCAGCACTGCATAGCGGGCAGTCCTGACTCCGTTGTCCATGTAGGCCTTTTTCATCAGGATCTTGTCAGTTGCGATGGCAGCCGCCTCTGCTGACAGTCCCGGAAGTCCGAGTGCGTCGCAGACCTTTCCGACTGTAATGATCGCTACGTCTGTGCCGGATGTTACGATGCCATCGATCTTCTCATCCTGAGCGATCTTGAGGATAGCTTCGTAATCGGTCGTGTTCTCGTAATAGACCTTGTCAGCTATTTCAAATCCCGGATAGTTACCCGGAATGCTTGTGACGATCGTGTATATGCCCATCTCCTGGGCCTTTTTGATGAGCGGCACCTGGTAGATGCCAGCTCCGAGTATCAATAGCTTTTTCATTATCTTTGTCTTGTAACTCCTTTAGTTATTTCTGCTGCTTAGCAGATTCTTCAGTCCCTTTATCTTTAGCTGCGTCTTCCTTAGGCTTCTCAATGAGCGGCGCTGCGGAAGCCTTGCTTTCTTGTGTGTAGACCGTCCTTACCACGTATTGCGGTGAGTTCGTTGAATCCTGGAACAATCGCCCAATGTACTCTCCAAGCAGTCCAAGGAAGAACATTATCATGCCGGAGAAGAAGCAGATGGCGACCATCAGCGATGACCAACCTACAGCCACAGATGGAAGCACCAACTTACGGATGAGTATGACTATCGCTCCGATAAAGCCTATCAGTGAAAGGATCATGCCGGAGTACTGTGCGAAGCGAAGTGGCACGATCGAGAATCCCAGAAGGTTGGACCAAAGGCCTACCAGCTTCTTGAAGCTGTATCCCGACTTACCGTATGCTCTTTCGTGATGCTCTACAGGAACGCTCACGATTTTATCCAAAGCGGTCGTCCTCAGGAAGAGACCCTGAAGGTGAGCATATTTACTCTTGTAATTCACTGCGTAGTCTCTGACGTATTTGCGGATGATGAAGAAGCTGGATGTCTTCATGTCCTTAGGCTTACCGATGAGCACTCTTACCGTAGTGAAGTTCATCCATGTGCCGATACTGCGGATCGGACTCTTGTAGTGACGCTCCGGATAATATGCGTAGACGATGTCGTAGCCCTCGTCGATCTTTTCGAAGAGCTTGGAGAGCTGGGATGGATGCGTCTGCATATCATCATCCATCGAGATGATGAAATCGCCCTCGGCATAATTCATTCCTGCAAGTGACGCATTGTGCTGACCACCATTCTTGGCGAGCTCTATGACTTTGACATAGTCGTAGTCATCGGCGAGTTTCCTCAGCTCGCGTACTGTCTCGCCTCCGTCAGGTGAGCAGTCGTCTGTAAGCACGAACTCGAAAGGAAATCTCCCGAGTTTCGTAAGTTCGGCGGCGGTCTCCTCGACCACCTGTCTTATGGTGTGCGCTGATTTATAGCACGGTATCACCACTGAATAAAGCATATAACTTCCCCTTTAACTGTTATTTTACTTTGCTGACTATCATGCGGAGCTTGCCGTTGTCATCTGGTGGCAGATTGTCCTTCCACTCGAACTTCAGGTTGAATGGATGCTTGAACTTGGCCTCGAGCTGGGCTCTGAGGTCGGCCTCAACCTCTTCAATAGTCCTTGTGGACTCTTCGTTGAATACGGCCTGTACCGTCACGTTGTGATAGTCTTCTTGAATGAATCTAATTTGTATAACGTCGCTGCAGTGAGCGATGATCGGCGCGATTTCGAAGAATGTCGTGACCTCGCCGGTCTCGTATTTGAATGTATCGTTGAGACGGCCCTGAACTCCCGTGATAAAGCGCTCGCCATCTCTGAATTCTGAAGCTACCTTGTCACCGACCACGTAGTTGATCAACGGGAGATCCTTCTTGAAGAGCGGAGTGACCGCGAGCTTACCTTCGTCTGCAAGCGTGCCGTCATCATTGTGAATGTTCACGACAAAGGAGTCGTGCCATATCTTATGGGCGTCCATGCCCGGCAGTTTAACCATGCAGGCGCCTGCCTCGGCTGTGCCGTAAGAGTCGATCATGTTAGTGCCCAGCACGTCGAAGAACACAGCCTTTGCAGCATCGTCGATCTTCTCGCCGGTAGGGCAGAAGAACTTAGGCTGCCAGACTTTGATGTTATTCTTGCGAGCGTACATGCACATCCTCATGAGCTCGGTCTTGTTCATGTACAGGAAATCAGGCTTGCACTCGTTGACCTGCCTGATCATCTCGGTCTCAGGTGCGTACTGGTCGAGGAAATACCTTCTCAGTATGCCTATCCTCTGGAGGATGGTGTCCTTGCCACCTGTGACGCTGTGAGCACTCTTGCGGCTCATCGTCTTTCCGATAAATGGGTTATATCCGGCGACTCGTCTTTCCGATAAATGGGTTATATCCGGCGACAAGTAATACCCTGAACCAGTTGGCCATAAGGAATGCCTTCTCGCGAGGCGACATCAGCAGCATCAGAGGCTCGCCAGATGAACCGCTCGTTGTATCGTGGTACCATTCATCATATTTCGGGTCCTTTGCGAGTTCCTTCATCCAGGCGCGAAGTTCGTCCTTTGTGAGAAGTGGCAGCTTTGCCAGATCCTCTGCGCAATTGATGTCTGATGGCTTTACGCCGGCTTTGTCGAAACGCTCTTTGTAGAACGGCTGCTTGTACGCAGCCTTCATGAGCTTACGAATACGTCTGTTCTGTATCTTTACGAGCTTGCCATAATCCTGAGGAAGCGAGAGCTTCATCTTTGGCAGGTCGAAGAATATCATTAGGTTGATCAGTTTTTTCTGGTATTTTTCAAGCATGTTTTCTCCTGCACTTTCACAATATGTCAACTTATTGTAACACAACAAGAGGGTTCTTTCTTATTAATTTAAGCCTGAAAACAATAGTTGTACGCCCCCTTAGTATCTGAATTCTATATTAATTGTAAGTAAAAAGTATTTCCATTGATACCACGTTTGTTGTACAATAAAGTACTTAAAAGGGATATTGGTGCTTTTTATTGGTAAAAATGTATTTGGAGGTTTCCCTATGAAGTTTAAAACAGCACACGCAAAGGTACTGTCACTGCTCCTCACGCTCGTGATGGTTCTTTCCACTGCTGCAGTATTTGCTGAGGATAATGACAA
>CADAUB010000023.1 GCA_902790965.1 uncultured Eubacteriales bacterium | reverse complement strand
GTCATACTATCTCCATCTATGGATATGTTGGCATTTATATTCATAGTTCGATAGCTCTGCTTATATCGCTTCGATTTGAACTTCGGATATCTTCCACGCTTTTTGAAGAAGTTGTCATATGCTCGGTCGAGATGTCTGAGACTCTGCTGGAGAGCTATACTGTCTGCCTCTTTGAGCCAGGCATGTTCTCTTTTCAGATAAGCTGCGAGATCTTTGGACATCTGGTTATAGCTCAGGGTGTCGTGCCATTCTCTCCACAGTCCTTGCTTTTCGTCAAGGTAATAGTTATACACGAAGCGCCTTCTGCTTCTTATTTGGATATGCCCGATACTTATATCCTCTGATGCGCTGCATGATACACCTCCGAACATCTGTTCATATTATACCATGGCAGTCGATATCGAAATTGAAATATCCTGCATTTCCTTGTACTTTTTTCAGTCGTTAGTATTATGCGTTGATCGTTTGATCAGAGCATACGCTCGCCATAGAGGGCGGGCCTCATGGGGGCGGGCTTGTAGCGAGCGGATGTATACTGTATTCTTATTGAGAGGTGTGCGATTCATCCCGCTACCTACTGCGTAGAGGTAGGGGTATTCTCGCACGGTTTGATAAAAATACAAGCAACATTATAACATGAATTGTGTTAGCATCATATATTATTGGAACTTGCTTATGCGTAAAAATTTGCGCCAACTAAAAGGTGAAAGACATGGATCACAGAGAAGCAGCACGTGAAATGAAGGCTGAGAGCTATAGGATGGCATCGCTGCCGGCTGAGATAAGAGACGGCGCTCTTAAGGCGATAGCAGAAGCACTTGTGGACAACAAAGAGGAGATATTTGCCGCGAACAAAAAGGACAGAGAAAACGGCGCGGGCCTTCCTGCTCCGATACTCGGCAGGCTCACTTTCGACGACCACAAACTCGCCGATTGCGTAAAAGGCATAAACGATCTTATCGCAATGCCTGATCCTCTTTTCAGGAAGCAGATGGTGCGCGAACTCGACGAGGGGCTGACGCTCGTAAGAAGCAGCTGCCCGATAGGCGTGATAGGCGTCATATTTGAATCCAGGCCAGACGCTTTGGTGCAGATATCCGCGCTATGCATAAAGAGCGGTAACTGCGTAATACTCAAGGGCGGAAGCGAGGCCAAGGAAAGCAACAGAAAACTGTTCGACGTGATATATAAAGCGGGCACAGAGGCGGGCCTGCCTGAGGGCTTTGCTATGCTGGTGGAGAGCCGCGAGGGTATCGGCGAACTTCTCTCGTGCCACGACGCGATAGACCTTATAATCCCGAGGGGTTCGAACGAATTCGTCCAGTACATCATGGCCAATACAAAGATCCCTGTGATGGGGCACGCCGATGGCATATGCACAATTTATGTGGACAAAGACGCTGACATGGCAAAGGCTGCCAAGATTATAGCTGACGCCAAGGAGCAGTATGTATCCGCCTGCAACGCTGCTGAAGTGGTGCTGGTACATAAGGATATAGACAAGGACGCTCTGGTTAAGGCAGTGAAGGCGGAGGCTGAGCACGAGATAGAAGTGCATCACGGCGGCGAGTACAAGGAGTATCTAAACTACGAGCTTACTATGCGCACAGTGGACAGCGTTGACGAGGCAATAATGCTCATCAACAGAAATGGTTCTCACCATACCGACTCCATAATAACGGAGAACAAAGAGACAGCTGAGCGCTTCATGGACTTCGTGGATTCGGCCGGCGTTTATCATAATTGCTCGACGAGATTCGCAGACGGCTACCGCTATGGCTTCGGCGCCGAGGTAGGCATCAGCACGGGCAAGATCCACGCGAGAGGGCCTGTCGGCCTTGAGGGGCTGCTGACATACAAGTACAAGCTTTACGGCAACGGCCACATTGTCGGCGACTATGCGACCGGCAAGAAGAGCTTCCACTTCAAGGATATGGATGCGGACAAATAAAGGGACTGAATTAATAAGATAATCGCGCCAAAGGCTGTGTTTAGATGGCCACTGATGTGATAGAATATACTGTAATGTTTTTTAAGGTTTTATTGATTATTTTAATAGCTTTGCCTGTAGTCGCCTTTGCGTTCTATCTGTATTTACAGGTGGTCGAATACATTAGGGCGAAGAACCGCAGCGAGAAGAAGGCGAGACGCAGATGAAAGGACTCTTCATTACTCTCGAAGGCGGAGATGGCGCGGGCAAATCCACGCAGATAAGAAACATCGAAAGCTTCTTTACCGAAAGAGGCTTTGTTGTGGTACATACAAGAGAGCCGGGCGGCACTCCAATAGGTGAAAAGCTTAGGGAGATATTGCTCGACAAAAACAACAAAGAGATGGACCCTGTAGCTGAGATGCTGATATACGCGGCGTCAAGGGCGCAGCACGTGGCAGAAGTCATACGCCCGGCGATCGAAGAAGGCAAAGTGGTGATCTGCGACAGATTCACGGATTCGTCCATAGCCTATCAGGGTTATGGAAGAGGCTTAGGCGATATGGTCTCAGAGGTGAATGCCCGTGCGACGGGTGGCCTTGAGCCTGACATCACTTTCTGGCTGGATATTGACCCCGAGACGGGCAAAGAGCGCGCCAAGCAGGTGGGTGAGCCCGACAGGCTCGAACTTGAGAAGATGGACTTCCACTACAGGTTCTACGAAGGCTATAAGGCGATGGCTATGGAACATCCGGGCAGGATCAAAAGGATAGATGCTTCGATGACGCCCGATGAGATGAAGGACGCTATCTATGCTCATCTGGAAAGATTGTGTGCAAAAGACCAATGAGAGATATTGTAGAGCTTGTTGAAAATCTCAGAAGCGGAGAAAGCGCCGCTCACGCATACATAATTGAGGGAAGAAGCAAAGAAGCCAGAAACAGGTTCATCGGCGAGCTTATATCCGGTCTCGGGTGCAGCAGCCTCGATACCGTGCGAATGGATATGAGCGGTAAATCGGCATACAAGGTGGACGACGCTTCGGCATTCAGCGAAAGGCTTATGATGGGTGCCTATGGAAGTTTCCTGGCAGGCATCATAGATGACGCAGACAGCATGTCTGAGATCGTCCAGAACAAACTTCTGAAGACCATCGAAGAGCCGCATTCGTCGGTAGTACTTCTTTTGGGAACATCCAATCCCGATCATCTTCTCAGCACCGTAAGATCAAGGTGCATGACTCTAAGGGTATCCGATTACGGATTTGAGGATGAAGACGCAGAGGAAGCCGCGCGCCTTGACGAGATAGCTGAGGCTGCGGCACTGATGACTGACGGCTCCCATTTCTATGAATTCCGTGAAGCCATCAATAAATGCGTAAAGAGCAAGTCCGACGCGCTGCTTTTGGTAGATGCGCTTGAAGATTCTCTGAGAGAGGGGATGCTTACAGGCGATGACCCAGCGGCGTATGCAGAGTGTATTGAACTCGCAGAGACAGCGAGAGCGGACATAGAGAGAGACATGGATAAGATCAAGGCCCTTAAGAGGCTCTTTCTGGAGCTGAAAGGGTGAGGAGGCAACATACATGGTAGAGATCGTAGGCGTTGGATTCATGAAATCCGGCAAAACGTATTATTTTGACCCTGCGGGAATGCAGTTCGACCTGGGCGATATGGTCATCGCCAAGACCGCGCGCGGTCCTGAGCTCGGACGCATCCTGATAGCGAACAAAGAAATAGACGAGTCCGAGCTCGCCGCCGAGCTCAAGCCGGTTGAGCGCAAGGCGACTGACGATGACCTCAAAAAATATAACGAGAATCTCGCCAAGAGAGATGACGCTATGAAGGTGTGCGCCGAGAAGATAAGAAAGCACGGGCTCGAGATGAAGCTCATCGACGCTGAGTTCATGATCGACGGCTCCAAGATAGTCTTCTATTTCTCAGCCGACGGAAGGGTAGACTTCAGAGAGCTGGCGAAAGACCTCGCTGCTCACTTCAGAAACAGGATAGAGCTTCGCCAGATAGGCGTCAGAGACGAGGCCAAGATGCTCGGAGGCATCGGTATATGCGGCAGACCGCTTTGCTGCAGCAAGTGGCTCCACGACTTCCATCCTGTATCGATCAAGATGGCCAAGCAGCAGAATCTCTCGCTCAACCCAACAAAGATTTCCGGCACATGCGGCAGACTCATGTGCTGCCTCAACTTCGAGGACAAGACGTACAAAGAGCTTCGCAAGGGCATGCCGAGAGACAACGAGAGAGTGCAGACTCCTGGAGGCCTTGCCAAGGTAGTCAACGTGGACTACTTCAACGGCAAGATCAACACAAGAGCCATCGAAAAGGATCCTGAGACAGGCGAGGAAGTATTCTCCCAGGAGATAATCCCATACACCAAAGAGGAGATCCGCCGAATAGGCAAGAACAACAAGAAAAAACAGGGCGGAGACGCGTCCGATCAGGATATGGATATCGACGATATACCTTCGGGCGATGTTGAGGAGATCGAAGAACTCGAAAAGCTGATGAGAGACTTCTGATACGTCATGTAGGCCCTCCGTGTCCTTGAACACAGAGGCGCTTCACAGTATAATAATTACAGTTACAAAAGTCGCAAAATAAGCGAGAAAAAAAGGTAAGAAAAGGAGATTTTATATGATTTCAGTAAGCGTAAAGGGTGTACTGGTCGGAGTCCTTCTGATCGCGCTGATAGTGCTGGTAGTATTCCTGATCGTAATGGTCTCTAATGTGACTGATACCATCAAGAAAGCCAACGCGATCCTCGATGGCAGCATGGCAGCGACAGAAAGCGCCAAGGCAAAGGCCGACGAGGTATCCGCTTCGGTACATAGCACAGTGGATAAGGTAAAAGAAACTGTTTCCGGCATAGCGGACACTGTTAAAGGCTTCGTAGGAAAGTTGTTCAAGTAAGCGAATAAGGAGATTTAATCATGACAATCAATCAGGTATTAGCATTCTGCCTTGTCGCTGTACTGGTCGGCTTTCTGGTGATACTGGCCATGATGGCTGTACAGGCTATCGACCTGCTCAAGAAGACAAAAGTGCTGGTAAGCGCAGGCAAGGAGGCCGTTGATGAGGTCAAGAAAAAAGCTGAAGATCTCACAGACGGAGCTATGACAGCAGTCAACGGCGTGATCGCTGATTCATCGATCGGCATCAAGGCTGTAGCAGCGGCAGGTTTCGGACTCACAGCGTTCAATCTGGCAACAGGCGTAGTTAAATCCCTTCTCAGAATGGTAGGTCTTGCTCCTGCAAAGTCCACAAGAAAAGAGAGAAAGCAGGCCGCAAAGGAAATAAGACTTTCGAAAAAGGCCCTGAAAGAGATGAACAAACAGTCCAAGGCTGACAGAAAAGCTTTCGCTAAGGCCGAGAAGGAGCGCAAAAAACTCCACGAGAGAGAAATGGCCAACGCCAAGAGAGAGGCCAAGATCATGAAGGCCGAGCAGAAGGCAGCAGCCAAGCTTGAAGCAAAAGAAGCTAAGGCAGCAGCCAAGGCGGCAGCTATAGCAGCCGCGGCAGAGGCAAAGGCTCTAAAGGCCGAGAAGAAAGCGGCGGTCAAGGCTCTTAAGATCGAGCAGGCCATACAGGCTAAAGCAGCCAAGGCTGAGCAGGTAGCAGCGGCTATCGACAGAAGACTCGAGAGAAGAGCAAAGATGGCTGAATTCCTTGCAGCTTTCGCTACAGTACTGGCTAAGAGAAGATCTGCTCTGAAAGAGGCTAAGAAAGAAAAGCACATAGTCAAGAAAGCAGCGGCTAAGGCCAAGAAAGCTGACAAAAAGCAGGCCAGAAAGCTCGCCTGCCAGAACAGAAGAGCAGCGGCTAAGGCTAAAAGAGCCGCAAAAAAAGTAGCTGCAAAGGCAGCAAAAAAAGCAGCCAAGAAAAACAAAAAGACTGCGTAAATCTTACTATTGGAGTGTCACAGTAAATGGCAAAAATCCTTGTTAACAACAGCGGCCCTCTCCACGGAGAGGTATGGATAAGCGGCGCAAAGAATGCAGTGCTGCCGCTTCTCGCCGCGACAATACTTACAGAAGACAGCTGCGTGATCGAGGGCGTCCCCGATCTCGCAGATGTTACTGTTATGAAGCAAATGCTCGAAAACTACGGAGCTCATATAGATGACAGCGAAGAGGGCGTCATCAAGATAAAGACTCCGGAAGTTATTTCCTGCGAGGGCGACAGAGAGCTCGTGCAGGAAATGAGAGCATCTCTTTTTACTATGGGGCCTATGCTCGCGAGATACGGCAAGGTTGTAATGCCTATGCCTGGCGGATGCACCATAGGAAAGCGTCCAATAGATCTCCATCTCAAGGGATTCAGAGCCCTTGGGGCGGAGGTGGATATCGATGAAGAAAATGAAGTCGTTACCGTAACCGCCGGAAAGGACGGCCTTGTTGGCGATGCCATCTACCTTGACTTCCCGAGCGTAGGAGCGACTGAAAATATACTTATGGCGGCCACCCTGTCAAAGGGAACTACCATCATTGAAAATGCCGCAAAGGAGCCTGAGATAATCGATCTGGCCAACCTCCTCAACAAGATGGGCGCCAGGATCAAAAGCGCCGGCACCGATATGATCAGAGTGGAAGGTGTTGAGAAACTCTCCGGCTGTATCCACGAAGCCATTCCTGACAGGATAGAGACGGGCACATTCATGCTTGCAGCTGCCATCACTCGCGGCGACATCATGATCAGAAACGCCATCCCGGGCCACGTAAGGCCTATCATGGCTAAGCTCAGAGAGTGCAATGTCGGAGTGGAAGTGATGCCAGACGGCATCTATGTCGACGCGCGCGGCAGAGATCTCATCTCGACGGATATAAAGACACTGCCATATCCGGGCTTCCCGACAGATATCCAGTCACCGTTCATGGCCTTCCTCACAACAGTAGATGGCAAGAGCGTTGTAAGGGAGACTGTCTTTGAAAACAGATTCATGCACGTGGTAGAGCTAAACCGCATGGGGGCTGACATAGTAACTGAGAACAGAGAAGCCAGAGTGCCTGGTGGTAAAAAACTCAAAGGCGCCAAGGTAAGAGCTACCGACTTAAGGGCCGGAGCTGCTATGGTGCTTGCTGGGCTTGCCGCTAGCGGTACTACAGAAGTAAGCGAGATATATCATATCGAGCGTGGCTACGAGAATTTCGTAGGCAAGTTCAAGGCTCTCGGAGCCGATATCATGAAGATAGATCACGACTAGGGGACTAGGGACAGCTAACAACAGGAGGTCACAATGCCTGATATACAATTCCTGAAATTGCTCGCAGAGAAGTATCCTAACCGCAGAGCGGTAAGGACAGAGATCATCAACCTTAGAGCTATATTGGCTCTCCCAAAGGCGACGGAGTTCTTCCTGAGCGACATCCACGGAGAGTATGACGCCTTCAGCCATTTCGTAAGAAGCGGCTCGGGAATGATCCGCATGAGGATCGATGAGGTGTTTGGAGATCTTCTCACGGAGGCTGAGAGGGACGATCTCGCTTCTCTTATCTACAATCCTGAAGCGGAGATGGCCAGAAGAGAAAAGTCTGAGCCCGACTTTGACGCCTGGAGCAAGATCGCCATCAGAAGGCTGATCGCGGTGTGCCGCGTGGTATCCAACAAGTACACCAGGTCGAAGGTGAAAAAGCGCATGCCTGATCACTACGCGTACATCATGGACGAGCTTCTGTTCATGGATGACGTACCAGACAGACATAAATACTACGACGAGATCATAGACTCGATCATCGAGTATGATGCCGCCAGAGACTTCATAGAGGATATCGCGGAGACTATAAGCACCATGATGGTCGATAAGCTCCACATTATCGGAGATATATTCGACAGAGGGCCTAAATCCCACCTCATCATGGACTATCTTATGTCCAATCGCGGCGTGGATATACAGTGGGGCAACCACGACGTGCTCTGGATGGGAGCCGCCTGCGGAAACCGCGCATGCATAGCCACCATGATCCGTATCAACGTAAGATACAACAACTTCGATATGCTCGAGGTAGGATACGGCATCAACCTAAGGCCACTTGCGTCGCTTGCGGCCGAGATCTACGCTGACGATCCTTGCGAGTACTTCAAGCCTAACGTGCTTGAGACCAACAAGTACGACCCAATACCGCCTACGCTGGCGGCCAAGATGCATAAGATGATCTCCATCATCCAGTTCAAGATAGAGGGGCAGGAGATCAAAAAGCATCCGGAATATCATCTTGAACACAGAAATCTCCTCGAGGCCATAGATTTCGACAAGGGCACCGTAATGGTGGACGGAGTAGAGTGGCCGATGAGGGATATGAATCTCCCTACAGTAGATCCAAAGGATCCATACAAACTGACAGAGGAGGAAGAAGAGGTGATGGTAGCTCTCGAGTCATCCATAGTCAACTCCGAGAAGCTCCAGACACATCTCGACTATCTGTACAGCCACGGAGCTCTGTATAAGAAGACCAACGGCAACCTCTTCTATCACGGCTGCATACTCTTTAACGAAGACGGCACTTTGAAGGATGTCGAGTTCGAAGGCAGAAAGTATAAAGGCTGCGCGTATATGCAGGTGCTCGACGAGAGGATCAGAGAAGCGCATTTCAATCCGCCTAAGGGGCAGACACAGGCAGAAGCAGCTTCTGTGATGTGGTATCTGTGGCTCTCCGCGGATTCACCGCTTTTCGGCAAGGACAAGATGACTACGTTTGAGCGTTACTTCATCGAGGACAAGTCGACGCACAAAGAGCATACCGTTCCTTATTACAAGCTGATCGAAAAAGAGGAGACAGCCGACATCATCCTTGAGGACTTTGGACTCAACCCGAAGATCGGAAAGATACTCAACGGACACGTGCCTGTCAAACTCAAAGACGGCGAGACCCCTATCAAGGCGAACGGTAAGCTGTTCATCATCGACGGAGGAATCTCCAAGGCTTATCAGAAGACTACAGGCATCGCGGGATACACGGCCATTCTCACTTCGAAACACATGTATCTTGCAGAGCATAAGCCTTATGAGCCTCTTCGCAAAGACGGCACACAGGTATTCCACAGGCCTGTGATGAACCTGGTAGATACCGTGTCTGAGCGCATCCTCATAAGAGAGACTGACAACGGCGCGGAGATCCGCCAGCAGATCGACAATCTTGAGGCTCTTTACGATGAGTTCAAGAACGGCGGTATCAAAGAAGTTTATTGACCGGGAGGATAAAGCATGACTGTTATCGAAAGAATACTAGGCGGAGTGCTGCTTGCGGCCTGCATCTGGTATATGTTGCTCCTTTACAAGAACAACAGAAACAAGTTTTGATGGAAGGAGATAATCAATGTATTTAAGTAGAGAATTAATGGCTCTCGCCATCATACCGGGCCTCCTGCTCATCGGCTATGTCTACGGAAAAGACAAGGTAGAGAAGGAGCCTATCGGGCTTATCGTAAGGATAATCATCTTCGGCATCATCTCATGTATCGCCGCGGGCTATCTTGAGCAGCTCGAAAGCCAGTTCCTTCCTAAATATCCACAGGGCAGCGTACAGTACGCGGTGCAGACATCCTTCCTGATGGCAGCTCTGGTAGAGGAGACCGTAAAGTATATCGCCATGAGGATACCGACATGGAGACATCCGGCATTCAATTACAGGTTTGACGGTATAGTCTACGGAGTGTCGTCAGCGGTAGGCTTTGCTATTTATGAAAACGTTATGTATGTCCTTTCGTACGGTTTCCAGACAGGTATCGTAAGGGCGTTTACAGCTGTGCCACTCCACGCTTTCTGTGGAGCGTTCATGGGAGCATTCTACGCATACGCGAAGAAAGCGTCTGTGCTTGGAAAGTCACCGCTTCCATATAACATTCTGGCACTTCTGGTGCCGATGCTTATTCACGGCACATATGACACGTTTGCCTTCCTCGGCGAGAGGGGCACGATCCCTCTGCTGGTATTCGTAGTATTGCTGTACATCGGCGCTATTACTATGATCCGCAAAATGTCGCGGGCAGACTACAGGGCAGGGTTTTATCCTAGGGCTAGAGACATCAGCATAGATATCGACAACATCTAAAAAAACGAAAGGTATTGACCCAGGATGATAACAACAAAAGAAGATTTCAGAAATAAGTTTTTAGAGATATCAGATTCGATGTTCGGAAGAGATCCCGGACGTATAGATGACAGCGACAGAAGCGCGGTGCTCGGCAGACTGATCGAGATGGAGGCGCGCGAGAGAGTCGCAGAAAAGAAAGACCAGAACCGAGACAACAAGAAAGTATATTATTTCTCCATGGAATTCCTTATCGGAAAGCTGATGGAGAATTACCTCATCAATCTCGGTATCAGAGATTTCGCTGAGGAAGTCCTAAAAGAATATGACGCAGATCTAAACGACATACTGGCATGCGAGCCTGATCCAGGCCTTGGTAACGGCGGCCTCGGTAGACTGGCGGCTTGCTTCCTCGACTCAATGGCGGCGCTCGGTATCAACGGCGACGGCATGGGCCTTCGTTATAAATTCGGACTGTTCAAACAAAAGATAGAAAACGGCTACCAGATAGAGCTTCCTGACGCATGGCTCGATGAAGGGTATATCTGGGAGAAGCCGAGGCCATATGACTCCGTTATAGTCAAGTTCGGAGGCAGAGTAGACAGAACCCTCAAAGATGGCAAGATGGAGTATAAGCACATCGATTACACCACCGTGAGAGCCGTGCCTTTTGATGTTCCTATTATCGGATTTGGGGCAAAGGCGGTAAACACGCTCCATCTTTGGGACGCTCAGCCTGTACATGACACCATCGACATGGCAGCGTTCAACAGCGGAGATTATTCAAGGGCTATGGCTGAGCGAAGCCAGATAGAGGCTATCACAAGCATCCTCTATCCAGATGATACAAACGGTATCGGCAAGCAGCTCAGGCTCCGTCAGGAGTATTTCCTGGTCGCGGCAGGTATTGGCAAGATCATCAAAGAATACAAGGCTAAATACGGGACCAAAGAGTGGGATAAGCTCCCTGAAAGAGTCCAGATACATATCAACGATACACATCCTACGATGTGCATCCCTGAACTCATGAGAGTGCTGATCGATGAAGAGAATGTAGAGTGGGACGACGCATGGGAGATCACCAAGAAGACCATGTCGTTTACCAACCACACTGTGCTTCCTGAGGCCCTCGAAAAATGGAACATCCCGCATTTCCAGCAAATGCTTCCTCGTATCTACATGATAATCGATGAGATCAACCGCCGCTGGCAGGCATATCTGCCAAAGGGCTCGGGCGATTGGCAGATGCTTTCACGCGAGACATCACCTCTCTGGGATGATCAGGTAAAGATGGCAAATCTTTCGGTCATCGGAAGCCACTCCGTCAACGGAGTATCGGCTCTCCACAGTGACATACTTACCAAGACGGTGTTCAGGCAGTTCTTCGAGCTCACACCATCGAGGTTCAACAACAAGACCAACGGCATCAGCCACAGGCGCTTCATGATACAGGCCAACCCTGGACTGGCGCGTCTTATCGATGATTCTATCGGCAGAGGCTGGCAGACCGATTTCGAAGAGATCCAAAAGCTCGAAGCGTTCTACGATGACAGCGCTTTCCTGGACAGACTGGCCGCGGTTAAGAGAGAAAACAAACTGAGGCTCGCCAAGTACATCAGCGACAATATGGAGATCGACGTCGATCCTGATTCCATATTCGATGTACAGGTAAAGAGGATCCACGCATATAAGCGTCAGCTCCTCAACGGCTTCAAGATACTCGACCTGTATAACAGGCTGAAGGCTGATCCAAATCTTGATGTCAATAACTATACATTCGTGTTTGCGGGCAAGGCTGCGCAGGGTTACGCTTTCGCCAAGGAAGTGATCAAGTTCATCAACAGCCTGGCAGACATGGTCAATGCCGACCCTGTGGTGAGCAAGAAGATCAAGGTCATATACATTGAGAACTTCTGCGTATCCAACGCTCAGCTCATCTATCCTGCAGCGGATATCTCAGAGCAGATATCGACAGCCGGCAAGGAAGCGAGCGGCACGGGCAATATGAAATTCATGATGAACGGAGCGGTCACGCTCGGCACCATGGACGGAGCCAATGTTGAGATAAGCCAGCTCGCCGGGATGGACAATATCTGCATCTTCGGATATTCATCCGACGAGATCGAGAGCTTCTACCAGAATGGCGGCTATTCCGCGCAGGAATGCATAGATAACGATGACAGGCTGAAACGCATCACGAGCCAGATCGTAGATGGTACATTCAGCCGCTCCGGAAGCGATTTCTGGGGCATACACGATGCACTCATAAGAAGCAACGACGAGTACTTCGTGCTCGGAGACTTTGACTCATATGTAGAAGAGTGGACCAATATGGATCAGATCTACAGGGACAAAGCGCTCTGGAATAAAATGTCATTGGCAAATATAGCAAATTCGGCATTTTTCTCGAGCGATAGGACTATCGCTGAATATGCCAAGGAAATCTGGGGGATGTCATTCTAAGGGGGACAACAGGAGGCCATCAATCAATGAAAAAGAAAAAATGCATCGCGATGCTCCTTGCCGGCGGGCAGGGCAGCAGACTCGGCAGACTGACGACAAATATCGCTAAGCCGGCTGTTTCATTCGGCGGTAAATACCGGATCGTGGATTTCGGTCTCTCCAACTGCGCGAATTCAGGCATCGATACGGTCGGTATCCTTGTACAGTATAAGCCGCTCGTTCTGAACAAATACGTAGGCACAGGCGAGTCCTGGGACCTCGCCGTAGAGGATGGAGGCGTACATATCCTCCCCCCATACGCCGGAGAAAAGGGCGGTGAATGGTACGAAGGAACAGCGGACGCCATCTACCACAATCTGGACTTCATCGATATGTATGATCCGGAGAACGTGCTCATACTGTCAGGCGACCACATCTACAAGATGGACTACAACCTCATGCTGCAGGAGCACATAAACAGAAACGCCGATCTCACGGTCTCGGTAATCGAGGTGCCATGGGATGAGGCGAGCAGATTCGGCATCATGTCTACAGATGACAAAGACAGGATCACCAAGTTCAGCGAAAAACCAAAGAATCCGGACAGCAATCTCGCTTCCATGGGAATATACATCTTCAAGTGGAAGGCCCTTCGCAAGGCTCTTCTCGAAGATCACGATGCTGAGAAGACGAGCCACGACTTCGGTAAGGACCTGATCCCTAAGATGCTTGCTGAGAAGAAGAAACTCTTCGTTTACAGGTTTGAAGGATACTGGAGAGACGTCGGAACTGTAAAGAGTTATTACGACAGCCAGATGGACCTCATGGACGATGTGGAGAACATCGACGTGTTCAGCGGAGACATGAAGGTGCTTTCAAACTCCAACATGTACCCGCCGCAGTTCATAGGACCAGACGCCAATGTAAACGATTCGCTGATCTGCAACGGCTGCACGGTATACGGCAGCGTAAAGCACTCCATCATCGGATCGGGCGCTGTTGTCGACGCAGGAGCTGTGGTCGAGGATTCGATAGTGCTTCCTAATGCGAAGATAGGCCGCAACTGCGTGGTCAAAAACGCCATTATCAATGAAGGCGCTGTCACTGACGACAACGACACTATCGGTGGCGACAACGAAGAAATCACTGTATACGGAAGAGCTAGGCTCTCGATCTAGGAAGGAGGACAGGCATGAAGACTATAGGACTTATTTCCGCTAATTACAGCAGTTCAATGTTCGGCGGGCTTCTGGACAACAGGTCTCTGGCTTCTCTTCCATACGGAGGGAGATACAGACTCATCGACTTTGCACTTTCAAATATGGCCAATTCCGGCATCACTACAGTAGGCGTTATCTCGCCTTACGACTCGGGTTCACTGATCGACCACATCGGAGTAGGAGCTCCTTGGGGACTCGATCGTAAGAACGGCGGTATGTTCATAATGCCGGGCTCGGCTTACGGACTCCAGTCGGCAGGAAGCAGATTCCTTCTGAGGGATATCATCAAAAACAGGATCTTCTTTGACCGCGACGATGCCGATTACGTAATCATGGCGGGCTCATCCGATGTATGGAACATCGACTTCAGACCGCTTATCGAGCAGCACTCAAAGTCGAATAAGCCTATCACGATGGTATATAAAAAGGTCCCTAGAGGTGAAGACTACATCGGTTACTTCCTGGATATCGACGAATTCGGATCTGTCACAGAGATCACCGATGAAGGATATGCCTGGGCGAATTACTTCGCGGACTGCTTCATCATCGACAGAGAATATCTGATCGACTTTATCGGTTGGTTCGATACCCTCGAATACATGGACATGATCCAGATCATCAAGAACAACATGGGTATCATCGATATCGACACCTTTGAATTCAAGGGTTATCTCGGTAAGATCAAAAACACTACGGATTTTCTGAAAGTAAGCCAGGCAATGACCGACTACGATATCCGTAACGAAGTATTCTGCAACGATGAGAGGCCTATCTACACCAAGGCCCAGGATGAAGCTCCTGTGTTCCATCTTCCTGACGCAGACGTTCGCAATTCCGTGGTATCAGCGGGCTGCACTATCGAGGGAAGAGTCGAGAACAGCATCATCTTCAGAAGCGTCAACATCGCTAAGGGCGCCGTAGTCAAGAACTCCATCATAATGATGCACGGAGATATCGGAGAGGGCGCTGTGCTCGACAATGTCATTGCCGATAAGTATGTAAAGATCAGCGACGGCGTCAAGATCTATGGCGGGGACAGAGAGCCTGTCGTCATAGGAAAGAACAAATCTTTATAGGAGACGATATGTCCAAGAAAAAAGTATTATTTGCGGCGTTCGAGGCAACGCCGTTCATCAAAACAGGAGGACTCGGCGATGTCGCCGGGTCTTTGCCTGCTCATGTCAAGAACGAAGAATATGACGCCAGAGTCATACTCCCGCTTCTTAGCTCCATTCCTGAAAAATACAAGGAAAAGATGAAGTTCGTGGAGAGCTATGAAGTGTGGCTCGGCTGGAGAAGCCAGTACTGCGGACTCTTTACCCTTAGGCAGGGCGGAGTGACTTATTATTTCCTCGATAATGAGTACTACTTCAGACGCACACAGGTATACGGCGAGTTCGACGACGGAGAGAGGGTGGCCTTCTTCTCCATGGCAGTGCTCGAGACGATCAGGCACATAGCTCGCAACTTCAAGCCAGACATTTTGCACTGCAATGACTGGCATACAGCACTTGTGCCTGTGTTCCTCAGAGAGAATTACAACAATGAGCCGCTATATAGCAGGATCAAAACGGTATTCACTATCCACAATCTGAAATTCCAGGGCCAGTACAGCCGCCTTATGGTAGGTGACGTGCTTGGCCTCGCCGGAACGCCGGCTGACGGACAGATGAATCACGATAATGCCGTGAACTTCCTCCAGGGCGCGGTCATCTATTCCGATGCCGTTACCACAGTAAGCCCTACTTACGCTAGGGAGATCTGCACTCCTGCTTACGGAGAGCATCTTGAAGGTCTGTTTGAATCCAGAAGCTATAAGCTCTTTGGGATCATCAACGGCATAGACAGAAAGGATTTCGATCCTAAGACAGACAAGGCGATCGCAGTGAATTATGATGCTTCGAGCATCGAGAAGAAGGTAGAGGACAAGCTGGCGCTCCAAAGAGAGCTCGGTCTTGCCGAAGACCCTGATGTGCCTCTCTTCGCTATGGTGAGCAGACTCACAGAGCAGAAGGGCGCCAATCTTATAGCGGAGCTTCTGCCTACATTCAGTAACCTCAAAATGCAGCTCGCTGTACTCGGTACAGGCGACTTTGCGTTTGAGCACGCGATCGGAGACTTTGCATATCATCATCAGGACAAGGTTGCTGCCTGCATCACATTCAATGAGCCTCTTTCGAGAAGGTTCTACGCAGGAGCAGATGTATTCCTGATGCCTTCACAGTTCGAGCCTTGTGGGCTCGCTCAGATGATATCCATGCGCTACGGCACGCTTCCTCTGGTAAGAGAGACAGGCGGCCTTAAGGACACTGTTGACGGATACTGGGATGCAGGTGAAAACGCCAACGGTTTCTCGTTCAAGGACTTCAACGCGGAAGGCCTGTATAACACAGTGGAACTCGCGCTGGGCCTTTATTACGATCACAAGGATACATGGGCTCATCTGGTGCAGAACGCCATGGCCATGAATTTCGGCTGGGAGGAGTCGGCGGCAGAATACCGCAAGCTCTACTCAAATCTTTTGACTGACTGATTCCAGGGTGGAAACACATGAATGTAAAACACGATTCCAGAGACCTAAAATACAGAAGGCCATTTGGCGCAGTGCCAACAGGCACTGACATCTATGTTGCGATCGAGGTCGCGACGGAGGGGATCGAAGACAACTCAAGGGGGGACGGTACTATTGCAGAAGTGCAAGAGGATCGTCCTTCTGCACGATATGAGACGGCTGTCAGATTGATGGTGTGGGAGGGCGAGACGCTCTCGCCGCGCTATTATGAAATGAGCGAAGAGCCTGGCAGCAGCGAAGGCACTGTAAAGAAATACAGCGTCACTTTCAAGGCGCCCGATGAGGGGGCTCTGCTTTGGTATGCGTTCGAGATAAGGACGGGAGAGGAAACCGTTTACTACGGCAATAACAGAAGAACTCTCGGCGGGGTAGGCGAGCTGTTCGAAGCAAGCCCGGAATGCTATCAGATCACCGTATTCAAACAGTCTATAGTGCCAAAATGGTACAAAAATGGCATAGTTTACCAGATATTCCCGGATAGATTCTGCCGCGACGATAACTGGAAAGAGCGCACCGAAGCTGCCAACGAAAAGGTAAACGCAAGGCGAAGCGATATAAAGCGCACAGCGGTAGACGACTGGGACCGCCCGGCTTATTACGGAAGAGACGAAAAGGGCGATGTCACGGAGTGGCCATTCTATGGCGGCAGCTTTAAGGGCATCGAGTCCAAGCTCGACTATCTTAAGTCGCTCGGCGTAACGTGCATCTACCTCAATCCTATATTTGAAGCTGTATCCAATCACCGCTACGACACTTCAGACTACATGCATGTCGACCCGGTGCTCGGTACTACCAAAGACTTCAAGGATCTTTGCGAATCCGCGCGCCAGAGAGGGATACGCATCATGCTCGATGGCGTATTCAGCCATACAGGAGTAGACAGCATTTACTTCAGGAACAACAAGGACTGGTACAAGTGGGACGATAACGAGCCTAACGGATATAAATCCTGGTGGGGCGTCAGAGACCTCCCTGAAGTGGACGAGGATAACGAGAGCTACAGGGAATTCATCACAGGGCACGATGGAGTCGTGTCGCATTGGCTCGAAATGGGAGCCTCGGCGTGGAGGCTCGATGTCGCGGATGAGCTTCCTGATTCTTTCATAGAAGATGTGCGAAAGAGCGTAAAGGCCGCGGGCAAGGACAAAGTGCTCATCGGCGAAGTCTGGGAAGATGCGAGCAACAAGGTAAGTTACGATGAGCCGAGGCGCTATCTCCTAGGAGATGAGCTCGACGGCACCATGAACTATCCGCTCAGGAACATCCTGCTCGACTACGTCAATTACACTATCAGTTCCAACGAGGCCGGCGAAAAGCTGGATAGCCTCAGGGAGAACTATCCAAAAGAAAATTTCTTCAGCACGCTCAATCTTATCGGAAGCCACGACAGAGAGAGGATACTCACAATGGTGGCTTACGACCAGGACCCTGATTCGGCGATCAGGAAGGTGAAGCTGATGTCGGCTCTAAGCTATGCTCTTCCGGGCGTGCCTTGCGTCTACTACGGAGACGAGGCCGGGCTTACCGGCGGGGCCGACCCTGAAAACAGAAGCTGCTACCCTTGGGGCCATGAAAACAAAGACCTCCTGTACCATTACAGGATGATGGGGCTCATATACGACCAGCACCCGGCTCTGGCAGACGGCGGATTCAGGATGCTTTCGACAGTTTCTTCGGATGAGGCTAGCTGGGACAATGGCGATGTATTCGCCTTCACCAGACAGGGAAAGGATGTAGCAGGGACAGACGAGACTTTGCTCGTTCTCGCAAACCGCAGCTACAGCGATTCATATATCGATCTCAGCAAATACGCAGAGCTGAGAGGGGCTTACGCTCTTGAACTTCTTGACTCCGAGGAGATGCCGCTTGAAGAGGATGGCTCTCTTGGGGTCGTCCGCATGGAGAGGCTTTCCGTCATGATCATCAGCATCAGGAAAGAGCCGCCTGAAAGGGAAGAAATAGAGAGAAGCGCAGGCATAATAGCGCATATAAGCTCCATACCGGGCGGTAAGCTTGGCAAGCCGGCGAGAGATTTCGTCGACTATATCGATTCGGCCGGGCTCAGCGTGTGGCAGGTGCTGCCGCTTAACCCTGCGGGCAAGGGCGGCTCTCCATACTCGAGCTATGCGACTTTCGCCTGCGACCCGAGGTTCATCAATGAAAACGAGCTTCCTTCTGAAGAGGGCTACGAAGAATTTATAAGGGAAAATCAATACTGGCTCACGGATTATGTGGCCTATACCATCCTAAAGGAATCGCAGAGCGGCCTGCCATGGACCAAGTGGCCTAGCAAGCTCAGAAACGCGGATCCTATGGACATACTTATGTCCCTCACGGCCAGGCAGGAGGAGAGAGCGGACGAACTCAGCAGAGAGCAATACGCTTTCTACTGCCAGTGGAAAGATCTGAAGGCATACGCCAATTCGAAGGGTGTAAAGCTCATGGGCGACCTTCCGATGTATATGTCGGAGGATTCCGCTGATGTGTGGGCCAACAAAGAAATATTCCTGATGGACGAAGACGGACGCCTTCGCGCACATGCCGGAGTGCCACCTGATGCGTTCACAGGAGAAGGACAGGACTGGGGCAACCCGCTCTATGACTGGGAAAAGCTCGAAGATACGGGCTATGACTGGTGGATGAAGAGGCTGCGTCAGTGCGCTGAGCGCTTCGATATTCTCAGGATAGATCATTTCAGAGGCCTCTCGGAATACTACGCTATCGAGGAAGACGGTACGCCGTTTGATGGGAACTGGCAGCACGGGCCGGGCCTTAGGCTTATAGCGAAGGCACGCGATATGCTCAAGGAAGAGGGTCTCCACATGGAATTCCTCGCGGAAGACCTCGGATATCTGGACGCCGGCAGCATGGACCTTCTGAAGCTGGCGGGATTTCCGGGCATGGACGTATGGCAGTTCTCAGCTGACGAGATGGCTGAGATGGCGGAATCAGAGCCTGAGAAGGCAGAGCAGAGAGCCTTCTATACGGGCACTCACGACAACAACACTCTCATAGGCTATCTCGAGGAGTTAAGAGAGACGGACACAAACCGTAAAGTATCCGCCAAGATCGAAGCTCTGGATATCCTGAAGGAGATATATGAGAGCCCGTCAGTACTCGCGATGATGCAGCTGCAGGATCTCTTCATGCTGGGCGCTGAGGCCCGCATGAATGTGCCTGGAACATCGGAAGGCAACTGGAGCTGGCATGTGGAGGGAGACTCCGTATGGGCGGCTCTTAGAGGCGCGAGCAAGAAAGCTGTGTGGCTTCGCAAACTTGCGGCTGAGAACGGAAGATACAGACAAAAAAGGACAAACATCCAATAACAGGTGACGAATTGATCAAGACAGTAGTATTCGATATAGGAAAAGTGCTCATAGGCTTTGAATGGGACGACTATGTGAGAAGCCTCTTCGACGAGGAGACAGCGGCGAAGGTCACACATGCCATGTTTGGGAGCCGTTACTGGCACGAACTCGACAGAGCGGTGCTGAGCGAAGAGGAGATACTGGGGCTGTTTTACAGCAACGAGCCTGAATACAAGGCTGAGATAGATGAGGCCTTTGAGAGGGTAGGCGAGTGCGTTTCGAAGCGCGACTGGGTAGTCCCCCTGATCGACTCGATCAAGGAAAAGGGCTATCAGGTGCTATTCCTGTCCAATATGTCAGAGCACGTGATCAATTCGAATCCCGAGGCATTTGCCTTTACCGAGCACATGGATGGCGGCATCTATTCCTGCCACGTCAACTACATAAAACCGGGCCCGGAGATCTATGAAAAACTCTTTGAAAAGTATTCTCTTAAGCCTTGGGAGTGCCTCTTTATAGACGATACTCAGGCGAATGTCGATGCGGCGAAAAAGCTCGGCATGAAAGCCATAAGGTATATCGATCCTGAGCAGATCAAAATGAATTTGGAGCAGGCGCTGAAAAAGGATGCCAACCACGACAAGCTCTCGGTGGTATGCTATGGCGATTCGAATACCTACGCGTTCGATCCATATACGGGTGGCCGCTATCCATACGAAAAGCGCTGGACTACTCTTCTTGGTGAAAAGCTGGGCAGCCTGTATGAGGTGATACCAGAGGGCCTGAACGGCAGGACTACCGCTTACGACAGGCCGGGAGCCGGCTGGAAAAACGGGGTTTCGAGCTTCATTGCGTGTCTTGGCACGCATAAGCCTGTGGATTACCTTGTGATCATGCTTGGCACTAACGACTGCAATGCGGGGCTCGGACTTTCGGCTGAGGATATTGCAAAGGGAATGGAGAATCTGGTGAAGCTCGCAGAGGACACATCGCCAGAGCTTCAGGGCTATATCCCTCAGATCGTAGTCGTCGTTCCGCCTGCGATAGCAGAGGATCTCAGCAATTCCCCGTTCGCATGGGAACTGTCTACTGCATCGATACAGAATTCAAGGGATATAGCGCCGCTTTACCGCGAGCTCGCGGAGAGGCACGGATGCCTTTTCGTCGATGCATCTTTATCCGCAGAGGTCTCGCCTGACTGCATGCATCTTACAGAGAAAGGGCATGAAGAGATGAGCGAACTCATCTACAAAGCGCTTAAGTAGAAGCGGATCAATAGCTGCAAAATCAACGTATTTACTAAACTCCGGTCCGCCGGAGTTTTTTGTGCCGTATTTTTCACATTTTGTGAATGTAAACTGTGAAAGCTGATATTGAACACGGGTGAAAGAAGGACTATAATAGGCAAGTCAGTTTGGAAACTGAAATCAGAAATACAGTTTCCGAACAGAATACTATAACCAATTATCCAACTTTATATATTGGAGATGAAATTATGAGGTATTATATGTTATTTCAGCTTTACAGTGAACATGCAGGAATGCAGATCATTGGCTGGGTACTGGTCTTCCTCGGACTGATCCTCATGAACGAGCTCGGAAGAAGAACTAAGACCGGCGGTATGATCATCTTCGTTATCATCCCTGCTATCCTGACACTCTACTTCATCCTCGCACACGTAGGTATGTTCGGCGGAAAAGAGAACCCTACAGTTGCATTCATGGATGGATGGTTCCATTACTTCAAACTCTACGCTGCAGACATCGGTTGCGTAGGTTTCATGATGATCAAGTACAAAGAGGGTCTCGGCAAGAAGGAATGGTTCAAATGGTGGCCATGGTTCATCGTTGCGGCTAACATCATGATCGCAAACGTATCCGACATGGAATCCGCTCTCGCAGCATTCTCCATCACAGGCGACTTCTCTCTGGTGCTTGGTGGGCATCCAACGAAGGCGTATTCATCTACGGCGGATGGTGGAACCTTGTAAACGCACTCGCAGGACTCATCAACATCTTCTGTATGACAGGCTGCGTACATCTGCTTACATCCAAGGATAAGAACATGTCCGACATGATCTGGCCTGACATGACTATCTGGTTCATCGTAGCATATGACATTTGGAACTTTGAGTATACATACCTCAACCTTCCAACACACAGCTGGTACTGCGGAGTTGCTCTTCTGCTTGCTCCTACTTTCGCAAACGCTCTCTGGAACAAGGGTGCTTGGATCCAGAACCGTGCTAACACACTCGCTATCTGGTGCATGTGGGCACAGGTCGTTCCTGCATTCCAGCTCTCCAGCAAGTTTGCTGCAGCACTTCCTTCGGTTTACGGAAATGCTACAAAGCTCGGTATCACTACAATGGATCTTTATGAGAAGGCTATCGCTCTTTACAACGCAGGCGGTGGAAAGACTGCAGAGGCAGGACAGATCATCGCTGACATGGGCATCGTAGCTGACCCTAGAGCACAGGGCGTAGTTGCGATCATGTCGATCGTTGCAAACGTTGTATGCATCTCGTTCATCATCCAGCGCTCCATCAAGATGGGCAATAACCCATACTCCAACGATGTTTGGGCAGGAACAAAGGATTACGAAGAAGCTATGGAAAGAGCAAGACTGGAGGCTTAGGTGTCCGCTTAGCTCAAAGAGCCTCTTTTGATCAGTAATCACATTACGAAAGGCCGGGTTTCCGGCCTTTTGTATTGCCTTTATTGCTGTGCTATTATTTACTCGTAAAAACGAAATGAAAGGTATATTCAGATGGCTGAAAGAAAGATATTCGAACCTGAAAAACTTGAAAAGAAACTCGTGACTCTAAGCGATGCCGAGATGCAGCTCTTTAAGTTCATGACCGGAAGGCCTAACGGCGCTATCCTGACTTACGCGACGGATAAGCTGATAGCTCAGCTCCTCGAGGAGAAGGGCCTGCTCACCATAGAGCCGGGCGACAAGGTGATGATCCCAAAGCCTGTACAGAAGTCATACGGCATTATCTGGACAGACGAGCTTGAAGAAGCAAATAAAAAACAGAACTGGATGTATAAGTGCCTTGAAGCGGGAATGAACTTCTACGGAGTGATGACTTGGGGAGTATTGGGCAAGCTCTTCAGGCTGAAATACAAAGACGCGACAGACGAGGAAATAAAGAAGTATTTTGAAGATACACCTGTGAACTTCCAGTGGTTCATGGAGCTAGGTGACAAGCTAGTAGTGAATGGCTACGAAGAAAACGATTACTACAAGCAGCTCGAAGAAATGCAGGGTGACGTATCATATTACATCCCAAAGGAAGAGGAAGTAGAAGAACTTTTCGATCAGGG
>CADAUB010000022.1:371-23741 GCA_902790965.1 uncultured Eubacteriales bacterium | reverse complement strand
AGACTACCACGTTGATAGGTCGGAGGTGTAAGCACGGCAACGTGTTCAGCTGACCGATACTAATAGGTCGAAAACTTAACCAAATGGTTTTCAGCTCTGCATGACGGTTATTCAATTTTGAGGGTACATTACAATATGTATCTTCTATATGAAATGTGGTGAGTATAGCGAGGAGGTCCCACCTGTTCCCATCCCGAACACAGTAGTTAAGCTCCTTAGCGCCGATGATACTTGGGGGGTGACCCCCTGGGAAATAGGCCCCATGGTCAAGCGGTTAAGACATCGCCCTTTCACGGCGGTAACCCGGGTTCGAGTCCCGGTGGGGTCACCATAAAATGGGGTCATAGAGATCCCATTTTTTTTACCACTGTGTAGATGCAATCAATACAGCCGTAGCTTGCAGCAGATCAGACTTAGCGCTTATGCTCGTCTTCTCTGGCAAGCCTGCCAGCGGACCTACCGCTGTTCCAGCTACGCTGACGCTTGCTGATCACAGGGTTAGGTCTCGCGGATGTGGTGGAATTGGCAGACACGCAAGATTTAGGTTCTTGTGCCGATGGCGTGAAGGTTCGAGTCCTTTCATCCGCACCATTTTTTGCTTAATTTACCCTATGTGGATAACTCATAACCTGCAATAACCACAGTGATCCATCTTCTCATATCGTCCTGAGGCTCACCGATTTCAAGCGTTAGAGGCGTTGCATATATAGCAGCGCCTCTTTTCTATTGCCCAAATTTTTGCAAATCTTTCCCAAAATTCGACATTTTTTAGCTCCAAAAGACTGTACAACTTTTTCACCGCTATTTCGGTATATTTCTCATACAGGAGGAAGGCATGCAGATAGCGATTCTCATAAATGACAGTGAATATAGGGAGGCTTTGGTCGAAAGACTGTCGTGTTACGATAACGACTTATTAGTAAATGTAATTAACGGGGCTACATCGTTCAACAAAGACAGCCTTATTTTGACTGATATTGACCCTAACAACTTAGAACAAGACATTCTTTGCAGACTAAGGCCACGGACGATATTCCTTACCGCTGCTTTTTCACCTGGAACAGGAGACGCAGACTGCCATAGGGTCTTCAAGTACAAAAGCGTTTCGGATCTTCTATCCGAAGCCTCTCTTGTCTATAAAGACTGGCGTGGCATTGGCTATGGAAGAGACCATTCCGCGAAAATAATTGCGGTTTGTTTTGAGAATGATTCGGTGTCATATGACAAATGCATGTCGCTTGCCAGGCAGATCGTTTACAGGCGTGGAGACAGGGTACTTGTGCTTGGCCTGAGCTACATAAACGACTATGGCTGCGAAGATACCGGAGATGTCAATCGCTTTGCGCGCCTGATGTATTCAATATCTACGGGTAGGCAAGATGCTGCTTACGGACATACGTATATAGACAGCTATGGTATCTCCGCCTTGATGCTCAAAAGGGGGAAGAATCCTCTAGCGTATCTGGATGAGGACGAACTCATGAGGTTAATAACCTCCATGGCTGCATCGTTTGACACTGTGATATTGGATATCGGCACCTGTTATAGGAAGCAGAATCTCATACTATCCGAGAATTCAGACAATATAGTGCTGTTTGAGGTAGGAAGGAGATTGGTCGATCTGGAGAATCTGCTTTGTGAAGATGCTGCAACCAAGGTCATAAGGGTAAAGCAAAGTAGCGATACCGAAGAAGCTATGGCATTGGATGATCTGATCAATCAAATATATGGAAACAATGGTGAAGAAGTCTACAAGAGTGCAAGTGATCATTAAATACGGGCCCGATATAGAAGAGCTGGTAAGGAAGATCAGAAAGTGGATGACCGAGGAGGCAGATGAGCCGAATGCTGAGGAGATCCTCCAGAAATGTGAAGATCTGTATTTCGGCTCTGAGTTGTCGTATAGGGCAGCTCCACATGAAAATGAGCTCATAATCAGCGCGATCTACACGAGGCTTATCAACAGATATGGGATACTGGATCCTCTTCTGGATGATCCTTCTATTAATGAGATCATGGTCAACGGACCAGACCACATATACGTGGAAAGGAACAGGGCTCTCGTAAGCATCGATGATGCATTTACATCTGTTTCTGAGCTTGAAGAGATCATCAGAATGTTTGCTTCAGATGTGCATAGAGAGATAAACGAAGCAAACCCAATTGTCGATGCCAGGCTTCCATCGGGCTATAGGGTAAATGGTGTTCTAAGGACCGTGGCTCTTAATGGCCCGATCCTCACTATACGAAAGTTCAGGGAGACTGAGATCGAGATGTCCGAATTGGTTGGATGCGCAAGCCTTTCCAGAGAGTGCGCACTTGATCTCGCTGCGCTGGTAAGATCCGGCTACAACGTGTTTATCAGCGGCGGAACTTCCTCCGGCAAGACTACATTCCTTAACGCTCTTACGGCATTCATAGGCGAGAACGAGCGGGTGATAACGATAGAAGACTCTGCGGAGCTTGTCATAAGCCACATTGAAAACAAAGTGCAGATGGAATGTAAGGCTGCAAATTCCATAGGTAAGGGCGAAGTCAATATGACGCAGCTGATCCGCACCAGCCTTAGAATGAGGCCCGATAGGATCATCGTAGGCGAGGTGAGAGGCAAAGAGGTGATTGACATGATCCAGGCAATGAATACCGGCCACGATGGGAGTATGTCGACCGGCCATGGCAATTCGATAAGAGGTATGCTCAATCGCCTGGAAACTATGTATCTTTCAGATTCACAAGTTTCAGTAGAGTCCGTAAGAAACCAGATAGCCAACGCGATAGATATATTCGTGCATCTGAAAAGGGATTCAAAGGGAAGAAGACGAGTCGAAGAAGTCGCAGAATTGACCGGCTTCAATGGCGGTGAATATGAGATCAACTACTTGTACAGAGTCGATGAGAGCGGGGTGCTGAGACCGACAGGCAACCCTCTCTGCGACAGGGAAAGACTTGTAAGGACGGGCTACGGGCAAATGATGACCGGCAGCGGTCAAATGAGAGGCAATGCTTCATGACAGACCTTAGAGAATACAACTTTACAAAGAAAGAGAACATCTTCTTTTACATAGCTCTCATTATTGCCGGGGTGCTCATATCTTTCCTGATGTACAGAAACATTCTGTTCTCGATGGTGGTAATCCCGTTTGCAGGGCGAATTAAAGGCTTCATCACGGACACCATCATCAGAAGAAGGAAGAGGACGTATATGGCGGAATTCAAAGACTTCCTTTTCATGGCATCGACGGCGATAGGCGCAGGCAGATCCATGAAGGATGCCATAGCTGAAGCGATACCGTCATTGAGAAATATTTACGGGAAGAAAACGATACTCACAAAGGACCTTGAGAAGGCATATGAGCGGATGGATGTGGGCGGAGAAAACGATGTGAGTGTACTCAAGGATCTTGCAGAGTCTAGCGGGCTCGAAGACGTACATGATTTTGTGACCATCTACACCATATGCAAATCCACAGGGGCAAGCCTGATAACAGCTTTAAACAAGGCTGCGGGAGTGATCATGGAAAAGATGAGCATAGAAAGAGAGATCGAAGAACTCATCAGGAGAAAGGAAAGCGAGGGCATAGTGATATTTGCGATGCCGGCGATCATCATCCTGTTTCTTAATCTGACAGCGCCCGACTATATCGCTCCGCTGTATGAAACCGTGATAGGCAGAGTGATCATGACTGCTGTACTGGGCTCGAATATAGGTATCTATGCGTTGATTGAAAGGATCACAGATGTCGAAATTTAACGAGATCATAAAGGATAAAAAGCTCATGCGCGGCATCTATGCTCTTACGCTGATAAGTGCGCTGTTAGTGCTTGTACTGGTCATAAAAGGGCCTGATAAGGGAGGCACTCTGATCGCCGATAGCGAAGGAAGGATCATCGGCATACAAAGAGCAAAGACGTCGGGCATTGAACACTACGATCTCTCACTGACTGTAAAGGGAGAAGAGAGTGATCTTGAAAGAGATATAACTCTTTCACTTCAGGCCAGCAAAAATAGCGGCAGTAGTGTGATCTCTTCAAATAGGGACGACAAAGAAGCTGCGCTGGAAGCCGGCATAGACAGAATGATCAACGAGATAGAGTATTCAAAGTCAAGAAAGATAATACTGCCTACGAAGCTACCGGACGGAACAGCGATCGAATGGAGGAATATACCGGCTAAGCAGGGAAGCAGCCTTTTCACGGTGCTTCTGGTGTATCTGGCCATTGCAGCTCTGATGATAGGGTCTAAGTTCAAGGAGGATGATAGCGGGAAATCTGAAAGGCGTTCCATTCTAATGGGGCTCCCGAGGTTTTGTAACCAGCTGTTTCTGATGATGAACGCGGGCCTGATACTGAGTGATGCCTTTGACACTATTACCGGAAGTTATGTCGGTTTCGAGAGGGACGATCTTTCATTCTTCGAAAGAGAGCTTGCTGATCTGAACGATGCGACCGACCATCACAGGATCAGCACGGCGGAGGTAATAAGTGAATATGCTGTAAAGCACGATGTTAAGGAAATGATAAGGATAGCGACGATACTCACTGAAAACGAAAAGAGAGGTAGTGATGTCGTTGAAAGCCTCGAGAGAGAAAGCAGATACCTATGGGATGAGAGGAAGGTAGTCGCGAGGGAATGCGGCAAGATGATCGATACGAAAATGTCGTATCCTCTGGGACTTCTGCTGATCGTCCTGATAGTAGTAACTATCGCACCGGCACTTCTTAACATGTGACACCCGGGTAATCACATGGAAGAGCATATAACACACTTTGAAAGGAGGAAATGCATGAAAAGGATAGGGCAGAAGATGATGCTGATGATATCCAACAAGAAAGGAATGGAGATGGTACAAGTGGCCATACTTGTAGCAATTGCTGTAGCGGTTGGTATCATTTTCAAATCTTCGATCGTGGACTTTGTAAATCGAATATTCGGCAATCTCGATGCTGCGAACTTCTGATCGATGAATAAGTACTTAAAGGGAATTGGGAATAAGAGAGGCTCGCAGATGGTGGAGGCAGCAATATCGCTGCCTATCATCATCCTTGCGGCCATGCTCATGCTGAGGATGTTCACTTTTTATCTGGAGATACTTACCACGGGAATAAGTGAGCACAAAGAAGCCATGGAAGCTTCGGATTCATACAGGGGAGTATTTCTGAAGACATACCATGATTCAAAAGAGATAAAGATGCTCCATGGAGGGCTGTTGATGATCGATGTCAGCAAGAAGATGGACACAAAGGCTTACATGATCAATGAGGATGTACTGGTGAGAACAGGTGAAATTGTTGATTAGAGAAAAGATACAACGGATCAGAAGCTGGATGCACGAAAAGAAAGGGTCTGCCATGGTGATGCTGGCTATCGCCTTTCTTGGATTCGCAATTTGTATTGCCGGTGCCATAGGCGTATCAAGAAGGCTCGTGGTAAGCAGCGAATGTGAGTGCTTCGGAAGAGTGTGGAGCAAAGCGATACTGTCGGAATATGATGTGTACTTGCTTGAAGACTATTCGATAATGGCATATTTCGGAAACGACAGCGATGTGAGCCGTAAGGTCAACGATTATCTTGAGTATTCTTCAAAAAACAAACTCGATGAGAAGATAAGGGGCGCGAATGCGGATCTCACGGGATATGAGCTTGGTATCCCAGGCAACTTCAGAAAAGCTCTCAAGCTTGGCTTTGCAACGAGTGCTACTGATGAGCTTATAAACGGAAGAGGCAGGACATACAGAAACCTGGATAGTCTAGGGGGCTACGAGGAAGAGGGAAGAGTCATAAACAACAAGGTAGTCCTGGATACTCTTCCGTCAGGAGGAAGCGGAGGCTGCGTGAGCGCAGATACCCTTACTCAAAATGCCAAGTCGATCGGTGATGAAAGCGGTGTGAAAAACAGCATTCTCGGTGGAGGCGCCGAGATACTCCTGATCGAAAGGAGTATGGACAATCACGTCAGCAAGGCGGATGAAAAAGATCATTTCTTTGTAAACGAATGGGAGTACATCATAAAGGGCAGCAACGATGACGAAGTCAACTATAGGGCCTGCCGAAAAAGGCTATTCGTTGCAAGAAACGCTCTTAATCTGGTCGCTCTGTATAAAGATGAGGCCAAGGTGGAAGCGATCATGTCCGTGGCAGAGGCGATAACACCGGGCCCGCTGGGCCTTGCAACTCAGATATTGATCGCTGAGGCCTGGGCAGCTCTCGAAACTGAGGAGGATCTGGATGATCTGTATAGCGACAGGAGAGTTCCGGTGATCAAGACACCGACTCAATGGAAGACATCTTTGACGTCTGTGATCAGTTCCAAGGAATTCGAAAAAGAACTGGACGATGAATCAAAGGAGCTTCTTTCAGAGAAAAAGGATGAGATCAGTGAAATAGGTAAAGGGTTACAGACTGTGACACAGTTCAAAGATGGCCTTAATTACGACGAATATCTAATGATAATGATTCTGGCTATGAACGAGAACACAAGACTGCTCAGGATAATGGACCTGGTACAGATAAATATGAAGTATCGGTACTACAGGGATTTCAACCTCATGGAGTATTACACCGGAACCAGATTTACCATCGACGAAGGTATAAGAAGTCATGTATTTGAAGAAGCTTATAAGTAAAAAGGGCAGTTACCTGGTAGAAGCTGTGATATCGCTTCCTATCTTTATCATTGCGATGATAACTCTCAACTCGATAATCCTGATGTACGCGTGTATAGAGGACTGCAATTTCATCGCAGCTAATGAGATAAGGCGAGGAGCTGCGGAAGCGATCATAGCCGATACTTCGATCGCGGTGCCTCACAGGGTACGGAAAGAGGTAACTGGAAAGTATAAGCGCATAGAGTCTGCAAGGCTGGTCGACTCGATGTACAGGGACAGCAAATGGGGGATAGATGAGCTTATCGCATTCGATTACAGGCTGACACTATACTCCCCAAATCCTCTCGGAATAAATGCAAGGGCGGATTATGATCTTTCTCTTGTGACCAGGGCATATACAGGGTGCGAGCGGGACGAGGATAACATGGATGCCAGTGAGTTTATGGATGAAGACAGCGAGCCGGTGTTCATCTTTCCCAAAAGAGGAGAGCGGTATCACTCTGAGGGATGCGGATTTCTGAAGGCTGCGTCAAGATCGGCAGCATTGACGAGCGCGATAAAGAAACGGTACAGATCATGCCCACTGTGCAAAAGCGGAAAGGCAAAGCCCGGAGCACTGATCTATTATTTTCCTTCTGCCGGAGAGGACTATCATCTTCCGGGATGCCCTTCACTCCAGAGAAACTACATCGAGCTAGATAAGAGCACCGCGATAGAACGTGGCTATACACCATGCAGCAAATGCGGAGGGTAAAAGACCGTCATTCCGGGGCTTAGAGAGATTTGAGGAGGTGGAATGATGCAGAGGATAAGACAGGACATGACAGGATATAGAATGCCCGGTTATGTAGAAGAGATACTCACTCAGAATTACTGTGGGATGTTTATGAATATGTCGATCATCAGAGATAAAGGCACATATTCATTCAACTATAAGCCCGGCTGTTACACACGCCTGGAAACAAAAGGGATGAGATTATACGACAAGCTATTGCTTCTTAGAAATCTCATCAGCGTTAGCGAGAACGCTTCGGATCACCTTATAAGAGCGGACAGCTATCTCCTGGAGCCCGAACTTGTCTATTCAAAGAGCGGGAGGGTAGACATCAGGAACTTAAAGATAATGTTTTACCCCGACATCAAGAGGCTGGATTTCAGATATAAACTTGTGATCTTTGCCAACAGGATATTCGATACGAGCATAAAAGAAGAACGCGAAATGGCAGACAGGTTCAGGGAAGCAGCGGAGCCGGGCGATATCAATCGTATCAAGCTGTTTCTCGACAAAAATATAATGCGCCTGGAGGGACGAATGAATGAGGGTAAACAAAACAAGCCCCTGAGAGCTTGAAACGGAGGGACTTATGAGGTCAGTAAAACACATACTATTAATAATTCTTTCGATCGCGCTTATCGTGACGCAGATGCCGTTTGGGGCGCTTGCTGATGATGCGAGATCTGAAGATGAACAAGAGATCATCACTATCGAAAACGGTGATCCCGAAACCGATCCTACATCATATGAAGAGGGTACTGAAGACTCAATTGGAGATAATAACGAAACTGCTAATGAAGAGATCAAAGGAGAAGCAGATGAAAGCACTGAAGAGCCTGAGCCGGTAGATGAGGAGGAGCCCAAAGAGGAGGCTGCTGAAGAGGATCAGACGGCTGATGAGTCTAGCTTTTCCTCAGACCGTGCAGACCGTCTGTCTTATGATCCTCTATATATCATGCATTATGCTGACAGTAGATATGTAGATGCTTCAGAGATAGAAATGGAGCGCTTTATCAATGTTGTCACATCTATGAAAGGAATGGTCTCTTACAACATAGCAAAGCAGTCCGATTTTGAAATAACAGAAGGCAATTACCTTGCCGGCATGAACTGCGAGATACCTGTATACAATATCGACGATAAAAGTGGCTATTATATTGCTGTTCCTGATGTCAATAAATTCAATAATGATTTCAAAATGTTCGACATGAAGGTCGGCTACAACAATGACTATGCTGAGCTGATAAAAGGCTGGAAATACATAAAAGGCATATTGTATATCCCTAAATCGGCTATAAACGCCCCGTCGAACAAGCACAGCATACCGGATAATCAGATGCTTGCTGTGCAGCTCAATTACGCGATGGGAGATGATATGGACTTCACTAAGAAGATACCTGTACAGATCCTGTCAAAAGATGAACCGGTCAACAAGAGCGTATATACTACAAATATTTTTGATGTGAGCGGACTTTCTGTGCCTACTTCTGTTAAAGGGAGAAAGAAATCGGATATAGATGTATTTCTAAATGGACAGATGATCCCCATCAATGAAGAGGCTTGGAAATACGATAAAAAGACAGGTAGTGTAAGCATACAGGCACTTCCGGGTGTAGTAGCGAGTATCAATATCGTATTCAAGCACAGGACAAAACTCCAAGCAGCAAAGGATTCATTATTCAGCGCAATAGAATCCGTTACGCCGTCAGCTTATGCTGCAGCGGGAGATCCATCGGATCAGGCAAACATGAAATACTTCAGGGATGAAGCTGGCAAACTCGTTACACTCAATGTCGATGCCAAGGATATGTTTGTCGGATACCGAGGCTATTATGATGCTGCCAGCCTCCATTACGGAAGAGAGAATGGACAAAATCATGAAGAGGCTGAGGCATACAAAAAAGGGCTTAAAGGCTGGGCGTCATCTATCAATTATCTGTATGGCGGAAACACTTCGTATGCGGGTGCCGGAAGCAGTGACGATGAGAGTTATGATGCTCATGTCATCCCACTATGGGCGATAGCTTCCTATGCTGTAGGAGAGGACCTTGGAAGAGCAGACGCGACGGATGCCGGCACTCTTACAGCCACTGAGATGGTAGAACATAATGTGACAAAGAATACGACAAAGACTATGACCATCTATGAATGGCTCTGGATCAATAAAGACAGCCTCAAGCAGTCGAAAAAGGTGACCGGCAATATGGAGGGCAACGGGATAGGAGGCGCGAACAACTTTGCCTTCACATTCCCAAAGACGATCATAGGCTCGAAAACGAATCTTGTTGACCCTAATTCTCCAAACGCAAATGGCAATAGTGCCAATGATGGAAGGGTAAACCAGAACATATCCTTCGATCTGAAAGGCATAAACGAGACATCCTATTACTTTGCTGCTTCATGTAATGAGCTCGGAAAGGCGACTGACGGAAGCGATGGTGTGAACAAAAAACGTGTCTATGTTACCTGCCTTGGAATAGGCGATGATTACGTAGTGCTTGCCTTTGTCCATAACGTTGCAGGGAGAAAGCAGTCGGCCTGCGCCATATACAAGTTCAGGGCGATCATGACAGGATACGTAGCAGTCAAGAAAGTCAGTGACAGAGAACATTATTCTCATCCTGAACATTATAGCCTCGACGGAGCCAAGTACTGGATATACGATTCGGCTGCCAGCGCCAATGCGGCGATCTCCGCGGCAGCATCAGGGCAGACTCCTTCGGCTAACGGGAGAGTCAAGGATAACGATGGAAACTACATAGAGCTCATTACAAAAGCTGATGGCAGCACAGAGCCTTCATCTATTTATCCGGGCACATATTATGCTGTCGAAGTACATGCTTCAAAAGGGTTCGACCTTGACGCATCTCCAAGACCCGTAACGGTCAGCACACAAAATAGTTATAACGCTCCTGCCATTATCAACTCGACAGAAAAGGCCAGGACTGGATATTTGCTTCTCATCAAAGAGGCTAAGAAGACTAACGTCGACTACCTCGAGGAGTGCCCTAATAATTACGATCTTGATGGAGCAGTATTTGATGTATATACAGACGAGGCATGTACGAAGCGGGCTAAAGACACTAACAATAACGACATAGTTATCACCACTAAGTATGATAAATCGCTAAAACAGGGGATATCCAATGCTGTACATGCGGATATCGGGAATTACTACGCAAAGGAAAGGACAGCGCCAAAGGGCTATCTTAAGAATTACTTCGACAAGCCTTTCCCGGAAACATTGATAAAGCTTGATGGATCGAATAACGAACAGGATCCCGCTATATTCTTTGTCGATGGAGGCGTAGACGAAGGCAAGACTGTTGACTGGCCGACAGTTGGGAAATTGCCATCGCTCAGAAAGACCGACACTACCGGTGAATACGGATACAGGAAGATGCTTGGCGCTCAATATACACTTAGGTATTACGATGTAGATCCGGATACAGACACGGGCACATTGAATGGAAAGCAGCCTACCAGAAAGTGGGTATTCAAGACTGTGGAAAAGACCGATCAGAGGACGGGTGATAAGTTTGCCGGTATAGATTTCAGACATGATACGCCGATGGCAGATAAAAGCGATGAGTTCTTTACCGAGCATGTCAATGGATATAAAAAGAATACGCTCCCGCTCACATCTTCTGATATAGATACAGAGAACGGTATCGATGGGGCAAAGTATTATTCCGTTGAGCCTGACGGAAGCGAAGCACGCGTAATGCCATGCGGAGTATTCGCGATCGAGGAGACCAAAGCCCCTGAGGGCATGACAAGGAACAAGACGGTCTATTACGGCAAGGTCTATCAGACCGAAAACGGGGCCATAGCTACCACAGTCATGCCGACCGTTGATGATGAGCTCCTGATCGAATTCGGGAAAGACTTGGATCTTATAAACGATGAATCGCGCCAGAGCGTACAGATCAATGTTCACAAATTGAATGCTCAGAGCAAAGATAACAAGGCATATGAAAGTGAGGACAGCCATTCAGCTGAACGAAAATCGCGATTCTCATCGCTTGGAGGAGCAAAGTACGAAGTCTACTATGATGATAACGACACGGTGGCTCCTGAGCTGGTAGGGGTCATAGTTACGGACAAAGATGGTAACGGCAGTCTTACAAAGCGTGAGCTTGGAAAGATGTCCATGAGAGGGCAGAATTTGAGATTCGGGGATTACCTGATCTCAGAAGCAGAGCCATCTGATGGCTTCGTTATCGACAAGTACTATCTCAACAATGGTAAACAGATGTTGACGCCTCCATCAGATATCGATGTCATTTGCGAATATGATGACGATGACGACAGCTCAAGCAGCAACAAGAGTATCGATATCAGCGGAAAGTTCAAGAACTCCGAAAAGATAAGGGTGATCAGGGAATATGATGACAACGATGATCCGGTATTTGGAGAGATAGATGCTGCACATACATTCAGGACGAAAGCCAGTCAGATAAACACGGCCGTGTTTGAATACAACATCACTTCGATGGATACCGGGACAGAGGTCTATATCAGCAAAAAGGATATAGTCACAAAAGAAGAGTTGCCTGGTGCCACTCTTCAGGTGATATCGAATAACGACGAGGATAAAGGTGCTGTAGTCGAGGAATGGGTCTCAACTAACAAAGTACACCTCATCAGAGAATTGCCGGCAGGCGATTATGTGCTCAGGGAGATCACAGCGCCTTACGGATATGATGTTGCAGAGGATATAGAGTTTACTGTCAAAGAAAATGTTATCGTAACCAATACTGAAATGTACAATAAACCTCTGAAGATCGGTACTGCGGCTATGGATGAGCAGACAGGCTCACATCACGGAGCGTTCAGCGAAGAGGAAACCATTACGGATGTAGTCGAGCTAAGCGGCCTGTATGAGGGCAGAACTTACAAGGTGTCGGGAAAGATCGTAGATAAGGAAAGTGGCCAGCCGCTTCTTGATAAAGACGGTAACGAGGTCACAGCTGAGTCAGAGGAATTCGTGGCGAGCGGAGACACTGCAAGTGTAGAGCTAAGCTTCACGATCGATTCATCTGTATTCAATGATGGAAGCGCTGCGGTAGTATTCGAAAAGCTTTACCGTATAAGCACCGTGCACGGAGAAGATGTACCGATCGATATAGCCAAGCATGAGGATCTGAATGATGAAAGCCAGACGATCCACTATGGAGGCATCGCAAAGACGATCGCAGCGGATAAAAAGGACGGAGATGACACTCTCTACGCACAGAAGAAGGCTATCCTGGTAGATACCGTTGAATACAGTAATCTCTCACCGAAGGAGACCTATTTCGTCACGGGCATCCTATACGACAAGACAAATGGCGAACTTACGGAGATCACGGGCAGTAAGGCATTCACTCCTGAAGGTGCAAACGGCACAGTCCCGGTCGAATTCAAATTCAATGCTTCTGAGTACGAAAACCACTCACTGGTCGTATTCGAATATCTTTTCACAGATGGCAGGATGATAAGTAAGCACGATGATATAGATAACGAAGATCAGACAGTGAGCTTTACTGCTCCAAAGAAGAGCCCTGACACGGGAGATATGAATTATCTGATGCTGTTTACAACCATCACGCTTATAGCTATGGCTGCTCTCGCACTTATGATACATCACAGAAATAAGGACAGAGACCAGTAGATTGCGCATGCCGTCTGATACGTATTCAGAAACTCAACTTGTTGAAATCAGACGAATGATATACAATGAATGAGAATGAGATAAAAATCAATTTCATTAAGTATCAGGAGGTTACTTTTATGATTTATTCAGCAGAAGTGAAGGCAATGTGCCCTGTACATCAGGGCGTGCACCACGGCGCTGCTCCTATTCCTGAAGAAGGAAAATGGGTAAAGGCAAAACAGATATCCGATATTTCAGGATACACACATGGTATTGGTTGGTGTGCACCTCAGCAGGGAGCCTGCAAACTTTCACTCAACGTAAAAGACGGCATAATTCAGGAAGCATTAGTAGAGACTATCGGTTGCTCCGGAATGACACATTCCGCAGCCATGGCATCTGAGATCCTTCCGGGGCTCACATTGCTCGAGGCTATGAATACAGACCTCGTATGTGACGCTATCAACACGGCAATGAGAGAGATCTTCCTGCAGATCATCTACGGACGTTCACAGAGCGCGTTCTCTGAGGACGGACTCCAGATCGGAGCAGGCCTCGAGGATCTCGGCAAGGGCACAAGATCCATGGTCGGAACAACATACGGAACCCTCGAGAAGGGCCCAAGATATCTCGACCTCACAGAGGGATATATCACACAGCTTGCTCTTGACGAAGACGATGAGATCATCGGCTATAAGTATCTCAACTTTGGAAAGATGATGGATTTCCTCAAGGCTGGTGATGATCCTGCAACAGCAGTTGAGAAGGCATCCGGTCAGTACGGACGCGTAGATGATGCAGCTAGACTGATCGATCCACGCAAAGAATAATACAGGGAGGAAAGAGATATGATTACATTTGAATCTTACGAAAGAAGAGAAAAACAGATCCTTTCCAAGCTGGCTGAGTATGGTATCGGATCTATCGAAGAAGCAGAGCAGATCACAAAGGACGCAGGCCTTGATGTTTATCACATGATCGAGAACATCCAGCCTATCTGCTTCGAAAACGCAAAGTGGGCTTACACAGTAGGCGCCGCTATCGCAATCAAGAAAAATTGCCGCAAGGCTGCTGACGCTGCCGCGGCTATCGGAGAAGGACTTCAGGCATTCTGCATCCCTGGTTCCGTTGCTGACCGCCGTAAGGTAGGCCTCGGACATGGCAACCTCGGAAAGATGCTCCTTGAAGAGGACACAGAGTGCTTCGCGTTCCTCGCGGGACACGAGTCGTTCGCTGCTGCTGAGGGTGCTATCGGAATCGCATCCAAGGCTAACAAAGTACGTAAAAAACCTCTCAGAGTAATCCTGAACGGTCTTGGTAAGGACGCGGCTCAGATCATCTCGAGAATCAACGGCTTCACATATGTTGAGACAGAGTATGACTATTTCACAGGCGAGCTGAAGGAAGTATTCAGAAAGTGCTACTCCAAGGACCCTGAGAGCCCAAGAGCAAAGGTTAATTGCTACGGCGCAAATGATGTACAGGAAGGCGTAGCTATTCTGTGGCATGAGAACGTAGACGTTTCTATCACAGGTAACTCCACCAACCCTACAAGATTCCAGCATCCTGTAGCAGGCACCTACAAGAAGGAAAGACTTGAAGCCGGTAAGAAGTACTTCTCAGTAGCTTCAGGTGGCGGTACAGGACGCACACTGCATCCGGACAACATGGCTGCAGGCCCTGCTTCCTACGGTATGACAGATACTATGGGACGTATGCATTCTGACGCTCAGTTTGCTGGTTCCTCTTCAGTTCCGGCTCACGTAGAGATGATGGGTCTCATCGGAGCAGGCAACAACCCTATGGTTGGAATGACTGTATCCGTAGCTGTTTCTGTAGAAGAAGCTGCAACAGCAGGCAAGTTCTAAGCGACTTAATAACTATTAGCATTGCCTGATGATCACAATAGTTGATCAGTGACATTATATGTGGCCGGCGAAGTTACCGCCGGCCATGTTTTGCAACAGGAGTTATATTTTGGAAATAATCATTGCCGAGCACTCGGGATTCTGCTTTGGAGTAAACAGGGCCATAGAGATGGCTTTCAAGGAAGCGGAGAATAAAGAGAGAACAGGTAATCTGTATACTTGCGGCCACCTCATCCACAATGGGGCAGTTGTAAAGCGCCTCGAAGATATGGGAGCGAAGATGATATCGTCGCTATCCGAAGCATCGGAGGGCGATACCGTTATAGTGCGTTCTCACGGAGAGCCGCGCGAATTCTATGAAGAGGCAGAGGAAAGAGGCATTACTCTTATAGATACCACCTGCGTGTTTGTGAAAAAGATCCACGAGCTCGTAGTGGAAGCTCATGAAGAGGGCATACCGGTCATAGTGATCGGTGACCGCGAGCATCAGGAGGTAAAGGCATCGACCGGTTGGGCCGGATACGAGGCGGTAGTGATTGGTAATAAGGATGAAGCTAGGGCGCAGGCTGGGGCCTTCAAAGGCAAGAGGCCAATGATAGTCTGCCAGACAACGATCAAGCAGGAACTTCTCAGTGAGATATTGGCCGTATTCGATGAAGAGGGAGTCGAATATGACATCCATAACACCATATGCAACGCCACCAGAGACAGGCAGGAAAGCTGTGCAAAACTGGCCTCTCAGGTTGACGCGATGATAGTCATCGGTGACAATCATAGTTCCAATTCTCGCAAGCTGTACGAGATCGCAAAAAAACACAATGAAAATAGCTTCTTTATTGAAAATGCGAGCAATAATCAGTTGAATAGATTGTCCAAATATAATACAATAGGTTGCATAGCGGGTGCATCGACACCCGAGTGGATTATCAAGGAGGTTGTTTCTCACATGAGCGAAAATGTCAACAAGAATATGGAACAGAATCCAATGATGGATTTTATGGATGACATTGAGAAATCTTTACGTTTACCAAAGCCAGGGGATGTAGTCGACGGCAAGATTGATCAGGTTATGGACGATGCGGTCATCGTCAACATGGGTTGCAAAAAGGATGGTATCCTTAGATCCGACGAGGTCACATTGGAAGAGGGTCAGACTCTCGCAGATCTCTTCAAGGTAGGAGACGAGGTCAAGGCCAAAGTCATCAAGTCCGATGACGGTGAAGGCGGAATCATGCTTTCGACAAAGAGACTGGTAGTGGTCGAAAACTATGCAGAGCTCGAAGAGGCAATGGAGAACAAGGACATCATCACTGTTACACTCACAAGAGCAGTCAACGGCGGTGTCATTGCAGCTTATAAAGAGATCACAGGTTTTATCCCTATGTCTCAGCTTTCCGACAGATATGTCGAGAACGCAGATGAATTCATCGGACAGACTTTCGATGTAAGAGTAATTAGAGTAGATACAAAGCGCAACAGAGCTGTATTCTCAAGAAAGGCCATTCTGGTCGATGAGAAGCGCAAGGCTGTTGCAGAGATCTGGGAGAATCTCAACGTTGGCGATATCGTCGAAGGTAAGGTAATGAGATTCACAGATTACGGCGCATTTGTAGATATCGGCGGAGTTGATGGACTTCTCCACATTTCCGAGATTTCCTGGGGCAAGCTCAAACACCCTGAAGAAGTTCTCAAGATCGGAGACATCATCAACGTCAAGATCCTCTCCCTCAACGAAGAGAAGGGCAAGATCAGCCTCGGTCTCAAGCAGACTCAGCCTGAGCCTTGGACTCTCGTAGGCGAGAAGTATCAGGTAGGCGATGTACTCGAGGGCAAAGTTGTACAGATCAAGGAGTATGGCGCATTCGTCGAACTCGAAGCTGGTCTGGACGGACTCGTACACATCTCCGAGATCGCTAACAAGAGAGTTGAGAACGTATTCGACGAGCTCAAGGTTGGCGAGACAGTCAACGTCAAGATCATGGAGATCGATCCTGAGAAGAGAAGAATCAGCCTGAGCATCAAGGCTACACTTCCTGAAGGCGCTGCTGAAGAGCCAAAGGAAGAGGAGACAGTTGCTGATCAGGTAGAAGATGCAGTTCTCGAGGCACAGGAAGCCGCTGACGAGGTAGTTGAGGCAGTTAAGGACAAGGCAAAGGACGTTATCGACGCTGTTAAAGAAGCTGTAGATGATGTTGTAGAAGATGCCAAGGAAGTTGCCGAGAAGGTATCCGATGCTGTTCAGGCAGCTAAGGAAGAAGCTGAATTCGAAGCAGAGAAGGCTAAGGAAGAAGAGTAATCTTATTCCACAATTTTGATCAAGATACAGCCGCATCCTTAGGGTGCGGCTGTTTACTAGGAAACAAACGTTATTTGAAAATGATTAAAAACGAATCTGAACTTCTGAAAAAGAATATTAAAATGGTAGCACTCGATCTCGATGGCACTACATTCAACAGTGCCGGAGATATCTCAGAGCGCAATGTTGCGGCGATAGAAGAGGCAGCTGCGAAAGGCGTTCATGTGGTAGTATCCACCGGCAGACCATACACATCGCTCCCAGACCATATCAAAGAAGTAAAAGGCATAGAGTACGCCATTACATCCAACGGCGCGCACGTAAATATTCTTGAAAGCGGCGAATCGATCTACAATGATTATCTTGCCAAAAGCGCAATAAAAGAAGTCGCGAAGCTCAAGGTGGAGACCGGAGCAGATATCGAAGTCTTCATCAAAGGCCAGGCGTATGTGGATCAGTCGTATTATGATGATGTGCGCGACAACGGTTGCGATTACAGAAGAGCTGAGTATGTATTATGGAGCCGTAAGCCTGTGCCTGATGTGACCGGGCTGATGCTGGAGCATGATGAAGAAATAGAGAATATCAATTTCGTTTACAAAACACTCGACATGCTTGAAGCCGCCAGGCCTAAAGTGAATGCCATCGAAAACGCGACTATTACTTCGTCTTTCAAAAATAATCTTGAAGTTGGCGGGCCTAATACAAGCAAAAAAGCCGCACTTCTTTGGCTGATGAAAGAACTTGCCATAAGTTCAGACGAGCTTATGTGCTGCGGAGACGCGCCAAATGATATACAGATGGCAGAGCTTGCAGGCATAGGGGTCGCTGTCGCAAACGCGTGGGGCGGGCTCAAAGACCACGCTGATTACATCACAGAGAGCAACGACGATGATGGAGTCGGTATCGCGATAGAGAAATTCGTGCTGAAGAAGTAGCAAAAAAGTTAATACAGTTTGATCATCATAAGAGGGCGGATATCGTTGCTCCGTCCTCTTTTTAAGTGTTTTTACGATTGTGTGCAAAAATTGGGGAATATTTTGCAGGAATTAGGGAATATCTTGTTCGACAAAAAATATCCATGTTGATACCATTATTAGTGAAAAGAGGGAGGTAGGGAGATGAGATACAAAAAGAATGTCGGAGATCTGGGCGAGGAGTTTGCAGCGAAGATGCTTGAGAACTCCGGATATAGCATTATAGGAAGAAATTATTCTACGAAATTCGGAGAACTGGACATTATAGCCACAAAGGGTGGCACGATACACTTCATTGAGGTAAAAACGCGCACAGGGATAGACTGCGGCTACCCATCTGAATCCGTCACGAAGTATAAACAGGACCGCATAAGAAAGGCGGCCAGATGTTATCTCAGCACGCGCAGATACAAATGGAAGGAGATATCTTTCGATGTATATGAGGTGTTGGCAGAGCTAATAGAGGACTGCATGTGATAAATGGGGGGCGATCATGTATAGCAGAATAAGTTCTGCGGTGTGTTCGGGTATCGAAGGCCGCGGAGTATATGTGGAAACGGATATAGGAAGGGGGCTTCCCGGGATCGGAATGGTGGGTCTTCCGTCAACGATGGTAATGGAATCGAGGGAAAGGATAAAAAGCGCGATCATCAATTCGGGCTTCGATTTTCCCAAAGGAAAGATCACTATCAATCTCACACCAGCGAGTCTCAGAAAGAACTCGAGCTGCCTCGATCTCCCGATGGCAGTTGGTATCCTTGAATCAGGAGGCTGCATAGGCGAGATCAAAGACGGCTGGGGTATTATAGGCGAGCTGTCTCTCGATGGCAGAGTGCTTGGCGTGGACGGAGCGCTGCCTATGATGCTCTACCTTAGAGAAAATGGGATGGGCGGTATCATAGTGCCGGCGGACAATGCAGCTGAGGCTGCGCTTGCCGGTGGGAACATACACGCTGTAAAAGATATACGGGAATGCGTTGATCTCATCAGAAGGGCTCCGGAAGAAGTGAGCGGGGCGCTCAGCCGTGAACGCGTAAAAAATGCGATGGAAGGAGATGGCGGCGGGGAAGCAATTGGCACGGCTGAGCCGGATTTTGGGGACATCGTAGGCCAGGAAAAGGCTAAGCGGGCGGTGACTATAGCCGCTTCGGGCCGGCATGGTCTTTTGATGATAGGAAGCCCCGGCTGCGGCAAGACCATGATCGCAGGCAGAATGGCAGGTGTTATGCCTGCGATGACCGAGCGGGAAAGGCTCGAGGCCGCGATAGTGCGCTCGGTCACCGGCCGAAGCAACAGAAACATTGCGGAAATCAAAAGGCCGTTTCGCGATCCGCATCACACAATAGGTAGGGCCGGGCTCATCGGTGGCGGCAGTTATCCGGTGCCAGGCGAGATAACACTCGCGCATAACGGAGTGCTGTTTCTGGATGAGATATGTGAATTCAACAAGGAAGTCATAGAATCTCTCCGCCTGCCCCTTGAAGAGAAAAAAATCACACATTTCCGAAAGGGAGAAGCGTATACCTTCCCAAGCGATTTTCAGGTATTGATGGCAGCAAATCCTTGTCCATGCGGGTTCCTTGGAGACAGGGACAGGGAATGCACATGCACTCAGGCCGATCTGGACAGATACAGGCGCAAGCTCAGCGGCCCTATCATGGACCGTATCGATATGACAATAAGAATGGAAAAGGTAGAGTACAGCGACCTGACCGGTGACAGGACGGGCCTTACGACCAAGGAAATGCGTGAGCAGGTGATAGCCGCTCTCGATTTCGCGAAGAAATGTGGGCGTTATGGTTATAATTCGGATCTGGACGAGAAAGAAATGAGCGAGTATTGCGCGCTTGGAAAGGAAGAACAGGCCTTCATGCGTAAAGCATATAGTTCATTTTCGATGTCGCCTCGCTCATATACCAGAGCCTTGAAGGTGTCGAGGACTATCGCTGATCTTGACGCGAGCGAAGAGATAAAGATAAACCACCTTGCAGAAGCTCTTAATTACAGACTTCAGGAGTAGAAAATGGATAAGATTTCGGTCATAGATAACAGCTCTGCGGAGTTCCCGGACAAACTAAGGAATATTCCGGATCCGCCAAAGCAATTATATTGCATGGGTGACACGTCGCTTCTTCATGAGAAAAGCGTGGGTGTGGTAGGAGCCAGGAAAGCCACTTTATACGGCAAAAACGTTGCCATTATGGTAGGCCGCAGACTTGCGGAAAGCGGCATCCCGGTAGTGTCTGGCTTCGCGATGGGCGTCGACAGCTTCTCACATGAAGGCGCGCTCGAAGCCGAAGGCAAATTGATAGGCGTGCTTGGCTTTGGAATGGATATGATGAGATATCAGGGGAATTACGCTCTGATGAAGAAATGCATCGAGAGCGGAGGGCTTATAGTTAGCGAATATCCGCCCGAAATGCACGCTAGCAGAGCCACATTCCCGCAGAGAAACCGTATAATCAGCGGTATCTCCAGCGCGCTCGTAGTGGTGGAGGCAGGGATGAACAGTGGTTCACTTATAACGGCAAAGTGCGCTGCAGATCAGGGGCGCACGGTATACGCGGTGCCCGGTAACATCAACAGCAGTACGAGCATGGGCACCAATCTTCTAATAAGAGACGGTGCGATCCCTATGGTCATAATCGACGATCTCATAAGAGATATAGGCATGGAGATATGCAATCCAAATACCGGCGGCTTCAAGCTGGATGCCGATGAAGAGAAGATCTTTGAATCGGTAAGGACAAGAAGCGGAGCTACGAGCGAGGAGATAATCTCTGATACGGGCCTTAGTGCCTCACTTGTGAGCTCGCTGATAACCGTCATGGAGATAAAGGGCATAGTCGAGTCATACGCCGGCAGGATATATGCGGGGATGAGATAAGCGCGGTATAGCAATTATAAGTCACAACAAAAACACTTGTAGAATAATATGCTGTTGTGCTAAAGTTTCAAATTGAAAACTATCTACATTATATAGAACATTATGAAAACCTTACGTTAAAGGAGAAGATCAGTCAATGGCAGGCACCGCTAAGACAACTAAGACAGCAAAGAAAACTAAGAATACCAGCAAGACACTTCTGATCGTAGAGTCGCCGTCGAAGGCGAAGATAATCGGAAAGTATCTTGGTTCGAGATATAAGGTGATCGCTTCTGTAGGACATGTCAGAGACCTCCCTAAGAGCAGGCTCGGCATCGATGTGGCAAACAACTTCGAGCCTGAGTACATCAACATAAGGGGAAAGGGCGATGTCATAAAAGAGATCAAGAAAGAAGCAAAAGCAGCAAACAAAGTGCTGCTCGCAACCGACCCTGACCGCGAGGGAGAAGCTATTTCCTGGCATCTTGCTCATCTTCTGGATATGGATCCTGATTCCAAGTGCAGGGTCATGTTCAACGAGATCAACAAGGACACCGTCAAGGAGGCCATCAAAGAACCACGCGCTATCGACGAAGCATTGGTCGACGCCCAGCAGGCAAGGCGCATCCTCGACAGACTCGTGGGATACCAGATAAGTCCACTTCTTTGGAAAAAAGTATCGTGGGGTCTTTCTGCCGGACGAGTCCAGTCAGCGGCTCTCAAGCTCATATGCGACAGAGAGCGCGAGATCCAGGCGTTCATACCGGAAGAGTATTGGTACATCGCTGCTGATTTTGGCGATGGCTTCGTTGCGGATCTTTCGAAGATAGACGGCAAGAAAGCCCATGTAAGCAACAAGGACGAGGCAGATGCCATAGAGGCCGAGCTCGGAAAGGGCGACTACACGGTCACATCCATCAAAGAAGGCAAGCGTAAGACAAAGCCATATGCTCCGTTCACCACGTCCAGCCTGCAGCAAGACGCTTCGATCAAGCTCGGATTCCAGACGGGAAAAACAATGCAGATCGCTCAGCAGCTGTACGAAGGAATCAACCTCAAAGGCATCGGAGCCAGAGGTCTTGTCACATACATAAGAACAGACTCCGTAAGAGTATCCGACCAGGCGATCGCTCAGGGCGCTGCTTTCATCAGAGAAAAATACGGAGAAGAATACGTTGGTAACAACAGATTCGTAAATAAAAATAAAGCGATGCAAGACGCTCACGAGGCCATCAGACCATCTGACGTAAACCTCGAGCCGGAACTCATCAAGGATTCTCTTACAGCGGATCAGTACAAGCTTTACGACCTCATCTGGAAGAGATTCGTGGCATCCCGCATGGCAGCCGCGGAATACGACACCATGCAGGTGCTTATAAACAACGGAAGATATGAGTTCAAGGCTAACGGAGCCCGCATGACATTCGACGGCTGGCGCAAGGTATATAAGGCAACCCAGAACAGCGACGAGGTCAACATTCCTAAGCTGACCGAGGGCGAAGTGCTAGATCTCGAAAAACTCATCAAAGAGCAGAAGTTCACGCAGCCACCGGCAAGGTATACAGAGGCAGGCCTCGTAAAGGAGATGGAGGAGAAGAACATCGGAAGGCCGAGTACATACGCCTCTATCATCACAGTGCTGGTCAGCAGAAAATATATAAAGCGTGTCAAGAAGACTCTCGAGCCTACTAAGCTCGGCTTCGATGTCACGAATATCCTGTCTGAGTACTTCTCAGATATCGTTGACGTGAAGTTTACGGGCGAGATGGAAGATCAGCTCGATGGCATAGAGCTCGGGGATAAGGATTGGAAGAAAGTCATCTCCAATTTCTATAAGGGCTTCAGCGAAGAACTCAAAGTAGCCGAAGAGGAAGCCGAGAGGATCGAGAAAGAGGTAGTTCTCTCAGACGAGGTATGCGAGATCTGCGGCAGGCCTATGGCCATAAAGGAAGGCAGATTCGGCAAGTTCCTCGCTTGTACGGGCTATCCTGAGTGTGAAAACACAAAGCCCATAATCAAATCGACGGGCGTCAAGTGCCCTAAGTGCGGCAAGGATATCATCGAAAAGAGAGCAAGAAGATCGGGCAAAGTGTTCTACGGATGCAGCGGTTATCCTGAATGCGATGTTTCATATTGGGATATGCCTGTAGGCAGAATGTGCCCTGATTGCGGATCGATGCTGGTAAAATCAAAGGGAAGGTCAGCCTCTATCAAGTGCTCCAACCCTGAGTGCAAATACAAGGAGAAATAAGTTTGAAAATACACAGTAACGACTAATAAATAAGTATGGGGGCATCAAAAGAAAGCCATCGAAAGGTGGCCTGTCAGATAGCATATGCTCAGC
>CADAUB010000022.1:0-328 GCA_902790965.1 uncultured Eubacteriales bacterium | reverse complement strand
AAGTTTGAAAATACACAGTAACGACTAATAAATAAGTATGGGGGCATCAAAAGAAAGCCATCGAAAGGTGGCCTGTCAGATAGCATATGCTCAGCATACTTAAGCGGACTCTTCGTCCGTAATAACGTATCCTCGCGACTTCAGCAGATTGAGAGCTTGCTTTTGGGTAAGCGTTCTGACCTCAGTCACCTGATGATCGCTGAGATAACCAGCAGGAGAATAAGGTTCTGCCTTGCTAAGGACGTTCCAGATAGCGGTCAGGAGCATCCTGCAGATCGCGATAATAGCTTTCTTGTGACCACGACGGGCCTTGAGTTTGCGATAGCGT
>CADAUB010000021.1 GCA_902790965.1 uncultured Eubacteriales bacterium | reverse complement strand
GCATTCCCAGAAGCACCTTCTACGGTTGGCTTGAGGCTGATCGTGAAGCCTCTGCTCATGACACTTCATATTTCAGCGCTGCTAATTTTCATCGGTTAAACACAAGGGATCCAAGTAAAACGTTTTCGGACTATTGTGTTCGAATAGGGTAGGTGCTTTCACGTGGAGCGGGTGAAGGGAATATCCGGCCGTCAAGGACGCCTTCGGCGCCGCTCTCGCGGGCTGCGCTCCTTGACTGCCGTTTTTCAGGCGGCCATATATCATCCGCCCGAATTCGAACCCTCTGGTTTCAATTAAGCTTACGTCTCGGGCTCGTTCCTTATCTTTGCTCCACGCTAAGAGCCCCCTTTCGGGGGCTCAGCGTGGAGCAGGTGAAGGGAATCGAACCCTCGACGTAAGCTTGGGAAGCTCAAGTTTTGCCATTAAACTACACCTGCGTGTTACCTCCGTAAGTATAACGCATTACGGAGGTTTTGTCATATGTTGTTTGGTGGTTTGCGCCTATTCTTTTATGTCTGAGATCTTCAGGAACTCACCAGGGGCTTGGACATAGATGTCCGCCTCTGCTTTGAGGCCTTCCTGATCGGGCTCGCCGATTGCGTCGTAGACGCCCACTGTGTGGTAGCCGGCAGCCTTCGCGGTCTTTAGCGCGTAAAGGGAGTCTTCGAAGACGAGTGTCTCGCCTGGGAGTGTGCCCATGTGCTTGGCCGCAAGGTCGAAGATCTCGGGGTCATTCTTACTCGAGCCGACCTCTGTGTTGGTGAATATTCGGTCGACGTATCCGAGGAGCCCGTTCCTCTCAAGAGCGTGCTCTATGTTATTTCGCATGTTTGAGGTCGCAACGACCATTCTAATGCCTGCAGCACTGAATCGTTCCATCAGCTCCTTGGCGCCTTCCTTTGCCTTCACCTTGTTGTAGTAAAAGTCTCTGGAAAAGTCCAAGAGTTCCTGCATCAGTTCCTCTTTGGACTGTTTCAGGCCGTAGTGCTCCCTGAAATACTCGATGCTCTCCTCAGCGCTCATCGAAAAGATCTTTTCGCTCAGATCTTTATCTGCCCCAGGGCCAAGCTTCTCGGCAAATCTTTCGCCAAGCTCATTCCAGATCAGGAGCGAGTCGAGTATGACCCCGTCCATGTCGAATATTACGCCTTTTATCTCTTTGCCATTGATTCTCATAATGATCAACCTCAGCCGGATGGCGTATTGGGGTTGTCTTACCCGGTATTACTACATTCCGAGATTTTCCATCGCCTCTTTGATGAGTCCAGGCAGTTTGCGGCACTTGGCCTCGCTGCTCGATGCGACGGATATTCTGATTCCACCTGTTGCGAGCGGGATCACGAACGCGTTCTTCTTTTTGAGTTCTTCGGCGAGGGCATCCGGATCGCTGCATGGAACTGTCACGAAGAAGCCTGCGCTGAATGGTACTATGTCAAGCCCTACTTTCTTAGCTTCCTCTTCGAAGCCTCTTCCTCTTGCGAGCAGCATCTCTCTTGCGGCAGCTCGCTCTTCTTCCACTACCTTGAACAGTTCTGGGTCTGCGTAGATCCTCTCGATCACTTCCTGAGGAGCTCTCGAGGAGTTGGACCATGTGTTTCTGCATGAGAAGGAGTTGACCTTTACGAATTCCTCAGCTACTTCAGGATTGTGCGCGAAGCAGATCATGGCTGCGCATCTTGCTCCGTAAAGCGTGAATGTCTTGGACGCGCTGTATGCGATGATCGGAAGCACGTTGGTTCTGAGATTGTCGATAACGCTGAAGAAGCTTCTAACCTCTCTTGGGTCGCCTGCGAAGTCGATGTACGCGACGTCGAGTACGAGCGCGATCTTCTTTTCGAGCGATACCTCGTCGAGCACTTTCTTTACGCCATACCAGTCATCCATGGTAAGCGCGTAGCCTGTAGGGTTGTTGGCCGGCGTGTTGAGGATTATCACGAGATGTTCCTGGTTTCTAGTGAGCTTCTTTACTTTGTATTCGAAGTCTTCGAGGTTGAATCCGCCCTTGTCGTTGAACATCTGGAAACGCTCGACGTCACGGTAAAGCTCGTTCGAAATGCTCTTATATGGAGCCCAGTGCCAGTTTGGTACCAAGATCTTGTCGCCAGGCTCGGAGTAGTTGGCGATCGAGTTTCTGATGGCGCCTGTGCCGCCTGGTGTGCCGACTACTGCTGTATAGCTCTTTGGCTCAAAGCCGTAGAGAGCGGCCTTAAGTATAGCGTCCTTGAAGCCCGGTGTGCCCGCGATCGGCGCGTATGCCGCGAAGCTCGGAGCAGGAAGGCTCTTCATGGCCTTCTCAACTGACTTAAGCACAAGCAGATCTCCCTCGTCATCGTAAAGCGCTCCGACTGTAGCGTTGATCACGTTTGCCTTGCCATATTTTTCTACAGCGTCCAGAGCAGCTCCGCTAGCCGCGAACACTTTGTCTTCCTTTGGGATCTCTCTGCCGTTGTAAGCTACCATACTTTTGATACTCATAATGCTCTCCTTTTAATTATCATTCTTTTTATTGTTTGCCCGAGTGCCGAATACTTAGCTTCGTACTCGGTCTCTATATTATCTTTGTTTAGATCGGGATCCGCGTGAAGGTCCCTTGTGAGCTCTTCTATCCTGAGGTCTGCCGCTGCAACCTCGAGCACAGACCAGTTGAAGAGATCTGTATTGTCAGTCTTGAAGATGACCCTGCCGTCGTCGCCCATCACCTCGAAGTACGATTTCAGCCTGTCCCTGTAAGTGAGGCGGCGCTTATACCAGTAATTCTTTGGGAGCGGGTCGCTGAAGTTGAGGTAGATGCCCGTCACTTCGCCGGCTTCGAACCACTCTGTTAGGTCTCCGGCGTGCTCTGGTACGAAGACCACGTTACTAAGTTCTTTGGCGCGTATCTTCTGCATCGCTCTTAGCATCACGCTCTTGTTGCCCTCGACCGCTATGAAGAAGTGATCTGGCTCCTTCTCAGCGAGCTCTGAAATGAACTTTCCCTTGCCGCATCCGATCTCGACGTATATCGGGAGATTATTCTTTCCCGTCATTTCAGCCGCGAGCCCTGCCCAGCGGCCGCGCATCTCTGATGGTATATCTACTATGAGGTCTTCAAAAGCCTCGTACTTCTGATCGAGGTTTCTAAGTTTTCTCTGTCGCATTACTACTGAATTATCCTTCTATGTATTTTGTCCCTAAGCGGACATGCCGCTTAGGGCCCCTTTCGCATTTTAATATTTCACGGCTGCATGGCCCGATACATCGCTCTGCCCTATTTATCAGAACAGCGCAGGTATATATCTTGAAGCGATTATCACCGCGAGGAACAATACCATCACCACTGCCGCCACTGCATCACCTCTGTGGAAGTGTATCTCGTTCATGCGGGTGCGGCCGCTGCCTCCGTGATAGCAGCGCGCCTCCATGGCAAGCGCCAGATCTTGCGCTATCCTGAAAGAGCTGACGAAAAGAGGTATCAGGATAGGGATGAGGCTCTTGACTCTCTGGATAATATTGCCCGATTCGAAGTCGGCTCCCCTGGCCTGCTGTGCCTTGATGATCTTGTCGGTCTCTTCCATCAGCGTAGGGATGAACCTGAGAGCGATAGTCATCATGAGCGCGATCTCGTGGCTCGGAAGCCCTATCTTTGAAAGCGGTTTGAGCAGCTTCTCGAGGCCATCTGTGAGTTCGATCGGCTTGGTACACAGTGTCATCATGGATGAGCCTATGATGAGGAGCACTAGCCTTACTGCCATAAAGCCGGCCCTCGACAGGCCCTCGACTGTTATGTGTAGGAACTTCCACTGCCAGATTATACGCCCTTCGGTCATGAATATGTTGATCACGACCGTAAATATTATGATGATGAATATGGCGGTGAGTCCACGGAATATGAACTTGACCGGCACCTTTGACAGGGCTATCACCACAGCCAGGCCCACTCCCGCGATCAGGAATCCCCAGAAGTTGTTAACGATAAACAGCGATACTATGTAGACAAGTGTCGCTATTATCTTCGTCCTGGCGTCGAGTCTGTGTATGACGGACTTGCCGGGATAGTATTGTCCGAGAGTGATGTCTCTTATCATCCGCGGGCCGCCTCCAGGTATTCCCTTATATCCGCTGCTGCTTCGTCTAAAGTGAGAGCGTCGCTCTCAAAGTCTTTGGCCTTCGCCTTTATCTGCTCAACGATCTCCCTCGCCGGAGGAACGGAAAGTCCCATCTCCGACAATTCGGTCGCGTGTGAGAATACTTCGCGAGGAGTACCGTCGAAAGCGATCCTCCCTTCGCTCATCACGATCACCCTGTCAGACATCTCGGCGACATCTCCCATATTATGTGAAACGAAAATCAGCGTGATCTTCATCTCGTCGTGGATCCTGCGAACCATCGAGAGTATATCCCTGTGCGCCGCCGGATCGAGCCCTGCTGTCGGCTCGTCGAGGATGAGTATCTCAGGCTCCATGGCGATAACACCCGCTATGGCGACTCGTCTTTTCATACCACCCGAAAGATCGAACGGCGACACTTCGGCGATCTCGTCATAGTCGAGGCCTACCATGGCTATGGCAACTTTCACTCTCCTGTCTATCTCTTCGTCGGAGAGCCCCAGATTGCGGGGGCCAAAGGCCACGTCCTTGGCGACTGTCTCCTCAAAGAGCTGATACTCAGGATACTGGAATACAAGCCCCACGCGGCGCCTTATCTCTGTCATTTTTACATCGCCGCTTGTGATGCACACATCGCCGATATATATCTCGCCGGAATCCGGCTTAATGAGTCCGTTCAGATGCTGGAGAAGAGTGGACTTACCAGAGCCGGTGTGCCCGATTATGCCGAGCACAGTGCCGTCTTCAACATCCAAAGAGACTCCGTCGAGAGCTTTTGTCTCGCCCGGCATCCCAGGATTGTATACGTATGTAAGATCTTTTACTCTTATCGACATCTGTTGGTGGTTTTGTTAGTGTTTATGTTCGTTATCTGCTTGCGGCTATATGTTCCGCGATCTCCGCTGCTGTGCTGAGATTGCCAGGAAGGCCCGCCATTTTTCTAAGTTCTATGGCCGGAGGTAATTCGAGCCCGGCACTCTCTACAAATGGAATATCCGAGAAGAGTTCTGCCGGAGTGCGATCGCCAATGACCTTGCCGTCCTTCATTACGATAATGCGATCAGCCTGCTCGGCCTCACTCATGAAATGTGTGATGAGTATGCATGTGATGCCTTCGGCGTTGAGATCCTTGATTATGCTCATCACCCTCGCTCGCCCTTTAGGATCGAGCATGGCTGTCGGTTCGTCGAAGACTATGCACTGAGGCCTCATCGCAATGGCTCCCGCGATCGCGATTCGCTGTTTTTGTCCTCCGGAGAGCATATGAGCCCCCTTATCCTTTTGGTCGTACATGCCAACGTGTTTAAGGGCATCGTCGACGCGCCTGCGGATTTCATCAGGCTCGATTCCGAGATTCTCGGGGCCAAATGCCACGTCGTCTTCTACTATGGAAGATACTATCTGGTTATCCGGGTTCTGGAATACCATACCGACTCTCGACCTGACGTCCCAGATGTGATCTTCGTCACGGGTATCGAAACCGTCAACTACAACACTGCCTGCCGTCGGAAGGAGCAGGCCGTTTAGGCTCTTGGCGAGGGTCGATTTTCCGGAACCGTTCATTCCTACGACCGCCACAAAACTACCCTTGTCGATGTTCAGACTGACACCGTCAACGGCTTTCTTGCCGGGCACTTCGTTGCCCTCGTCATCTATTTTCGTAAATTCGATTACAAGGTCTTTGACTTCAATAAAGCTCATTACTTCGCTTCGTAGAGTTCTCCTGCGTAGATAGTCTCCTTGTCGACCTTCTTGCTCATCTTTTCGTTCCACTCGGCAGGGTCCACATCGATTATGGATACCGAGAGATGGCTCCTCTCGCAGCCGAGCGAGTCCATCATGGCCTGCACGATATCCTCGGCTACTTTCTTCTTGAGCTCTTCAGATCTACCTGACATCATATTGATCTCTACATGTGGCATAATGATCCTCCTTTTTCGATTATCTTTTCTGCCATAGCGCTTATATTGTTAAAGCCTTCGGCTTCCATGGACCCGGCTGCCTCTCTGAGCGCGTCGCCAAAGCCCTCGGCCATGCGGTCGAATTCAGGCATGAACAGTTTTTTGCTAAGCCCTATCTCCTTGCAGGCATCCTCGAAGCTGGCTCTGCTGAGCTTGGCCCATTCTATCTCGCCGCCTACGGAAAACGCCATCTCGGTGGAGTGGGTGTCGTACAATACAGTGCTGACGATGTCGTATGCAGGCGCCAGCTTTACGGACCTTAGAGTCCTGTCGTATATGAGTGAGAAATTCTTGATGTGGCCGTCTGTGTTTCCGATGAGGCTGTGGAACACTATCATGTCCCATAGCTTTCGCTGATCGTCTATAGGCTCGGAAGAATATCTCTTTAGAAGATCGAACATCTTCTTCATGTGTTGTTCGCCCGCCCTCTCGTATTTACCTGAAGACGGTATGCCGAGTGCCTGTCCCATGTCCTCTTGGTGGAGCCTGAGCGGGCACGGCAGCCCACTTATGGTGTCGGCTGCACCTTGGAATGTGCGGTCGTATCGCTCGGTAGCAAAGAGCACATTCTCAGTGAGGGCTCTAAAGCCCTCTGTGCCCGCTCCCGGCTCTTCGTCCGCCACTACTATCTCGCACTCAGGCACTTCGATCCCCATGATTTTGGCGGCCCTAAGCGCAAGCTGCTCGTTCTGAACTATATTATCATATCTGATATGACTTTGCTTCAATATATGTGTACTTGGAGCACTTCCAATGGGCAGATACCACTCGCCCTTCTCATCCTTATACGCTCCGATCTTGCCCGAAGCCCCCGTAAGCGACAGATGGGCCTCCACTACAAGATCGGCCGACCTCGTAGCGCCCTCAGCCGCAAGCTTATACATGGTGGAAGGATCGAGTCTTCGATATGAAGGCTCTATCATCTTGAAATTTGGGCCCTTGATCTGGACGGCTCCGAGGCATTCGGCCCCGAGCATCTCAAGTATGGAAAGATAGTCACCGTCGTCTGTCCTGTTTTGCTCAGCGACAGTACGCCTCATAAAGCCTTCAGGAAGAAGCCCCTCAAAGAATCTTCGCGTAGCTTCGGGCCCATATGCCTCCTCTGTGAGCGGCAGGCTAAGCGAGATCGGCTGAGCTGTGTTCGACGACAGATAATCCTCAGAGTACTTAAAAGAGGCATCATAATCGGAGCTGCCGCTTATGGTGCCAACTTCTCTCTGCCTTCCTTCTATTTCTATAGATACATCCAGTACTTTAAAGTCCAACTATTCCCCTCTCTTGCTGACACAGACATCCATGCCAAGCAGGGCGATTATCTCCATCATCTTACCGGCCTGTATGGTCTCCTTGCCGTTTTCAAGTTCAGACAAAAAGCTCGTGCTGACCCCCGCGTATTCCGCGAGGAAAGCCTGAGTATATCCGAGCTCTCTGCGCCTTTTGCGCACAGCATCTCCGAGACTTTTCATATCCTTAACGCTTGTCATAGGCTGTCCTTTCAGCTATATAGCCGTTCGACTATATTTTCCTTTTATTGGCATTAAAATAGCCGTTCGACTATATTCAATGCTTTTACATTATAATTTAGCCGAACGACTATGTCAATCACGGTTACCCGTCCTGCAGTTTCTTAGAGAAGTGCTTCGAGCTGAGCTTTCTGCATGAGTCCCGGCTGCTTGTATGTGATCTCGCCGTTCTTGACTACCATGATAGTTGGGATGCTTGAGATTCCGAGCTCCATAGCGATGGCCGGAGCATCATCGACGTTGAGCTTGCAGAACTTTACATCCTTTCTCTCTTCAGAGAGCTGCTCTACGATAGGGCCCTGCATCTTGCATGGACCACACCAATCTGCATAGAAGTCTACGAGTACAGTGCCTTCGGCCTTCATGACTTCCTGCTCATAAGTATCCTGTGTAAGCATATTGATCATTTGTATGTCCTCCTTTTTTCGCAAGGTCTTGCTCCATGCCTATTGTAGCACACGAGGGAAGCATAATGTGAAGAATTCAAAAAATGCAGTGCGCATCGCGCACCGCATTTTCAGTGTTGCCAATTCATATGGCTATTAAGGTATCTATGTAGCTATATCCCACTCGGCCAGAGAGGGAATCGCCTTTCAATTGGGATCGGTCGGTGTCTATTACTTGAGCTTATCCTCGAATATCTCGACGATAGTCTTCTCTGTTCCGACCATGCCAGGCGAAGCGATAAGTCCCATGTTGCGCATGGTGTCTTCCGGAGTCGCTCCGTTGATGCCGTGTACGTTGTCGATATGAACACCCGCCATAGCGAACTCGACCGACTTGAACGCCGCGTCGCAAGCAGCTACGCCCTTCATGGTGCAGCCCTGGTTACCGCCGTCGCAGATCATACCTGTGATGGACGATGCCATGTTGTTCAGCGTGTATTCCATCTCCTTGACTCCGCCGCCCTTCATATATACGACGCCGCAGGCCATGCCCGAGCCGGCCGCGATAGCGCATCCGCAGAACGCCGACAGTCTGCCGGAATACTCTTTGATGTATGTGCAGACCAGGTAGCTCAGCATAGTAGCGCGGCAGAGCATCTCTTCGCTAAGCCCATTGATCTTGTATACGCCGTAGAGCGGCATTGTAGCGATGATGCCGTGAGCGCCGGAACCGGTGATGCTCATCGCAGGCTTATCCAAACCGATAACTCTGGCTTCGATAGCAGCGTTACAGAGCAGTGAGCCTGTCAGCTTCTCGTCCTTGGAGATCACCTCGCCGCCGTTCATCGCGAGCAATTGGCGCGCGAATGTAGTGCGTGGATTGTTGAGGCCTTCCTCGAAGAGTTCAAGGTTTACCTTGTAAGCGTCTTTTACGAATTCGATCTCCTCAAGCGGAACTGTATTTACATAATCAACGATCTGCTCGAGAGTATAGCCGTGAACGGAATGCACCTCCGCCGCCGCGTCAGCCTCTGTAGTATCCTCAGCGTGCTCGGCCTCTGTCTCAACAAGAGTCTCACCATTGACTACTACCTTCGTGATATTTGTGTGGGAGTCACGGATAGTTACGACTGCCTTATCCTCTGTCGTCTCTACCGTGGCCTCGATGAAGATACGGCTTGTGATACCGCTGAGCTCGACTGTGACTTTGCCCTCATCGATCAGCTTCTGGGCTGTATCGTTATCCTCAGGCTTGACGTCCGCGAGGGATTCGAGTCCCTTTTCAGCATCGCCGGCCACATAGCCGAGAGCTGCCGCGAATACATTACCTACCTCGTTGGAGTTAGGGATCCCGCAGGTAAACGCGTTCTTGTACATGCCGCTGTTCATGGCAACGTTAACGTGAACGAGCTCGCCTTTTGTGTAGGATCTTGCCTTTGCAACGCTGAACGCGATCGCGCCAGGCTCAGTTACGCCAAGTGCAGGGACCATATCCTTTTTGATCAATTGTGTAAGTTCATGCATGATATATACCCCTCCTGAATATCTATTATACCATTTTTTATTATCGAATTAATTAAGCAAGCGGCCCGGAGTCAGCCATCAAGACCGTGCTCCAAGCCGCTATTGCATCCTTTAGACTAGAGCTGTGGTCTTGTCTTGGACTTGATTTCCTCGCCGTTCTTTCCTTCAAATGTACGGCCGATACCTGTGATGCAGCATACGAGCATTACGATCCAAATCGCCCAGCTGTAGAATGCTGTGAACATCATATCACTTGCTCCAAGCTGTGGCAGGAATGTGTAAGTGTCCATCATTGAGGACACACCGCCGAGAAGCAGGAGCACGCAGCCACCGTATGGCAGGAAGAATGGAAACGAGCAAATCGTTGTAGCAAGGATGTTTGCTCTTCTGTGTGGGTGCAGACCATTCTTTTTACCGATAGCGTTGATGAACGGAGCTACGCAGATATTAGCGATAGTGTTGATAGCAGCGATGAGGATACCGAATATTGTCGAGAGGCAGAAGAGTGCGAGCTCTGCTCCTGTCTCGGACTTGATGACCGAGTTGTTGAGCCAGTTTACAACGCTCTCCATGCAGCCCGAAGCGATAAGCAGGTTGCCCATCGATACTACTACCATCAGCAGGATACTTACGTTGAACATGCCGGCAACACCACCTGAAATAGCGCCGCTTATAGAACCATCCTCGATAGCAACGATAGCCGAGAAGTCAAACAGGCCAGCTGCAAGACCGATGACTGTAGCGAGAACGATACCTGTGCCGAGGCAAGCGAAGATGTTGATTCCGCGGATCGCCATAATGATAACTACGAGTGTAGGGATCAGAAGGAGAAGTCCGAGAGGCATCTGGTATTCTGCCAGCAGGGACTGCGCTTCTGTTGTCTCAAGTGCGCTTCCGCTTCCACCGAAGATCGCAAAGAGAATGATTGCGATAACGCCTGCAACTACAACGTATTTGAAACGAGCCTTTACTGTTCCGCCGATCTCAGCTGTTCCCTTCTTGTATGTGTACTCCTGGGAAGTAGCCGCGATGATCGTTGTGTCGGATACAGGAGCGAAGTTATCACCAAACGCAGCTCCTGAAAGGATCGCACCTGCGAGTACAGCCGGATTAGCTCCGAGCAGGATGCCTGCAGGATAAAGGATAAAGCTCATTGTGGAAATAGTACCGAATCCGGAACCTGTCGCTACAGCGAACAGAGCCGCGAAGATGAATGCAGCTACTGTGAATACCGAGCCGGTAACTCCGAGCTTTACGGACAGCCATACGAGGCCCTCTACGATATGTCCGCTCTTCAGGATGCTTCCGTAAATACCTACTACCAGCCACAGCATTACGGCAGTCATCGCTACCTTGGAGCCGAGGCCTGTCAGGATAACGTCCCAGTAATCGCCGATGTTCTTGCAGAAGATCATGCCTATCAGAAGACCAACTACTCCTGCGCCGACCATCATGTTGATATCCTGGAAGTTAGCAAACGAAAGAACGATCGTAATGACGATGAAGAATATGAACGGAATCAGCGACATCGCGGATCCGCCCCTAAATTCTAGCTTCTTTGCTTCCATTGTTTTCCTCCTTCTATACCTATTAATTACCTACTTTGCGATTGCTTCGATCTCGACCTTTGCACCCTTAGGGAGCGCCGCAACCTGGAACGCTGCCCTTGCCGGATATGGCTCACTGAAGAACTCTGCGTAGATTTCATTCGCTGCCGCAAAGTCTGCGATGTCCGCCAGATACACGGTCGTTTTTAACACCCTGTCCATGTCATAGCCGGCTTCCTTGAGTACATTCTTGATGTTCTCCATGGACTGCCTGGTCTGCTCCTGAATGTCTTCGGATGGGAATTCACCGGTCTTCGGATCAACAGGGAGCTGACCTGATACAAAGATGAGATCTCCATCTTTTACCGCCTGTGAATAAGGCCCGATAGCCGCAGGAGCATTTGCTGTGACAATTGCTTCTTTCATACAACAGACCCCCTTTCTGTTATAAGAACACTACTTTTATCCAACAGAATTATATTCTATACACAAACTCCTTGCAATAATTTTTTCTCATTATGAGAAAAAATTATTGTCATTGCGAGAAAAATTCTATTACCGCTTAAAAATTCTTGCAAAGTGTCATATAATGAATATTGCAATCAGCAAGAAAGGACTACTAGAACATGACAGACAAAGAACTTCTGAATATGTATATTCCGATCGTAGACTTTCTAGCGAAAGCTCTCGGGCCATCCACAGAGGTGGTGCTCAACGACTGCTCCCAGCCGGCCTGCTCCGTCGTGGCGATAAGCAACAGCCAGAGTGGACGTAAGCCGGGCTCGCCTATCACCGACTACGGAATGAACGTCATCCGAAGCGGCGAATATGAGGGCAAGGACTACGACCTTCATTACAAAGGCAGAGCTTATGGAAAGGATTTCATATCCAGCACTTTTTACATAAAAGCTGAGGATGGAAGACTCGTAGGCATGCTCTGCCTAAATACAGACATGTCATCCGCTGAAAATCTTATAAGCGCGGCGACAAAATTTATGGAAGATATCCGTTTCGGATCGCTCATCACGGGTGGCGTGCATAGTCAGCCGCCTCTTGAGAATCTGGATACTTCTCTAACTACGCTTATAGATCCGCTTATAAGCAGAACTATAGAAAAGTACGGTAACGATCCTGTGCACATGACTCAGGAAGAAAAGATAGCTATAGTCCAGGAGCTCGCCTCTCAGGGTGTGTCGTCCATCAAGGGCGGCGTGGCCGAGATAGCTACCAGACTTCAGATCTCTGAGTCTACAGTTTACAGATATCTAAAGAGAAAGGATTCTTAGAAATGTTCTTTTGCGCGGTAGCGGGTTGGTTTGTAAATAAAGAAAAATGCGACCGTATAGCCAGCGTAATGGATGGCCGGCTTGACCGTCGCGAAATGCCTTTCGGGATCACTAAGACAGTGTGGACCCAGAAAAGGTGTCTTAATTGTAAGCATCGCTTTGAAAGCCACTCCCCTCAGCGCGAGGAAGAGCCTCAGGCTGACGAGTGATCCGCCTGGTCTCCAGAACGCGGCTCATCTATGATGAGCTCTGTTTTAAAAACAACAGCCTTCCCGTTGTCCGGGAAGGCTGTTTTCGTAACTAAAGGATAATCCCTATCGATCAGTTACCGGAATACTGTTGTTGTTCGTCTTCTTCGTTTTCCTTATGCTTTCTTCCAAGCACTATGGATACTACAGAAGCGATCATGAGTACTGCCATGAGTATGCTGTACTTGTCGAAGATGGCCATTGTGTTGGTCATGTCTTCTGTTACGATGAACACTATTACTGAGATGATGGCCAGCAGTACCGAAGCGATCACTGCGAGTATGCGCTTCTTCTTGCTATCCTGATCTTCCTCAGAGTTTGCTCTGTAGGCTGCTGCCTTAGCGTTCTCATCACCATCGTTTTCAGAATCATCGTCTTCTTTGCGCGATCTTCTGAGCAGCATGTATATGCCGCCGATGACTGTGAGTACTGTCATGATCAGGTTGAACATCGCCCAGTAACCGGCTGGTGCCGATGTTACGACTGCGGAGTCTGGGATGGTCTCGATCACAAGATCGTTACCGTCGCCCGCCTGGCCGCCGTTTCCTGCGCCGTTGCCACCATTTCCGCCATTGCCGCCGTTGTTACCGCCGTTTCCTCCGGCAGGTACTACCGCGCCGGCGTTGTTGCCTGTAATGGTGAGCGAGCCGTTCTTATAAGATACAGCGAACTGATCTGTGACATCGTTGCCCTCTGCATCCTTGACGTTAGCGAGGCCGCTTATCTCGGTCTCGTAGACGCCGGTTTCTGTACCGCTAGCGCTCGCCTCGACACCGTCGACCGCGTAGTTTCCGCCATCGACTTCGAATTCCGTCTTCTCGAATCCGTCTACGCTGTGCTCCTTGCCGTCGTACTCAACTGTGTCGCTATTGGCCGTAAGAGTGATCTCATAAGCCGCGTCGCGGTTCACTATGCTGAGCAGTCCGTACTCGGTAGCAACATCATAGTTGTCTCCGTTAGTGCCCTCGTTGAAGGCCCAGTCGAAGCTGTTTGGTGTCACGCCTACGAGAGTTCTGCTGGCTGTCGGAGTAATTGTAACTCCATCTTCGCCTACAAATCCCTTGCCGCCGATCTCTACCTTGCCGCTTCCTGTGTGCGGCTTGCCGTCGTACTCAGCGCTCTCATCCAGAGACTTGATCACTACAGGCCTTGGAGTGATAGTCAGCGTCGCGTCTTCTGTGACTACTGAGAACTGATCTGTGACGTTGTTGCCCTTAGCGTCAGTTACTACCGGAGTTCCTGTTACGCTTACGCCGTATGTACCGGCGTCGGTGCCCGTAGCTACCGCTGTAAGACCGCTTACTTCGTACTTCTCGTCTTCGACGATCGCAGTCGTGATCACGAAGCCGCCTACGCTGTGCTCAGCGCCGTCGTATACTACAGAGTCGCTGTTTGGTGTCAGCGTTATCTGATACTTGGCATCGCGGTTAGTGACGGTCAGTGTTCCGAAGATCTGAGTGATATCGTAATTCGAACCGTTTGTTCCGTCATTCAGCGTGTAAGTGAATGTGTTCTCGCTAGACCCTACTGTTGTACGGCTGCCGGTGACATCATATGTCGCTCCTTCGCCGTTAGCGAATCCATCGCCGCTTACAGTCACATCCTTGTTGGTGAGTTCCTTACCGGTGTACGTATGTTTAGCCGATCCGGAAGTCAGTGTGACCGCTCTCTTCTTGATCTTGAGAGTTCCGGCCTCTGTGCTTACAGCGAACTGATCTGTGACATCGTTGCCGCTCGCATCCTTCACTACCGCAGTGCCCGAGATGACCGTTTCATATTCGCCGGCATCCGTTGCACTTACAGATGATGTGAGGCCTTCTACCGTGTACTTGTTTCCGTCAACTGTGAACTCCAGTGTCTTGAAGCCCTCAGCTGTCTTCTCGGTTCCGTCGTACAGTTCCTCTGCATCCTGGCCTGTCACCTTGATCTCGTACTTGGCGTCTCTGTTGGTGACTGTAAGCGTTCCGAAGGAAGTGCTTATGTCGTAGTTCTCAGCGAGAGTGCCCTGGTTAAGATCATATGTGAAGCTGTTCGCGCTCGATCCGACAAGCAGTCTGCTTCCTGTCACATTGTACGTAGCTCCCTCGCCCGGAGCGAAGTCGTCGCCGGATACAGTTACCTTATCGTTTGTAAGAGGCTTGCCGTCATACGGCTTTGTATCGCTGGCCGAAGCAAGCTTGACGCTTCTCTTGTTGATCACGAGAGTTCCCTGAGCCGGTGTCACTTCGAACTGACTTGTAACATCGTTGTTCTTTTCATCGAGAACTGTCGGTGTACCTGTCATGTTGACCGTGTATGTGCCGGCCTTAGTCTCTGTGCGAGTCGCCTCTACTCCGCTTACTGTATAAGCGTGTCCGTCGACCATGAAGCTGAGGCTCTCGAATCCGGATGCTGTCTTCTCGGTTCCGTCGTACTTGTCCTCGAAGCTCTTAGGTCTCAGTGTGATGCCGTACTTGGCATCCCTATTGGTGACTGTAAGCGTTCCGAAGGATGTCGTGATATCGTAGTTGTCTGGGTTGGTGCCTTCCTTGAGGGTGTAAGTGAATGTATTTTCGCTGACACCTACAAGAGTCTGTGTACCTGTTACGGTGTAATCTGCTCCTTCGCCTCTTACGAAGCCGTCGCCGGTCTCTGTTACGCGCCCTGCGGTGAGAGGGCTGCCGTTATACTTCTTGCTTGCCGTCTCAGACTCCATCTTGACGCTTCGCTTAGCGATATCAAGACTTCCATTGGCGAAATTGACATTGAACTGATCTGTTACATTATTTCCGTCTTCATCAGTGACCTTAGCCTCGCCCGTGATGTTGACAGGATATTTGCCTGCGTTTGTACCCTTAGCCTCAGCACTCAGACCGGAAATCGTGTAATCGTGTCCATTGACAGTCACCGGAATATTGCCACCCGACTCTGTTCCATCGTCAAATCCGCTTACGCTCTTCTCGGAGCCGTCATACTTGGTCTCAAGGCTTGCGGCAGTTACTGTTACCTCGTATCTCGCATCGATTGGCAGGCTCGTGATAGTGAGTGTGCCAAAGACCGGTGTGATGATGTAGTTATCAGCATTTGTGCCGCCATTCAGCGTGTATGTGAATGCGTTCTCACTGGCGCCAACTGCCCTCTGCGATCCTGTCACCGTATACGATGCTCCCTCGCCGTCAGCGAAGAGGTCGCCCGAGACATCGACTCTGTTGCTGATAAGAGCCGCTCCGCTGTAAACGGCCTTGGCCGTAGCAGATGTGAGTGTGACGCTTCTCTTACTGATCTCAAGTGTTCCATCCTGGATCACGAATTCGACATTCGAGAAGTTGTCGTTTACATTGGTGAAGTCATCCGCCTTGATCTCCATCGGATAGATACCGGCGTCAGTACCGCTTACCTCGGCGGTGCCGCCAAACGTGAATCCGGTCTTTGGATAGAGAGCATTGTTGATGCTTACCTCGTAGCCCTTTACGGTCTTAGGGGTGCCGTCGTACTTCTCTTTGCCTGAATTCTCGGTGATCGTGACGGTCACTTTGTCATTGACAGGGGTGACTGTCAGAGTACCCTCTTCAGTAACTATGTTGTAGTTGGCAGCGTTTGTACCTGCATCCAGAGTATAGGTGAAGCTGTTCTTGCTGTCTCCCGCATCCCTCTGAGATCCGGTCACGTTGTACACCGCGCCCTCGCCCGGAGCGAAGCCGTCTTCGCTTACCGTGATCTCGTTGTTGGTAAGAACGTCTCCGTCATATACCTTCTCGCCAGATGCCGATGTAAGTACGACGCTCCTCTTTCCAACTCTCAGGGTACCGTCTGCTGTGGTCACGTTCGTGAAGCAAGCTGTCTTGTTCTCGCCCGCAGAGTTCTTGATGATATATCCATCGTTAACCGTGTTAGCGCTTGTACCCGCATCGAGCTGGCTGCCTGTAGTAGTAGCCTCGACTGTGAAGCCATTAGGAAGTCCCTCTGCAGAGACATCTGCCACTGTCAGCGCTGTGCCGTCATACTTCTTGCTGCCGCTTCCCGCTGTCAGAGTGACCTTAGTATTGTTTGCGGTCACGGTGAGCGTTCCAAGCTTTTCTTCTATCACATAGTTTTCAGCAACCGTGAAGAAGTTCCAGCTGATCTCGTAGGTATTCGGGCTCGAATCGACCTCAGTCTGCGAACCGGTAGCAGTAACGCTTCCGCCATCGCCTGAGACGAAGCCTTCGATAGTCGCTTCGCTATTTGTCAGCGCTGTGCCGTCATATGCTTTCTTACCGGAGCCGGTAGTAACTGTGAGCTTCTTAGGTGTTACTGTGAGCAGTCCGTCTGCTGTGGTCACATTCGTGAAGCTCGATGTCTTGTTAGCTCCGTCAGCGTTCTTGATGACGTATCCGTCTCTTACTTCATTGACGCTTGAGCCTACGTTTGTCTGGCTGCCCTTTGTTGTGGCTTCTACCGTGAAGCCTTCAGGCAGGCCTGTCGCTGTTACCTCAGCCACTTTCAGAGCCTTGCCGTCAAACACCTTTTCACCGCTCGCTGCGGTCAACACTACGGCATTGCCGTTAGCATTGACAGTGAGTGTACCAATGCTTTCTGTGACTGCGTAGTCATTCTTGTAGGCTGTGAAGTCATTGCTCTTGGTGCCCCATGTCATCTCGTAGCTGTTATCTGCGGTTCCGACCTCTGTGATAGTTCCGGTCACCTTGAGGTCGTATGTCTCGCCATTGACTATGCCGTCGATCACTATATCGGAATTTGTAAGAGCCTTGCCATCGTAAGCCTTGCTGTCAGAGCCTGTGGTTATGGTCACGCTCTTAGGGTTGATGGTGATCGTACCGGCGACCCTCACAACGTTCTTGAAGTTCGCTGTCTTGTCTTCCCCATTCGCGTTCCTGATGACATAGCCATCATTTACTACGTTAGCTACAGTGCCGGCGTGTGTGCGGCTGCCGCTTGCTGTTGCTTCAACTGTGAAGCCTTCAGGCAGGCCTGTCGCTGTGACTGTAGGATCAGTCAGAGCTGTGCCGTCGTAAGTCTTGCTCGCGCTTGCCGCTGTAAGTACCACGTCTGCGCTGCTGTCTGTGACAGTAAGTGTTCCGAGATTCTCGGTAACAGTGTAGTCGGTTTTGTAAGCTGTGTATTTGCTTCCTTCACCGGCCCATGTCATCTCATAGCTGTTCGCTGTGTTTCCGACCTCTGTGATAGTTCCGGTAGTCTCGATGCCGACTGTCTCTCCATTAATGAGTCCTTCTATCGAAGCATCATTGCTTGTGAGAGGGCTGCCATCGTACGCTTTGCTGGCAGAACCTGTCGTCACTGTGAGTGCCGCCGGCAGGATCGTCAGAGATCCATTCACCTTCGTCACGTTAGTGAAGTATGCAGTCTTGTCAACGCCTTCAGCATTTGTAATGACATAGCCGTCATTGACTACGTTAGATGCTATGCCGGCATGTTTACGTTTTCCGCTCGCTGTGGCTGTTACGCTGAAGCCTTCAGGCAGGCCGCCTGCTTCTACCTTCGCGTCTCCTGTGCCATCCGCGGTAAGGAATGTGCCGTCGTAAGTCTTGCTTGCACTCGGAGCTGTCAGAGTTATCTCAGCAGAGTTGTTTGTTACGGTAAGTGTACCGAGCTGCTCTGTGAGCTTGTAGTTCTGAGCTTTAGCTGTCTCCCATGTGAGGTCGTAGCTGTTTGGTGATTCGCCGACTTCTGTCAGCGAGCCTGTTGCTGTGACCTTGGCAGTCTCGCCACTTACAAGACCGTCGATCACTGCTTCTACATTTGTAAGAGCTGTGCCGTCGTAAGCCTTCTCGGCACTTCCTGTAGTGATGGTAGCTGCCTTTGGCTCTACTGTCAGAGTGCCGCTTTCCCTCTTCACATTCGTGAAGTTTGCTGTCTTATCTTCGCCAGCGCCGTTCTTGATCACATATCCGTCGGCTACGGAGTTAGTGGCTGTTCCGGCGTCAGTGATGGATCCGTCCGCTACAGCGTCTACTGTGAAGCCTTCAGGGAGCCCGCTCGCTGTGACTGCCGAAGCAGTAAGGGCCGTTCCGTCGTAAGTCTTGCTGCCATCTGCAGCAGTCAGAGTCACCTCTGCATCATTCTCTGTGACTGTCAGTGTTCCGAGGTTCTCGCTAATGTTGTAGTTATCAGCCTTAGCTGTTCCCCATTCGACGCCGTAAGTGTTGTCGCTTGAGCCGACATCCGTCTGCGATCCGGTAGCAGTCACTGTCGCTGTCTCGCCTTCGACAAGGCCCGCGATAGCCGCTTCTTCGCTTGTCAGGGCTTCTCCATCATATTTCTTGATGCCGCTACCTGTAGTAACGGTGAGAGTCGCCTTGCTGACTGTGAGCGTGCCGTCTGCCTTTGTGACATTTGTGAAGTTCGCTGTCCTGTCTGCGCCCTGAGCGTTCAGGATCACATATCTGTCGCTTACAGTGTTGAGGCTCGATCCGGCGTTAGTCTGGCTGCCGCTCGCTGTCGCTCTTACTGTGAAGCCTTCAGGCAGGCCTGTCGCTGCGACTGTGCTGTCTGTCAGAGCCGTGCCGTCGTAAGTCTTGATAGCGCTTGCCGCTGTAAGTACTACTGCAGCGTTGTTATCCGTTACAGTCAGAGTACCGAGATTCTCTGTTACCTTGTAGTTTGCAGCCTTGGCGCTGCCCCACTCGATAGCGCATGTATTGGATGAGTATCCAACCTCGAGCTGCGAGCCTGTCGCCTTGACATTAGCTGTCTCGCCTTCAACGAGGCCATTGATCGCTGCTTCGCCGTTAGTCAGAGCTTCTCCGTCATATGCTTTGCTGCCGCTTCCGGTCGTGACCGTTACGGCCTTAGGATTGACTGTGAGCGTACCGTCTATCTTCTGTACGTTCTTGAAGTTGCCTGTCTTATCTTCTCCTGCAGCGTTCTTGATGACGTAGCCGTCATTTACAACGTTGGCGCTCGATCCGGCATCCTTCTGGCTGCCGCTCGCTGTTGCCTCGACCGTGAAGCCCTTAGGGAGTCCGCTTGCTGTTACGCCCGCGTCTTCGAGTGCCTCGCCGTCGTAAGTCTTGGTCGCGCTGTTAGCTATCAGGGTAACGTCTGCCTCGTTATCTGTGATGATCAGCGTACCGAGGTTGTCTGTCACGCTGTAGTTAGTAGCTTTAGCGCTTCCCCAATTGATGTCATATGTATTGCTGCATGATCCGATCTCAGTCTGCGATCCTGTAGCGGTCACCGTAGCTGTCTCGCCGTTGACGAGCCCTGTGATATTTGCTTCCGCGTTAGTCAGCGCAGCGCCATCGTAAGCCTTGCTGGCGCTTCCTGTAGTTACTACTGCAGGGGCCTTGTTGACTGTGAGCGTACCGTCTATAGTCTCAGAAACTGTGAAGCGCTTAGTAACGTCAGCTCCGGAAGCATCCTTTATCTTCCAGCCTTCGTTTACCTTGTTGACCGCAACGCCCGCATCTGTCTGGCTGCCGCTTGCTGTTGCTTCTAATGTGAAGCCCTCAGGAAGTCCGCTCGCTGTGACTCCAGGAGCAGTAAGCGCTTTTCCGTCGTAAGTCTTGCTCGCAGTAGCGGCTGTCAGTATGAGCGATCTTGGGCTTACTGTAAGAGTACCAAGAGCCTCATTTACAATTGTGTAATTCGTATCTTTGACTCCGCCCCAGTTGATCTCGTAGCTGTTTTCGCTGCTGCCAGGCTCGGTCTGTGAACCTGTGCCCTTTGCGGTGACTTTGCCCTCATCCGCGGCGACCAGTCCTGTGATGCTCGCCTCAGCATTTGTAAGAGCCTTACCGTCATATTCCTTGGTAGCGCTTTCTGTCGAAACAGTGGCTTCCTTAGGAAGAATGTGGAGGCGTCCAGGACGTACGTACAGTCCAACGCTGTAGTTGTCGTCCTTAGGCAAGTCTTTGCTTGTGAACTCAACGTTATAGGTGTAATCGCCAGCGTTGCTCTCAGCGATGCCATAGTACTTGAGGCCCGCTGCTGACTCGTCATATGTAGCCTTAGCCCTTATAGTCTCCCAGATGCTGTTCAGGTATGTTTCCTTGTATCCGTCGTGGCTGATTATTACGTAGTCGCTCTCAGACTTAGATGGATTGGTGAATCCTGCCTTGTATACATCGCCTGTGTAAACAGCGCCTGTCCAGCGGTCTGGCTCGACACGGATAGTAACATTGATCTTTGTCACTTCGAGAGTACCGCTGATATATCTGATCGAGTAGTAATCTGCCGCTGTAGGGCCCTCGATGACCGCGTCCTTAGGAGTTACTGTAGCTATGCCTGCTGTAAGACGTCCGCTCTCGACATCGGCATCTGCGTAATTGAAGTCTACCGACTTCAGGCTGTGTCCATCGAGGAGGCCGTCGATCCTTACCTGTCCCTCAGGAAGCGTGAGTGCTTTTCCGTCATATTGCTTGCTCGCGCTAAGAGCTGTGATAGTCGCTTTCTTTTTATAGAAGAGAGTGAACTCGAGTCCGCTGTCAGCTGCAGCCTCGGTGATCTTGTACTCGGATCCCGCGGCTTTGCCGTCGTATACGGAGCCCTCGACTACCTTGCTGAGCTCCCATCCTTCAACAGGAGTACGGTCAAGTGTAAATGTCTTTCCTATCTTGAGTCTCTGCAGATCGTCACCGGCGATCTTGTTACCGGCCATGTCAACGAAGTGCAGCTCGATGTCAGCGTGCTTGAAGCTCGAGTATGTGAATGTGAGCACGTTCTGAGCCTTGTCTGATGTAAGAACGAGAGTCTTCTCGGCCTCATCAGGGTGGAACTCGATTCCGCTGAGCTCAGGATGCGCTGCATAAAGTGCGCTGTAATCCACAGCCGCGGCCAGCTCGATAACGGATGAAGTGTCGCCCGAGACATCGTCCACTGTCTTCTCAGCAGCTACAGGGATATTTCCGCTGAACTCACTGCTATTGATAACATAGCGAACTGTGTAGCCTGTCGAATCAGCCTGCTCGCTGTATACGAATGTTATGGAGTTGTTCTCCTCGCCCAGTGTGAAAGTGATGCTCGCTTCGCTTGGCCTGTAGCCCGCTACTGCGACTGCCGTCTCTGTGATCTCCTGATCGATCAACAGATTAGGATTTGTAACTTCCTTATCCGATGCAACAGGATTTCCTTCTTCATCCTGGTAGTGGACTATGTAGCTGAGGTTTTTCCTTGCCCAGCGTGCATAGACTGTAGTGTCTGCGGATATCTGCGTGTTCCAGTCGAAGAGCTCATTGCCGTCAGCCGAAGCATACCAGCCGTCGAAGCTGTATCCGGCTCTTGTAGGGTTGGCCGGCTTCTCAGCCTTCTTGAACTTCTCTATAGTCTGGCTTTCGGATACTGTAGTCGAATCATCAGCATTCACAAAGCTGACCGTGTATGTAGGAGCGTTCCACTTCGCGTAGAGCACCAGATTGCTCGCAGGCATCTTGGCGAAATCATATGGCTCGCCCTGGCATGTCGAGTTGTCATACCATCCGCCGAATGTGAAGTCGTCATCGACATCGCACTGCTTAGCGGTAGGAGTCCAGTTGTACTGTTTGCCCTTGATGTTCGCGTCGAACTTTACATTCTCTATGGTCTTGAGATTTTCGCTGCCATAGTAGTAGTCGATCTTATACGCATCGCGGTTGTAGTAGAAATCGTACTGTGTAACACCCTGAGCCCCTGAATTACCGTGGTCATATGTGTATCCGTTTATATCCTTAGCGCTAAGGTTACCCGACGAAGATGTGTAAGTCTGGCTATAAACATCGGACTTTGTGTATTCATCATCGTCAGCGTTCTGCAGCCAGTAGTTTACTGTGTATGTGCTGGCATTTCCTGCCCACTGCGCTGTATATGTCATGGAAGATCCGCCGGTAGGAAGCATGTCCTCCGTCACGGAAGTTCTCTTTGTGACATAGCGTGTGTTGGAGCTGGCAGGCTTCCATCCGTTGAAGTCGACCTCATAGGTATCAGACCACCAGCCGCCTGTCGTATACGTCCCTGTCACGTTGCCAGGCCATGCAGCCGAGATGTCCTGCCCCAGCTTCACCGTCATGGTGTAACCAAGCGTACCCGTACCGGAAATGCCTTTGCCTGTCAATGTAGCTGTAACATTCTTGTTGTTGTATTTGCCGGCATTGAAGTAGAAGGTGTACGACTTCAGCCTGTAGTATACCTTGAGAACTGATGAGCCATCAGCCGCGACCACTACACTTGATGAAGCGTTCTGTGTGGTATCCTTCTCCCAGCCCGCCTTTGTGATATCCGGAGCGTCAGATGCCTTTACGGTAGTTCCGGCGTTGGCGGTCAGTGTCTTCGAGTTGTCATATACGAATGATGCAGATGTGCCGGTGTCGTTGTATTTTTCGAACATGTATACAACTGTGTAGTTGACCTTTTCACCGGTCCACCCCGCGTAAAGAGTAGTATTGCCGTTAAGAGTTACGGAGCCATTTACTTTATTCTTAAGGGCCTCGTCGGAATACCATCCGTTGAACTTATAGCCTTCTCTTGTAGGATTTGCCTCAGGAACGGCCACGGAAGATCCGTAAGGCGCAGTAACAGCGCTTACATAGCTGCCTCCGTTGGTCTCGAATGTAAGCTGTACGTTTTTGCGTGTATACAGAACTCTGAGTTCCTGTCCGCTGGCCTTTGTGATCTTGGCCGGCTCGGCAAGTTCGAGTGCGTAGTTGTCATAAGCCTTGACTGTAGGAGTCACTGTGCTTCCAAGTACGCCCTGAACTCCCTCTACTCTGTCGATCTCGGTGTAGCCATCTCCATCAAGATCCTTCAGCATATATACGAAGTCGTATGTAGCCGTGTACTTAACGAACTTGATCTTTACAGTCGCGCTGTTGTCTTTGAAATCGCCCTTTTCAAGTGTCACCGAAGGTGTTTCAGGATAGTATACAGGGCCTCCGGACACGCTGTCCGGATCGGTCGCTATAGTGGCAGGAGC
>CADAUB010000020.1 GCA_902790965.1 uncultured Eubacteriales bacterium | reverse complement strand
TTATGAGAGCTCTCTAAAGAGGAACCAAAGTATGTATGAATCATTGGTCAAAAAATCAATAAAGGGAAATAAAGACGCCTTTTGCCAGCTATACGATCTGTATAAAGACAGACTTTATCGCTATGCGCTCTATAAGCTCGGAAGTCCCGAAGAAGCGGAAGACGCCGTGTCGGAATGCGTTCTTCAGACATGGAAAGGCATACCGAATCTGAGAGATCCGGGCTCTTTTGGAAGCTGGATCTTCAGGATACTTTCCGTGTGCTGCTCAAAGCGGATCAGTCAGATGATCGACGAGCGGGAGTACACCGGCCTGATGCACGAGACCGGCTTCACTGATACTTCGGGCGATAACCACAAAGCGATAGAACTCGCGGAAGCCCTTTCCATATTAAAAGACGATGAGCGCGAGATCGTCCTCCTTTCTGTGGTGGCCGGACTCACAAGCGATGAGATATCAAAGCACACATTGCTCACACCGGGAGCAGTAAGATCCAAGCTTTCCAGGAGCCTGGCGAAAATGAGGGAGTTCCTGACTCAGGGAGAATCAAAATGAACAACAAAAATGACAATAAAGAATATATAAAGAGCCTGTTCGATGATGACGGCATCAAAGCTCCGGAAAGCCTCTCAGAGGAAAATATACTAAAGATGCTTGATTCGGATGATGCAAAACAAGAGCGAGTGCCTACAATCATCGAGTGGAAGCTCGCTAAGAGAAAGGTGCCGGTAAAGCGCATCATGGGCGTTGCAGCGGCACTCCTGGTAGCAGTACTTGGTATATCCGGTATCTACTCCGTCGTGACAGCGCCACCTGACACCTCCGTTGTAGGCGGTGAGCTTTACACCTTTAAGACCGACGGTGAAATAAAGCACCTGGTCAAGAGCATGGCCGTCACAGACAGCCCAAATTACTACGATGACAGAGTCTATGAAACAGGTCCGGATCTTGAGCTCCTCGAGGAATCGGGCTCTGCCGACACCGCTGTGCAATCAGATTCCGCTCAGCCGAAATCGCTAAGCAATTCCGATACGGGTTCCGCCTCTTCATCCCACTCCGAGACATTCCTTCAGGTGGATGACGTAGATGAAGCTGACATAGTCAAAACAGATGGCAAGTACATCTACTATGTGAATGAGGATAAGGAAGTGGTGATCCTTTCCGCCAAAGATGGAAAGACCGAAAAAGTAAGCACTGTTGGGGCCGGAAGCATCGACAACTATGTGCAGGACATATACATCAAGGGTGACATCCTAGTCACAGTAGGAAGATTCTATACAGGCGATGACGAAGGAAGTTCCGGTATCGTGGTATATGACATAAGCGACAGAAACGCTCCTGTTATGGTATCTAACTTCAGGCAGAGCGGAGATATCATTACGAGCCGCATGGTCGGCAACTATCTGTACCTGGTCACTGAAGATATGGTGTATCGTAGCGGGCGCTACATACCTAAGTGCGGCACTGGCGACACTTATGCGGGGCTCTCCCCTACGGATATCTGCAGCCTTCCAAATCCAAAGAGCTGCTCATTCATAGTGCTGAGCGCTGTCGATATATCTTCGGGAGAACAGAGCAGATACAAGGCAAAGGCGGTATTTGGCGCTACCGAGGACATCTACTGCAACGACCACAACCTCTACGCCTTCTCATCGGAATGGGATGATGCGAGCAACACTCAGTACACACGCATCGCGAGAGCGAGCCTCGCTGGCCTTGATATCAAGTTCAGCGGCACCGCCAAAGTGCGCGGCTACATCGTGAACCGCTTCGCCATGGATGAAGCGGATGGTTATCTCAGGATAGCTACCACTTCGGAAAGAAACGGCGTCGATGTGAACAACCTCTATGTACTGGACAAATCCCTTAAAGAAGCCGGCAAGGTGACAGGCTTTGCGAGGAATGAGAGCATCAAGTCAGTTCGCTACATAGGAACAAAGGCATACGTAATAACCTACGAGGCGATCGATCCGCTGTTCATAATCGACCTCGCGGATCCTAGAAGCCCGCGCATCGAAGGCGAGGTCAAAATCGACGGTTTCTCTACCCTCCTCGTCCCTGCCGGCGATGGAAAGTTGATCGGCATAGGACACGCTACGGGTGACAACGGCTACGGCGGAGAATATGACAGCGGGCTCAAGCTTGTACTCTTCGACATATCCGATCCGTCGCATCCAAAGGTGCAGGCGAGCAAGGAATTCGAAGAAATGACGAGCCCTGCCCAGGATGACAGCCATGCGCTGACTATAAACAACGATGCCGGCTGGTATGCGATCCCATACGGGATAACAAAGTATAACAACGTAGAGCCGCTTGTAGATGGCGGTGATATCCTCGACGCTGAGGCCGCCGAGGACACCTTGTACACGCCTGAATATGAATATGAGGCCGGAGTGCTGGTATTCAGAGCAGACGACACGCTGGAAAAAGCAGAGCCAATCAAGCTCGGAAGCGAATACCTCTACAGGAGCGTTTACATAGGAGACTACATCTACGCGCTCGATAAGGACGGCAACTGCACATCCTTCAAGCCTGAGATCTGAGCATAAGTCCGAAGAAATAAAATGAACCGCTGACCTCAAGATCGGCGGTTTTTTGATGGTGGTCTGTGCGAGGCTCGAACTCACGACATCATGGTTGTGACCCATGCGCTCTCCCAACTGAGCTAACAGACCTTATCGAGCGCCCTATCAGCGCGCTCCGATATTATAACTCTTTTTGCTCCAAAATGGTAGTGGAAACTTGATGGAGCCGGCGATCGCATATGCCGAAAGCGAGATGGTCCGAGGACGAACTGAAACCACACCGGAGCGGCGGCCCGACGACGGAAGCGAGTCGGAAACTTGGAGCTTCGCCAGTCCCACGGCGAAGCGGAATTTTCCGCGAGCCTTGGAGGGTCGACGAAACGGAATGTGTTTCGAGAGGACGAGGCACGAGCTAGAGGCATATGCAATCACCGGCATATCACTCCGGTATCTTCGGTGTTACGTATACCGTCTGGTTGTGCGTGAATATCACCATGCCCGGTTTAGCTCCATTCGGTTTTTTTACGTATCTCACCGGCACGTAATCAACCGGCACATTGTCGCTGCCGCTCGCCTTGCTGTGATACGCCGCTATGGAAGCAGCCTCGTAAATGAGTTCAGCGGAAAGATCGTCCACATTACGGCCATCTTCCATCTTTATGATCACATGTGAGCCTGGGATGTCCTTGGTGTGCATCCACACGTCGGTCTTGGATGCGTGCTTAATGGTGAGCCAGTCGTTTTCGGTATTGTTTCTTCCTACTAATACTTCAGTGCCATCGCTGAGCTGGTACTTAATAGGCTGCGGTTTGTCTTTCTTGCGCTTTCTCTGGGCAGCCTTCTGGCGCCTTCTTACATAGCCGGTCTCTTCGAGCTCGTCCCTTATGGATTCGAGCAGCGGCACATTGTCAGCAGCCTCTATGCTCTGGACAACAGACTCCAGATACTCTATGTCCTTTGCGTTGTCTTCAAGCTGGGCCTGCTTTTCGTGTATCGCTACCCTGGCCTTTGAATACTTCTTGAAGTATCTTTGGGCATTGGCAGAAGCTCCTATCTTCTCATCGAGCGGAATATCTATCGGCTCTCCATTATAGTAATTTGTGACAGTGACCTTGCGCATTCCCGGCTTGATCATATGTATATTTGCCGTAAGAAGCTCGCCATACAGCCTGTACTTATCTGAATTTTCAGCGTTCAGAAGATCTTCCGAGAGTTTCTTTTTCTTGAGCAAAGCCTTGTCGAGAGACCCCTGTACAGATCTCAGCAGAGGATGAGCCTTTTGTCTTACGATGTTGGACGCCTCGCGGTTGGAATAGAAGAACTCCACGCACTCCGAGACAGTATCGAAGTACTTTTCCTCAAGGCCTTCATACTCCCTAAGATCCGTGATGTGAAATTCCCTTGGAGTGCCCTCTTCATCTATGTATGCTCTGGCCACGGCGCTTCCATCGTCGATGGCGCCTACTATCTCCGTAAGCCTCTTCGATGGAGCTGCCGAAAGCGTGGCCGCGTCGTCATCGTCTCTGCAATATCTCAGCATCTCGCGGCTTATCGCCGGGGATATTCCGCTTACCGTCGCCATCAGGGCCTTGTCAGCACAAGGAAGGCCCGTCAATTCGTGTACCTCGGTGAACGCTATCTTGTCCTGCTTAGGCGGATACTGATATATCACGCCCGGGAGCAATTGGCGATAGCGGTTTACGTCTATAGATATGCGCTTTATGGCATCGATTATCTTGCCCGTCTCGGTGTCGATCAGCACTATATTGCTGTGCTTGGCCATGATCTCGACTATCAGTCTGCGGCAAACATAGAAGCCCAGTTCATTCTGCGCTTCGATATCTATCTCGATTATGCGCTCGCCATCACGAGCCCTAACTTCAGTGATACGCCCGCCCTGTATGTGCTTACGAAGGAGCATGCAAAACGTAGGAGGCTGATCGGGGTTGGTGTAAGTGTCTTCTGTGAGGCATACCCTCGCCGACTGGCTGTTTGCAGACATAAAAAGGCGCACATTCCCACGCGCTGTGTGAATGTGCACCAAAAGCTCTTCTCTGCCCGGCTGATATACCTTCTCGATCTTGCCGAGGCTGATACGCTCGTTTAATTCTTTTGCGACCGCATATGTGATTATTCCGTCGTATGCCATTAATTATCTTTTTGCTCTTGTGTGTTCGTGTCTGCCTGTGATCTTGTTGATCGGTGTCAGCTTCAGATACTCTTCGAGCGGAGCGTCGTTCATGCAAAGATCGATGATCTGACGTCCAAGCGGATCGAGTTCAGGCACCATAAACTGCTTGAGTTCTTCCTTGAAGAAGTCCGTGAGGATCTTAGCGCACTGGTCGTATCCTTCTCTGCCGATAGTCGACTGGAGCTCTGGTCTCAGCCAGCTAAGTCTCATGTGCTGTCCGTCGATCCTAAGTTCGTTGAGTGAATATCCGAAGAGCGGGCATCTTGCCTCGACGAGGTGCTTAGCATTTACCGTACCCATTCTTCTTGCGAGGTATTCACGTACTACCCATTCAGCCGTGAAGCCTACGTTGTATACTCCGATGTGCTGATTTGGGATCAGGATATTCAGAGTGTTAGGTGTACCTACGATCTGGTGGAGCAGCATATTGGCCTGCTTTACCTTCTGGCCTGTAGCGAATGGCCAGTACGAGCCTACGCCCTCAGCCTTGAGGCCTGAACCGGCGGATTTGTCCTCGATCGACGGGTTCTTGAATCCGCGTGGGGATACGAGCCTCCAGAGCCATGCGAGTGCAGGCGGTACTATCTGTACGAAGCCCATGACACCGTAATCAGGATGTTCCTTTGTGCTAGGTGGCATACGTACGCCGAACGATCTTACGTCGACCTGAAGAGGCTCATCGCCAGGGATGATGTTGTCGATCATATCACGTGGAATGATGACTCTTGGGTTCGAGCAAGGCTTTCCGTTCTCTTCGATGTAGTGCTCCCAGATGAGGCATGTAGCGCCCGGTGTACCTTCGATATTGAAGAATTCGAGCGGCTCATCAGGATGGATACTGATCCTCTCATACAGAGGGATATTTCCGTAGTAGTTGTCGCCGTCCACTCTCAGGAACCAACCATACTCAGCGTCTACGATCACCAGCTTGCCGGAATCGTCCTGAAGATCGGTGTGAGCGTTGACCATATCGTCAGCGATCGGGAAGATCTTACAAGTGTCTCCCAGGTTGAGGTAAAATTCCTCGCCTGTAACTGTATGGGTCGCGAGTTTTACTCTGTTATCGACCTCACGCCTGATATCTTCGAGCATCTCGCTCTTTCCGCCGCCTGAAGCGCCCTCGTGCATGAACACGATCTCGTGCTCGTAAGGAGTCTCGAGGAGAGCTGCCGAAGCGTGGTTGGTGATCCAGCCTTCTTGCTCACCGATATCCAGGAGTATGGAGAACACGCCCTTCTTGGCGCTTGGCCCCGGATAGAGGTTGTATGAGAATACCTCGTGGAGTGTCTTGCTTCTTGTGTGTACGCAAGCCTGCTTGCCGTTGAAATGCGTATGTCTGAACGGCGGAGCAACGTAGATGATCGAGCGAGGCTCATACTTGCCCTTGATATCTTCAACGCTTACGAATTCCTGAATGTTGGCAAGAGCGTAAGCGAAGAATGCCGCGTTTTCCGGGCATACTATGAGGCAGCTGTAGCCGTGCGCTTTACCGCCTATGCTTACAGGCATCACTACGAGGTTTTGCTTAGCGAGCCAGTTCATCGTGCCTGCTCTTAAGTCGGCTGGATCGATGCCCCATGCGTCTTTGAGACGAGGCTTGTCTGTCGGAAGGTCGTCTCCGATGTACATGCAGTGAGGGTCACGCCTTCTCATGTATGATTCAGTGAAGTTGACTGAGGCGCCGTTCTTGCAGAGCACTACCTCAGCTTCCTGGACGTATCCCTTGCCAGGGATGGTATATCCTACGATATGCACACCGCTTTTGGATGTACCGAAGCACAGATCATACAGTTCCTGCTTTGTGGTCGGCACAACGATATCCTTATTATGCTCAAATACTTCTTTGAGGTCTTCAGGGACTATCATTTTCTTGAGCCACTCTTCTTTAGTCATCTTTGCCATATGCAAAATTCTCCTTTCAAGTCTATCTGCCGTTGTATCTGAACGCCAGCATCGTAATATCGTCGAACTGCGGAGCATCACCTACGAATTCGTCGATGTCCGCTTTGATCTGCGGCAGTAATTCTTCTGGGCCTGCCGCCTTGTTTCCATTAAGTGAAGTAAGGAGCCTCTCCTCTCCGAAGAGCTCGTTATCTGTATTTGTCGCCTCTGTGACGCCGTCTGTATATACGAACAGTTCGTCACCCGCTTCGAGCTGGAATCCATGCTCTTTGAACGGTATGCCCTCTATGGTCGCTACCGCCAGCGAATGCTTGTATTTGATCATCTCGAAAACGCCACCTTTGCGCTTCAGAGACGGATGCTCGTGGCCGGCATTAGCAGCGAGCCCCTTACCGGTATTTATGTCTATCACTGCAAGCCATACAGTCACGAAGAAGTCGGTATCGTCGTTTTCGAGCAATTGCTCATTGGCCTTTCTAAGCGCAGCCGATGGACTAAGCCCTGACTGCACAGCACTCTTGATAAGGATCTTGGATTCCATCATAAAGAGCGCTGCAGGGATCCCCTTGCTCGACACATCAGCCATTACAAGTGCGATGTGGTCATCATCTACCATAAAGAAATCGTAGAAGTCACCGCCGACTTCCTTGGCAGGTGTCATAGTAGCATAAAGATCAAATTCTTTCTTTTCAGGGAAAGGCGGGAACACTAGGAAGCGCGCCCGACTGGATCCTCTTGGCAACGTTGAGTTCTGCGCCCATCCTTTCCTTTTCAGCTGTAAATTCTGAAAGCTCTTTGATATATGTCTTAAGATCTCCGTCCATCTTCATGATGGAATGCGCCAGATCTTCAAGCTCATCGCCGGTATGTATATCGATATTGAGATCCTCTTCTCTCTTGATATTGCCTACTATCATGCCGGCGCTCTTTTCGAGTTTTTTGATAGGCTCTATAACATTCTTATCAATATTTCTGTAATACAGATAGATCGCGATTATAGTCAGCAAGCTGACCGACAGTAATACGAGTACGATGTAGTGCCATATCGAGTTGAGGAGATCTGCCATGGGAAGATCGGCTGCGACTATCGCGACAGGCTGTCCATTGCTATCGAGTATCGGAGTGTATGCCGAACCTATCAGGCCATACTCATCGTCCTTTTGGATGCTCAGTTTGTCTTTTGAAGTGCCGTCGTAGGCGTCCATTATGGCTGCCTTGTCTTCGTCATTCATGTATTTCTCTTCATAGCCGAGCATGAAAGGCTTACCATCCCCACTATCTCCATCCCACACGTACTCCATGCAATTATCGCGGGGAACAAACACATAGTAATACTTAAGATCGGTCTGGGCTATGGTAGTTGTGAGCAGCTGCTGCACAGCGCGGTAATACTCATCTTGCTCATGAGTTTCAATATATCTTTTTACCGTATCTCCATCCAGGATATTAGCAGCAGATTTTGAATAGCTGTAAGCAGAATTAGTATAGATCTCGACTCTGGAGACCCAGTGCTGCACGCCAATAAGTGTACCCAAAGTGATTATAAGGATAACAGCAAAGGCTATGACGCTCTGCGCGGTAGTACTCTTGATGCTTTTCTTCTTATTCTTTCCCGTTTTCTCTGTTGAGTTAAGAGTGAATAAGTGTCCCATATACTATCCAAATTATATCATTTGTTACTCAAATAACAAAATCTTGGTTGGCACCTGACGCCCCCTCAGAGGCACACGCCAATTCATAGTTATTTTATCATTTTTAGTAACATTGATAAAGCATACGGTTTTAATTCGATGTGTATGTGTGGAGAAATGATGCTATACTTGATGATATGAAGAAACTTATATACCCTTTGGCAGCAGCGCTTGTTATCGCACTGGACCAACTTACCAAATATGCGGTCAGAGAGACCATGCAGCCGGGAGACAGGATCCCCATCCTCGGCAACTGGCTGAGCATCTACTATGTGCAGAATACAGGCACAGCTTTTAGCATGTTTGCAGGAAACAAACTGGTGACCGTTGTCTTCACTTCGGTGCTTATAGTAGTGTGCCTCGTGTTCATAATCAGCGAGCTTAGGGCCGGGCGAAGGCTGGTGCCGCTTCTGCTCACTTTTGTAGCGGCGGGAGGCATCTCCAATATGATCGACAGGCTCTCGCTTGGCTTCGTTACAGATATGATATCGTGCTGGAGCTTCGCCGTATTCAACGTGGCGGATATATTCATAACCTGCGGGTGCATACTTACTATGCTTGCGATGCTAGCGCTTATGCGCGAAGAGGATAAAAAGAAAGATAGTGGAAATGGAGGCAGCGATGGAAGATAACAAACTCAGCATAGCAGCCTCTTCTGAAGACGCCGGGCTCAGGCTCGACGCCTTTATAGGCTATAACACGGACGAACTTTCGAGGAGCTATGCGGTAAAGCTTATCGAGAAAGGCCTCGTCAAGATAAACGGCGAGGCTGTCAAGTCGAAGAAGCATCAGGTATCCGAGGGCGACATCGTGGAGATAGATGTGCCAGATCCTGAAATACTCGAGGTAGAGCCCGAGGACATCCCTCTTGAGATAGTGTACGAAGACGACGATGTGGCTGTGATCAATAAGCCTCGCGGAATGGTGGTACATCCCGGGCCCGGCAACTGGAGCGGCACTTTAGTGAATGCGATAATGCACCACATGGGTGACTCGCTTTCGAGCATCAACGGTGTTATCCGCCCCGGCATAGTGCACAGGATAGACAAGGATACCAGCGGGCTTCTCATGATAGCCAAAAACGACAAGGCGCACGAGTCACTTGCGGCACAGCTGAAGGAACACAGCGTGACCCGCGAGTACACGGCCCTGGTATATGACAACATCAAAGAGGATGAACTTACCATAGACGCTCCTATAGGGCGCGATGAAAGAAACCGCATGCGCAACGCCGTAAATGGCGCCGCTGCGAGAAACGCCGTGACCCACATAAAAGTGCTCGAGCGCTTTACCAAGTACACGCTCGTAAAGGCAAGGCTCGAGACCGGGCGTACACATCAGATAAGGGTACATATGGCGTATATCCACCACCCTCTCGCAGGCGATGAGCTCTACGGGCCTCGCAAGGCGTCAGACAAAATAGAGGGGATCAAAGTGAGCGGCCAGCTCCTGCACGCCGGCACGCTCGGCTTCATCCACCCTACTACCGGAGAGTATCTGGAGTTTCACTCCGAGCTTCCACAAATATTCAGCGATGTTTTAAGCAAGCTAAAAGCCGGCATTTAAGCCGGCTTTTAAAATCGCTTAGAAACCGCTTTTTACTTATTCAGCAGCAGCTGCCATTTCAGCTTTTCTCTCTGCATTGAACTTTTCAACGCAAGCCTTCATCTCAGCTTTTCTCTCAGGTGTAGTAACACGCTCACCCCTCTTGTTGGCAATAGTGTGCCCAGTGAATGCAAGTGCGATTACCACGAGAGGCATAAGCCAGTTGAAGATAGCATAGCCGAAGTATCCGCCTGCAGCTCCGCCAAAGGCCTTGAGGCCCAGGATACCGTAGATGTATACACCGCAGGTATTCCATGGGATCAGAGCTGAAGTAACTGTTCCGGCGCCCTCCAGAGCATTGGAGAGTGTCTTTGGATGCAGACCCATCTTGTCATAGGTCTCTGCATACATACGGCCAGGTACTACGATCGAGATGTACTGCTCAGGCATTGTAGCGTTGGAAACTACGCAAGTGAGCTCTGTCATAGTAACGAGTCCTGCTGGTCCCTTCACGAGGTTGAGGAGCTTGTTTACTACGACTTCGATCTGCTTTGTTGTTTCCATGATACCACCGAACATCATGGCGATGATCGTAAGTGTTATGGAGAATACCATGCCCATGATACCGCCGGAGTTGAGAAGACGATCAAGGATCATTGTGTCACCGAATGCAACGTCGTTGACCCACTCTTTGTCTACTCCGTCAAGTCCTGCCTGGAGATAGTCACCGAATGTAGCAGGCTGGAAGATAAGGCCAAGGATAAGACCGGCGATGATTCCCAGTGTGATTCCCGGAATAGCAGGAACCTTCTTAGCTACCGCAACGATAACGATTACCGGTGGCAGAAGGAGAATTGGGTTGATGTTGAAGTTGGACATAAGCGCATTGTTGATCGCATCGATATCCGCTGTCGAAGCAGCTCCGTTATTCGCAACTGAAACGCCCATGATACCAAACGCGATGATACAGATTCCGTAAGTGATAGCTGTAGGCAGCATCATGAACTTAACGTGTGTCATAACGTCAGTGCCGGCCATAGCAGGAGCCAGGTTGGTTGTATCCGACAGAGGGGACATCTTATCACCAAAGTACGCGCCGGATATTACAGCGCCTGCAGCCATAGGCTCAGGAATGCCAAGTCCGATAGCGATACCGATCAACGCCAGTCCCATGGTTCCCATAGTACCCCAGGATGTACCTGTTGCCAGGGATGTGATGGAACAGATAAGAAGCGCGGCGATCAGGAAGATCTTAGGTGATAGCAGCTTCATGCCATAGTAGATCATGGCAGGTACGACACCGCCCATGATCCAGACAGCGATCAGAATACCGACGATCATGAGGATTATGACCGCCTGTAGAGCCCTGTAGATGCCGTCTTTCATGGCTGTCTCGATAACTTCCCATGAATAGCCTAGTCTCATAGCCATAATGGCAGAAAAGATAACGCCGATGAACATTGGGAAGTGTGGGTCGACTTCAAAGATAATGATGCCGGCCGCCATTACAGCGATAAGCACGCCGAAGGAAAGCAGAGCTTCCCAGAGCTTTGGCATGCGAGGCTGTTTTTCATTCTTTGCCACCGGTTCGCCCTCAAGAGGTGCCGGAGGTGTAGGAATATTGCTGTTCTCGCTCATACAAATCTCCTTTCATATAAACCTATAACCTTTAACTTTTGAAATACCTTATTCAGCATATTTGTCTTTTAAACAAATAGTTCTGACATTTTACCAACCGAGTTTTGTCATTGCCGCATCAACTGCTTCCATGACAGTATCGATCTCTTCTTTCGTGACCACCAGAGGTGGTACGAAACGCAGTACATTAGCATCGGTATTATTGATAAGAACGTTGCTGTCCTCAAAGCAGCGATCTACGACAGGCTGGCCGCTCTCCTTGTTCAGTTCGATACCATTGATAAGGCCAAGACCACGGATCTCTTTTACTGCATCCGGATGATTCTTTTCGATAACTTCATGAGCACGTTTTCTGAAGTACTCACCCATTTCTGCGCAGTGGTCGAGGAGTCCCTCATTGAGCATAACATCCAGTGTGTTCATCGCAAGAGCGCATGCCAGAGGGCCACCTGCGAATGTGGATCCATGTGTACCCGGTGTAAGTGTGTAAGCTGCGTCACCGCGAGCGCAAAGTGCTGCGATAGGAACGCCAGAGCCGAGAGCCTTAGCCATCGAGCATGTATCAGGCTCAACGCCGTAGTACTGGTGAGCAAAGAGCTTTCCTGTACGGCCGGAACCTACCTGGACCTCGTCGAACATCAGGAGAATGCCCTTCTCATCGCAGAGGTCTCTGAGACCCTGGAGAAATTCCTTTGTGGCTGGGCGCACACCACCTTCGCCCTGAACAGGCTCGGTGAGGATAGCGCATGTATATTCGTCGACCAGAGCTTTTACGCTGTCGAGGTCATTGAATGTAGCGTAACGGAAACCGTCCGGAAGAGGCTCAAAGTACTGATGTACTCCATACTGACCGGTGGCTGTGCATGTCGCGAGAGTACGTCCGTGGAAGGAATTCTTCATTGTGATCACAACGAAGCGTTCCGGATGACCGTGATCCTTAGCGTATTTACGCGCAAGTTTGATCTGGCCTTCATTTGCCTCAGCTCCTGAGTTTGCATAAAGCACCTTTTCGAAGCAGCTGTTTTCAACTATCATCTTAGCGGTCTGAACAGCCGGCTCATTATAGAAATAGTTGGAGCAGTGGAGGATGCTCTGTGCACGCTCCTTAAGGCATTCCTGGATGCGAGGATGATTATGTCCAAGGCCGTTTACAGCGATTCCGCCGATGAAGTCAAGGTACTTGTTGCCGTCCTTGTCGAATACCCAGGAACCGTCTCCGCCTTCAAGCGCCAGAGGAATACGGACATGGTTGCCATAAAGGTACTTATCGCCATTTTCGATTACTTCTGCGTTGTTTTTGAATTTTTTAATCATTTTTACTCCTTTCGGGCAAAGCCCGTCACGATCATTTTATACCGACACTTGCCTTCTCAGTTCCGATGGTGGTCCCCATCGGAGTTCCTTCAACGAGTGAGATCAGGCTGTGAGGGGTACGCCCATCGATTATATGAACGCTCTTGACGCCGCTCTCGATAGCCTGTACGCAGCCATCGATCTTTGGCAGCATGCCTCCGCTGATCACGCCCTTTTCCTTCAAGGAAGGCACGTCTTCGGTATTGAGATATGAGATAACATCCAGTTTCTCTATGCTGTTGCACAGACCTACGATGTCAGTAAGAAGCACGAGTTTGTCGGCTTTCAGAGCAGCAGCCAGAAGACTTGCAGCTGTATCTCCGTTTATGTTGTAAGTCTGGCCGTTGTCGTCCACTCCAAGCGGCGCCACTACGGGTATTATGCCTGCCTCCATGAGAGCATCAGGCGCGGAAGTATCAACATGGTCGATCTCGCCTACCAGGCCATACTTCTCGTCCATAGGACGGCAGTGATAAAGCCCTGAGGCTACTCCTGAGATCGCAGCGGCCTTACCGCCTTTCTTCAAGAGAAGCGCCGCCAGCTCTGTTCCCACCTGCCCTGCAAGCACGGCTTCGGCAACTCTGAGCGTAGGCTCGTCAGTGTAGCGCAGACCATCAACGAATCTGGATTCAAGCCCCAGCTTCTCCTGCATTTCCTTGATGCCCGGGCCTCCGCCGTGTGAAAGCACCGGCATATAACCCTTCTCTCTTAGAGCCACGATATCTTCCATCACGGCATCCTTGAGAGTCTCGTTGATCATGGCGTTTCCGCCGTATTTTATTACGATGATCTTATCTATCATGTTCTGTAATCCCCATTGATCTTTACATAATCGTAAGTCAGATCGCATCCCCATGCCTTGGCTTCGCCATCGCCCTGGTAGAAGCGTACGATTACAGTGATATCATGTTCAGTCAGGATCTTAGCAGCCAGATCTTCATCGAAATCAAGACCAAATCCTGCTTCCATTACCTGGATCGTGCCCGCATCGGATTTGAGATAGCAATCAGCGTTTGTAGGGTCTACATCAGCGCCGGAATAACCAGCCGCGGCCATGATGCGTCCCCAGTTGGCGTCTCTTCCGAAAACAGCAGCCTTGAACAGATTGGAGCCGGCTATGGACTTGGCTACAAGACGAGCATCGTGCTCTGTAGGAAGGCCATATGCTTCAACTTCGATCAGATGTGTAGCTCCTTCTCCGTCGGATGCGATGCGGCGAGCCATATCTATGCAGATGCCTTCTACCAGGCCCTTGAATGCCTCTATATCTTCTTCTGTCTCGATGGCAACGCCTGAAGCGCCGTTGGCAAGCAGGAAGATAGAGTCGTTCGTGGATGTGTCACCGTCGACAGTCGTCATGTTGAAGCTCTTATCCACTGCAGCGCTCAGTATAGGCTGAAGCACCGAAGCGTCGACCTTTGCGTCTGTGGTCACGTATGCCAGCATAGTCGCCATATTAGGATGGATCATGCCGCTTCCTTTGGACATGGCGCCGATCTTGACAGTGCCGCCTGCAAGAGGAAGCTCATAAGCCACTTCTTTTTTGACTGTGTCTGTTGTCATAATAGCCCAGGCAGCATCTGTACCCTGCTCTTTGTTGAGAGTAGGAACGATCTGCTCAACACCACTGATGACGCGCTCATATGGAAGGCGTACACCTATAACACCAGTCGAGCATACGAAGACTTCATCTTCGCCGAGGCCAAGCAGCTTTTCGGCTGCCACTTCGATCGCCTTGGCATCTTTGAGTCCCTGCTCACCTGTTGCGGCATTGGCATTGCCCGAGTTGATGACTATGGCCTGCGCGCTGCCTTTCTTCAATACCTCACGGCCCAAGATAACCGGCGCAGCGCAGAATTTGTTCTTTGTAAAGCAAGCAGCGCTGGAGCATGGCACTTCTGAGTAAAGCACCGCGACATCAGGCTTCTCACTTTTTTTGTTAGGATCTTTTATACCTGCATATGCAGCTCCGGCCAGAAAGCCCTCAGGAGCTGTTATGCCGCCTTCAATCTTTTTGTATTCCATGAGCACCTCCCCTTTATGGATAAATAGCCGGGAAAAGGATGCCTGTGGTCTCAGGCATATCAAACATGATATTCATATTCTGTATCGCCTGGCCTGCAGCGCCTTTTCCGATATTATCGATTACAGATGAAATGATAAGACGATGTGTACGGGCATCATATGTAGGAGTCATCATGCAGAAGTTTGTCCCATATGCCCATTTCGTGCAAACAGGTTTATCCGATGGATACACCTTCACAAACGGCTCGTTTTCATAGCACTTGCTATAGAGCTCGTAAAGTTCCTCATTGGTATATTCCTTGTTCAATGTTGCATATGCGGTGATCTCAATACCGCGAACAGTTGGGAGCAAATGAGGCTGGAAGTTGATGAACTGCCATGTTTCAGGCTTCATTAGATCCTTGCCTGTTATATATGCGATATTCTGCTCAATCTCAGGAGTGTGCCTGTGGCTTCCGCCAAGAGCATATGCGTTGAAGTTGTTCTCAGCCTCTGTGATCAGCTTATTCATCGCCGGCCTGCGCCCTGCACCTGTGAATCCACTCTTGGCGTCAATAACGATAGTGTTTTCAACGATTGCGTCTTCTTTCAGCAGAGGATAGAGTGCGAGAGTCGAAGCAGTTGGGTAGCAGCCTGGATTTGCGATCACTTTCTTACCCTTTGCGAGATCACGCATGATCTCAGGAATGCAGTAAACTGCATCATGTGTCAGCTGCGGATCAGGATGTTTGGCACCATACCATTTTTCCCATACGGACGCGTCACGGAAGCGGATGTCTGCACCAATGTCTATAATACCCGCATCTTCTTCGAGAATGATTTTTGCCCACTTGGTTACATCGCCTGAAGGCACCTGGATGAAGACCACATCACTTGCCTTGGCAGCAGCGCGCACGTTTTCCTCGGTGAGTTCCTCGATCTTATTGTCGTAAAAACCTTTCAGATGAGGGAAATGTTCCCAGCAAGGAAGATCATAGCCGTACGAGTCAAGCAAGCTCACTAATTCGACATCAGGATGGGCTACCAGCATGCGCAGCATTTCTCCGCAAACATAGCCCACAGATCCGATAACGGAATATTTGACCATAATTCTCTCCTTAAGATAAATTTTGAAACAACTATAAGAGTAATTTAGCACATTGAAGTCTCGTATTCAACGATTCACCCTTGCATATCTATGTTAATTATACTAAAATGCTCGTTTGCCATTCCTATCTACTTTTGCTATCATTTTTGTTATGGAAGAGAATATCAGATCAATCAAATACGGAGGCATCACATCTCCTGAAGGCTTCACTGCAGGAGCGGTTTATGCCGGTGTAAAAAGCCATAAAAGAGAAAAACCAGATGTGGCCCTTTTGATATCTGACAGGCCGGCTGCCTGCGCGGCCATGTTTACGCGCAATGCTTTCTGTGGAGCTCCGGTCACTCTGGGGCGAAAGATCGCAGAGCGAGGCGTGACCCGCGGAGTGGTGCTAAACAGCGGAAATGCAAACGCCGGTACCGGACAAGCAGGTATAGACGGCGCGCTTTCAGTAGAGCGCTATGCCGAAGGCCTTCTTGGGTTTGAAGAAGATAGTCTGTTTGTGAGTTCGACAGGTGTGATCGGCGAGGCCTTCCCGACTGATAAGGTCAAGGACGCTGTAAGGCAGATAGTTCCGCGCCTTTCAAAGAGCGGAGGCCATGAGGCAGCAAGAGCCATAATGACCACCGACAGATATATCAAAGAAGAAGCATATGAACTCACACTCTCCAGTGGCAAGGTAAAGATAGGAGTAATGGCAAAGGGAAGCGGTATGATCCACCCCAACATGGCCACCGTCCTTTGCTTTATTACCACTGATGCCTGCCTGGATCCTTCATACATGAGGTCCATGCTTAAAAACGCCTGCGATATCAGTTTCAATCTTTTGAGTGTTGATGGCGATACCTCTTCGAATGATACGCTGCTTATGATGGCCAACGGAGCCTCGGGAGTAGCACCCGAAAGCGAAGATGATAGACAAGCCATAGAGCATGCTATTAATGCGACACTTCTGGATATGAGTTTTCGCATCGCATCGGATGGAGAAGGAGCGTCTAAGACAACGATCGTACATGTAAAGGGAGCGCCAGACGATATCGAGGCAAGACGCATCGCCCGAGGCGTAGTGTCGTCAAGCAGCGTAAAGGCGGCTCTTGGTCACGGCCTTCTTTCCGAAGCACTCGTGCTTTCGGCCGCAGGTTCTGTAGCAAGCACTGCAGATTTCTCAGATGTAAGTTGCCGCATCGAAACTGATGGAGTAATGACTATCGTAGATATCACATTCAAGCAAGGCAGCGGGTCAGCAGAAGCCTTCGGCTGCGACCTCACCAACGAATACATACGACTCAACAGTTTTTATAGAACCTAAAAGGAGCGGCACAAAGCCGCTCCCTTTTTCTTGTCTTTAAATGGGATGAAGATGCTTTCCACGCCCCTTCTACTCAGCCACATCGTCCTGATTGAAGTCGAATTCTACGTCGGTTTCGCTTACAGGCTCAGCCTTGACTTCTTCAACTACAGGCTCTACAGGAGGTGTGTCCTTCAGTACATCGAAGTCTACTGTCTTTGCCTCGCGAGCCTCACCTGTACGCGTATCATTGCCTCCATATATTCCGTAATATGAAGAATCATCGAGGCCTGTGATCGCGTAGAAAACAGCGTCCAGGAACATATAGACCCATGCCCAGCCTTCAGGCTTTCCGTAAGACTTGGCTACTGCCATTCCGATCTGATACTTATAATAAAGAGCCAGGATCCATCCTACAAACGGCACTACCACCCAAAGTTCTCTGAGCCAAAACCAAGGCCTTCCCATTGTTACCTCGCAAAGCTTGTAGTCTCTGTAGAATGGGATCAGGCCTGCCCAGCCTTCGACACCGGCTTTTTCGAACATTTTCCAAAGGCCGATAGCCCCGATGATAAACCAAATAGTAGACATTCCCGTATTAGCCGTACTGTTTTCCTGTGCTGCTGCCAATAACTGATCCATTGATTACCCCTACCTTTCCGATATATTCTCGCCCGAATCATATTCCGCCTCGACGGAATTCTTCATGATGCGCCTTACATCTTCCTTAGCAGCTTCTCTTTCTGCCTCGCGCTTTTCGAAGTCTTTAACATGCTTATCTTCGAGCTTCTCACCGAGAGCTTTAGCACTTCCGATAAGAGCAACGCCACCGGCAAATCCAACAGCTACTATCTTGATCAGAACTCTGCCGAGATGAAGATCGGCGCCTGCCTGTGCATTTCTGATTTTTGCTTTATTGCTTGCCATTTTAAGCCCCTCCGTTCGAAATCAATATAAACCTAAAGGCTCAAAATTTCAACTTCAATCGTTGTCTGCTGGCTTGAGCGAGTAGATATCCGTGCGCCTTGCCGACATGAACGGAAGCTTTGCTCTTACCTCCTCGATATAATCAAGATCTATCTCGGTAACAGTACTTCCTTCTTTTTCGTCCATCTGCATCACTACCTTTCCCCATGGATCTGTGATGATCGAGTGGCCATATCCGATATAGCCAGCTTCAGGATCCTGAGCGGCAGCAGTGCCTACCATATAGACCTGATTCTCTATCGCTCTTTGCCTGAACCCGAGTTCCCAGTGCGCGGGCCCTGTAGTCATGTTGAACGATGCCGGGTTGAAGATCACCTTCGCGCCGTTTATCGCAGGTATCCTAGAGCTCTCAGGGAACCTGATGTCGAAACAGATGTTGACCGCCATACTGCACCACTCGGTCTCGAAGATGCTGAAAGTGTCGCCTCCTGTGAGAGTATCCGATTCCTTGAACACCTGCTCTCCATGGACGAAGATGTCAAAGAGATGCACTTTGCGATGCTTTCCTATCTGCCTTCCCTCTCTGTCAAATACATAGCTGGTATTGTATACATTGCCATCTTCACCGAGTTCCGGGACAGTGCCGCCCACCACGTATACGTTATTCTTCCTCGCGATGGTCGAAAGCGCTAGCCAGCTGTCACCCTGCTCAGGCTCAGCGTAGACAGGAAAGTTCTCTGTCTGATACGGGCAGTTCCACATCTCAGGAAGGCTGATAATGTCTGCCCCATCTGCAGCGCCAGAAGCGATAACTTCCGCCAGCTTTTCTATGTTCTCATATTTGTCTTCATAGACCTTCGTCTGAAGGCTTGCGATCTTTATGCAGTTCATCGGTCCCCTCTTTTCTATAGGAGTCTACGGGCATCGTATCTATTTTATATCGTTATCAGTCTTTCCGGCAGTGAACTGGCTAACATCGCCTGTCTTCTCCTCATCAGGATAGAGGGCGATAGCTGCTGCGTACAGAGCTGCGCAAGTCACGAGATCCTTCTTCCATGTGATCTCATTAGGCGCGTGTGCCTGGCTCTCTGCTCCAGGGCCAAAGCCTACGCAAGGTATACCGTAACGTCCCTGGATGGATACTCCGTTAGTCGAGAATGTCCATTTATCGCAGAGAGGACGTCCGTCTCTGAGGTGCATCGCGCTAGGCGATCCGATCCTCTTCTCTCCAAAGAGTGCCTTGTGAGCATCTACGAGAGCCTTTACGTGAGCGGAGTTCTCCTTGTTGATCCATGTAGGGAAGTAGCACTCAGTCTCATATACCTCGCCTGTCCACGACGGTCTGTCGTACATGTACATCGATACCTTTACGTCATCGCCATACTTCTTTACGCTCGGGAGCTGTCTGATCTCTTCGAGGCAACTGTCCCATGTCTCGCCGGCTGTCATTCTTCTGTCGATCGAGATAGCGCAGGAGTCTGCTACTGCGCAGCGACTTGGCGATGTGTAGAATATCTGTGATACCGTGCATGTGCCGCGTCCGAGGAATCTTGCGTCTTCGTAGTGATCAGGGTTGAACTTTGGATCAAGCATCTTTACCAGTCCGCGGATAGCTGTGCTGTCGTCGCATCCGTTGTTGTTCAGCTGTCTTACCTCATCGATGATGTCCGCCATCTTGTAGATAGCGTTGTCGCCTCTTTCAGGTGCTGAGCCGTGGCACGAAATTCCTTTAACGTCTACTCTGATCTCCATACGGCCTCTGTGTCCTCTGTAGACTCCGCCGTCTGTAGGCTCTGTCGAGATAACGAAGTCGATCTTGCTTCTGGCATCTTCAGGACCATCGAAGTACTTGTTCACGATGTACTGCCAGCACATTCCGTCGCAGTCCTCTTCCATTACGGAGCCGACTACCATGATCTTGTAGCCTTCAGGAATGAGCCCGAGATCCTTCATGATCTTTGTGCCGTATACTGCACTTGCCATTCCGCCTTCCTGGTCGGAGCCGCCGCGGCCGTAGATGATGTCGTCGGTCTCATAGCCCTTGTATGGATCGTCTGTCCAGTTGTCGATGTTTCCGATACCTACTGTGTCGATATGAGAATCGATGGCGATGATCTTGTCTCCGTCGCCCATCCAGCCTATGACATTGCCGAGGCCGTCTACCTCTACCTTGTCATAGCCGAGCTTCTCCATCTCTGCCTTGATGCAGGCTACGACTTCGCCCTCTTCGGCGCTCTCGCTCGGATGCGAGATCATGTCTCTCAGAAATCTGCTGATTTCCGGACCGTATTTTTCTGCTTCTTTTTTAATTTCTACATAATCAGGTATCATCTGACTCCTCCTCAATAAAAACTATTATTGTTCATTGTAAAAACTATTGTTAAAATATGCTTATGAAGAATAACAATGTTTTTGAATCCTCAATACGCTTTGCCAAGGCCATCGCGGGCCAGTTTGGGTCGAACTGTGAAGTCGTTATACATGACCTTCGCGGCAAGAACACCGATCACTCTATTATCTATATAGAGAATGGTCATGTCACGGGGCGCACCGTAGGCGACGGCCCTTCAGGTATAGTGCTCGAGGCCCTAAAGGATGACTCATCTGCCCTTGAGGACAGGATCGCATATTTAACGCGCACCTCCGATGGCAGAGTACTGAGATCGACTTCGGTATATATCCGCGATGTTGACGGCAACGTGATCGGCATTATGGGTATAAACTATGATATCAGCAACCTGATCGCATTCGAGAATTCTCTTCACGCGTTCAACAGCGGAAATGACAATCAAAGCTATGAACCGGAGCCGATCGTGACTCATGTATCAGATCTTCTCGAAGATCTTCTCAGCAAGAGTGAACGCATCATAGGCAAGCCTACGGCTCTAATGACCAAGGATGAGAAGATGCGTGCCATAAAATTCCTTGATGACAGCGGTGCCTTCCTCATCACCAAGTCGGGCCCGAAGGTATGCGAGTACTATGGCATATCCACATATACGCTGTATAGTTACCTTGACGAAATAAGATCGACCGGCAAATAAGAGCTTACAAACGCTCCCATTATGGGAGCGTTTTTTTATGCGTGTATTCTTGTTCCGGTCTTTCCGTTGATGCCGTCTTTCGCCTTCTCAAGGAGAGTGATCAGAGCCACTCTGCCCGGTTTTGAGGATGCAAACTTCACTGCTGCTTCTACTTTTGGCAGCATAGAGCCCTTTGCGAACTGCCCTTCATCGATGTATTTCTTTGCCTCATCTACCGAGAGATCATCGAGCCACTTCTGATCAGGCTTACCGAAATTGATGGCAGCCTTTTCAACAGCTGTCAGTATGATCAGATAATCTGCGTCGAGCAGTTCAGCCAGAAGTTCAGAGGCGAAGTCTTTATCTATAACGGCAGCCGCGCCCTTGAGATGATTTTTTTCGGTGTGGAATACCGGTATACCGCCACCTCCGGCTGCGATAACCACATGGCCGGTGTCAGACAGAGCCTTGATAGTGTTTATCTCGACTATAGCCTTAGGCTTTGGACTTGCCACAACTCTGCGATAACCTCTGCCCGCGTCCTCTACGACCGTATAGCCCCTGCTCTCAACGAGGGAGTCAGCCTCTTCCTTTGTGAGAAAAGCGCCTATAGGCTTTGTAGGATTATCAAATGCAGGGTCATTAGGATCCACTTCCACCTGTGTGAGGCAGCTTGCTACGTCCATTGTGATCCCTCTGTTTGCCAACTCTTCTCTCAGCATATTCTGAAGATCATAGCCGATGTAGCCCTGGCTCATGGCAGTGCATACTGATAGCGGGCAAGGAACGTATTTTTCAGGGTTTGACCTTGTGAGCAACATCATGGCCTCGGAGATCATTCCCACCTGAGGCCCGTTGCCGTGCGATATCACGACTTCATGGCCTTCTTCGATGAGATCGGCGATCGGCTTGACAGCTTCTGTCACGGCCTTCATTTGCTCTGGCAGATTTTTGCCAAGAGCATTCCCTCCGAGCGCAACAACTACTTTCTTTTTATCCATATCAATGCCAACCTCTGTTCTACTTAAAAGTCTTTCTTGGACCGGCACTTTCAAGTGCCTTCAGTGCAGCTACAGGATCCTTTACCTTCGCGAGGAATATCATCGCCGCGATCACATAAGGCTTGTTTGAAGCTTCCTTGTAAAGAGAATCCCTTGCGCGGTCAAACACCTCAGCGGTGACTTCTCCGTGCTCGCAGGAAACTCCCTCTATATCTGCTGGGAGCGGATGCATGTACAGTGTGTCTAGACCGTTCTTGGTAAGTTCCATCATGCTGTCATCGACCACCCAGTCCTGATGAGTCGCATTCTGCGCCAAAAGTTCTTTTTCAAGCTTGTCGATGCCATCGAAATCACCCTTGCCGTAAAGATCTGTTCTCTTTTCCATCGCTATATAAGGAGCCCAGCTCTTCGGATATACGACATCGGCGTCCTTGAAGGCTTCTTTCATATCGTTCGTGATGGTGAACTTGCCGCCAGCCTCCTCGGCATTTTTCTCAGCTACCTTTACTACATCTTCCATAACTTCGTATCCTTCTGGATGAGCAAGTACTACATCCATTCCGAAGCGGGTAAGAAGTCCGATAATACCCTGAGGTACTGAAAGCGGCTTGCCGTATGAAGGAGAATATGCCCATGTCATTGCGATCTTCTTTCCTTTGAGGTTCTCAACTCCGCCCATCTCATGGATGATGTGGAGCGCATCAGCAAGAGTCTGTGAAGGATGATCAATGTCGCACTGCAGATTAACGAGTGTCGGTTTCTGCTCAAGCACTCCGTCATTGTTAGCCTGTGTTACAGAGTCGATGACTTCGTGCATATAAGCGTTGCCCTTACCGATATACATATCGTCGCGAATGCCTATAACATCAGCCATGAAAGAGATCATTGTAGCTGTTTCGCGAACAGTCTCCCCATGAGCCACCTGCGACTTCTTTTCATCGAGATCCTGTACTTCAAGACCGAGCAGGTTGCATGCGCTCGCAAACGAGAAGCGGGTCCTTGTGGAATTGTCGCGGAATATCGAAATGCCAAGCCCGGAGTCGAAGATCTTAGTCGAGATGTTGTTCTCCCTGAGGCGTCTAAGAGCATCCGCTACTGTGAATACTGCGGCGATCTCGTCATCTGTCTTCTCCCATGTCAGGAAGAAATCATTTTCATACATTTTGCTGACATCAAGCTTGTCAAGCTTATCTATGTATTCCTGAATAATATTAGCCATAAGTCCTCCTTAAAAAAATTTTTTGCCCATAAATTATTTTTATTATATACCTTTGCGCATGATTTGCAACGGCTTTTAGGATTTATCTTTACTTTGCGAGTATGCTTCTGTCGCGTTTCAGATAATGCCCGTCTCCACGCTCTCCGAGGAACTCTCCGTCCTTTACTATCTCACGCCCGCGCAGGAACACCCTTTCGATCCTGCCCTTAAGTTCCATACCGTCATAGCATGAATAATCGGACGCACCCTTTATATAGCTTTCATCGATCCTTGTAGTCTTATTTGGGTCAATGATCACTATATCGGCATCTGAGCAAGGCTCAAGACTGCCCTTTGCGGGATAAAGCCCAAACATGCGGCATGGAGAGGAAGAACTGTAACTGACCACCTGAGGCAGGCTGATCCTTCCCTTCATAAAGCCTTCGGAGAACAGGAGCATCAATCTTTCCTGAACTCCTGGAGCGCCGTTTGGACACTTTGTGAAATCATCTTTGCCGTATTGCTTTTCGGCCTTGCCCTCCTTGAAATGGAACGGGCAGTGATCAGTTGCGACTGTATCGATGATGCCGCCTTCAGACAGGGCAGCCCAGAGTTCTTCCCTGTCGCTGTCCTTTCTGAGCGGAGGAGACATTATGGCCTTGAGGCCTTCAGCAGGATCATCATACATGCTGTCATTAAGTATCAGATATTGTGTACAGGTCTCGACGCCTAGATTCGGCCTTCCCTCAGAGCGGGCCTTCTGCACTTCATGGAGCCCCTCAGCGCTCGAAAGATGCACTATGTAAAGAGGAGCATCGCCCGCCAGCGCGGCAAGATGGATCATCCTGTTGACAGCCTCAGCCTCTACCCTAGGCGGTCTGCTGAGAGGGTGATACTTTGCCTCGCCGTGACCCTGTTCAATGAATTCCTTTCTCAATAAAGTAAGCACTCCGTGGTTCTCACAATGCACGGTTATGACTATACCCGCATCCTTTGCCGCACGAAGCACCCTGAATATCTCGTCATCACTGAGCCCGTAGTCATATGTCATGTATATCTTGAAGCTCGTGATGCCTTCTTTATCCCTGATCTCTTTAAGTTCTGCAAGTCTCTCATCCGTTACAGGATGCTGTATAACGCCATGGAACCCGTAATCTATGACCGCATTACCATCGGCCAGCCGGTGATACTCTTCTACTTGATGCCATAGGCTGCAGTCCTTTGGTCCAAAAGCCATGTGATCGACTATGGAAGTGGTGCCTCCACAGACTGCGGCAACTGTGCCATCATAAAAGTCATCTATGGCGCGTGCCATGCCGACATCAAGATCCATATGAGTATGTACATCTACCGCTCCGGGCAGCACATAGCAACCTGATACGTCTATCTCTTCGGCATCAGCGCATTCGATGTTTTTCCCGATCATGGCGATCTTTTCGCCATCGATCAGGATATCACCCTCGAAGACTTCCGTATCCGTCGC